>JBDRPF010000037.1:0-73702 GCA_043827325.1 Pseudomonadota bacterium | reverse complement strand
CGGGTCCTACAGGTGTCTCGAGCAGCAGGAATACGCAAATCTCGTATGTGATTTTCTGGAACGCATACCAAAAGGCATGGTCATTCAGCGCCTGACCGGGGACCCCCATCCGGAAGAACTCGTTGCCCCGGAATGGTCCCTGAAGAAAACAGAAACCCTTGCGCTCATTCGAAACACACTGGAAATAAGGGATTCATGGCAGGGGAAGTATGCTGCTTCACTGCAATGAACGATTAGCCCGTCGGGGAGAGTGAAGATCCTGGCCCAGAGGGCCAGCCTTTGGGTTTCCCCTGGAAGTGGCTTGCGTTGTAACGACACTGTTTAAATCCGAATATCGAATTTCGCGCGTAGCATCCCGACGGGGATAAACTCGAAACAAATCAGACATTCGAATGTTCAAATAACCAAAACAAAAGATTGGCGTCGTCAGAAAAACCTGAAAACCAGGTTTTTAAAGCGAAATAAATAAAGGAGGACCTCTTGAACATCATAGACGCCGTAAAAACCAGAAAAAGCATCCGGGATTTTAAATCGACCCCCGTCCGGAAAGAGACATTGAAGGAACTTCTCGAGATCTCGACCCGGGCGCCCTCTGCGTCAAACGCGCAGCCATGGGAATTTATTGTCGTCACCGGAGATGTTCTGGAGAATATCCGGCGGGGCAATATGGAAAAGTTCAATTCCGGAGCGCCCCCGAATCCTGAATATGAGGCTTTTGAATGGCCTTCCGGCAGTATTTACCGGCGGCGCCAGGTGGAAATCGCGAAACAGCTTTTCACACTCATGGATATCCCCAGAGAGGATAAGGCCAAAAGAGCGGGGTGGATGGCGCTGGGGTTTCGCTACTTCAATGCACCGGCAATCATCATCATCACCCTGGATCGAATGCTCCCGGAAGCACGACCATCGCTGGATATCGGGATGCTGGTTCAAAACATCTGTCTTGCTGCCCTGGATTTCGGTTTAGGCACCTGCATTGAAAATCAGGGTGTTCTGTATCCGGAAGTGTTGAGGGAACATGCCGGAATCCCGAATGACAAAAGGATCATAACCGCCATCGCCATTGGCTATCCCAACTGGGATTTCCCGGCAAACCAGGTCAAAAGCGACCGTGAACCCATCGAAAATATCACCACCTGGTGCGGCTTTGAGTATAACTAAACGGGTGTATACCTTTGCGCAAGCGGATATATTCTTCCGAACCCGAATGCTTTTGACGTCACTTTAAGACCGGGGGCCGCCTGGTATCGTTTGTATTCATTCCGATGAATCCTCGATACGACATCCTTCACCAGGTGTCTGTCGAACCCCATCTTGACCAGATCGTCCACACTTTTGAGGTCTTCGATGTATCCTTTCAATATTTGGTCAAGAATTTCATACGGCGGCAAGTCATCCTGGTCCGTCTGATCCGGTTTGAGTTCCGCCGAGGGGGCCTTTTCCATGATCCGCTGTGGAATAACCTCTTTTTCCGTGTTTATGAACCGGGCGAGTTCATAGACCATGGTTTTCGGAACGTCTGATATTACGGCCAATCCACCGTTCATGTCACCATACAGCGTACAGTATCCGACAGCGAGTTCGGATTTGTTTCCCGTGGAAAGAACGAGGCTGCCGTGCCTGTTGGACAGCCCCATGAGAATACTGCCGCGTATTCTCGCCTGAATGTTCTGCTCGGTGATTCCCGGATTTTTATTATCAAAAGAGGGGGAGAGATACGTTAAAAATTCGTCAAAAATGCCGTCGACGGGAATCGTTTTTATTTCTATCCCGATATTTTCGGCAAGTCTTCTCGTATCCTCAACGTTATCGGCAGACGTATATCGGGACGGCATAAATACAGCCGTAACATTTTCCCGACCCAGGGCCCGAACGGCGATACATGCCGTCACCGCAGAATCTATGCCTCCGCTCAATCCGAAGACAACCGTTGAAAAGCCGCATTTGGTCACATAGTCGCGTGTCCCCATGACGAGAGCGTTCAGGATAGATTCTATATCCGATTTTGAGACGGCACGGAGCTGATCCTTATACGATTCGGACGAAGATGCTTCCGTATCAAAGATCACAAGGTCTTCCGCAAAATCACGAGCCCTGATTGTTATTTTTCCCTTTGTATCAAAAACAGTGCTTAACCCATCGTAAAGCACGCTGTCGTTACCGCCGACCTGATTGGCAAAAATAAAAGGGATGCCGTATTTCCGGGCCATGGATCCGTACATGTGCCACCTGAATTCTCTGTTCCCGACGCGAAACGGGGACGCCGATATATTGATGACAATATCCGCACCGTCTTCTACAACCAGGGCTACGGGATCTATAGGGTAGGCCCTCCTCTTGAAGATGTCCGCATCGTTCCAGGCATCTTCGCAAACCGTGAGACCGATCCTGCGCCCTTTGTATGGATAGGACGCGCTTTCCGCCCCGGGTTCGAAATATCGTCTCTCATCGAACACGTCGTATGTTGGGAGAAGCCGCTTATGGACCTTGTGAAGTATTTGACCGTTTTCGAAAAGCACAGCGGAATTGAACAGGGGTTTTCCCCTGTCTGCGGGATTTGTATCTATAAACCCGCACACGACCCCGATGCCCCGGATCGACGCCATCAGTCTGCTTAAACAGGCGAGGTTTGCATCGATAAAATCCGTTTTTTCAAGTAAATCGAGAGGCGGATAACCGGACACGGCAAGTTCCGAAAAGACAATCAAATCGCACGAAGAATCGACGGCCCTATCTGCAAAATGCTTCATCCGGTTAAAATTGTGTTCAAAGTCGCCGATGACCGGGTTAATCTGTGCGATCGCTATTTTCATTGTATTTCTCACCCTGATGGCGTTGGCTTGAATATTTTGTATGAAACATTGTTATCGGCTGCCGGCCTCGGGCTGCAAGAACTTTTTTACGGCACGGCGGATTTCCTCCAGCCGATCCGGTTGCGACCATCGTATTTCGGGGTCCGCCCTAAACCATGTCAGCTGGCGCTTTGCATATCTTCTCGTATCCCGCTTCAATGTCCGCAGCATCTCATCCCTGGAAAAGCGACCGTTGATAAAACCGACCATGTGTCGGTAGCCGATGGATTGCATGGATTTGAGATCGGCCGTAAACCCCATGTCAAGCAACCCCTTAACCTCGTCGAGAAAACCGGCCGCGATCATCGAATCGACCCTCCGGTTAATACGATCGTAAATCAAATCGCGGTTTAGACAGAGGCCGATTTTCAAGACATTAAACGGCTTTTCCGAAAAGCCGTGTTTGCTATGATACGCGGAAATCGGCTTTCCGGTCAATTCATACACCTCCAGAGCCCTGACAATCCTGTAGGTGTCGTTGGGGTGCAATCTTTCGGCCGTTCCGGGGTCGCATTTTCCCAGACGGCCGTGAAGAAGTGCGCTGCCATGGTCTTTTGCCTCCTGCTTTAAACGCATTCGGATATCGGGATCCGACGGCGCATCCTCGAACAGGCCGTGGAGCAGTGCTTTGATGTAGAAACCGGTGCCGCCCACAACAAAAGGCGTGATACACCGGGCATGGAGCGAGGCAATCTTTTCTCGTGCCATTTCGGCATACTGCCTGGCATCCAAGGGTTCGTCCGGTTCGATGATATCAATCATATGATGGGAAACGGCAGCCCGTTCGTCAGGGGTCGGCTTGGCCGTACCGATATCCATGTGTCGATAGACCTGCATGGAATCGGCACCCACGATTTCGGCATTGAAACTCCCGGCGAGATTGATCGCGACCGTGGTTTTCCCCATTGCGGTTGGTCCGCAGATGACAACGACGTTTTGTTTTAAAGCATTAGAACACATCAATTGAACTCATACATCGGAACGATCCAATTATCAATTAATTTCAATAAACTCGAGCGGATCAACCTCTTGAAGTGAACCCGCGTCGATATTGTGAAACGTTGAGGTTTTGAGTTGACAAGCCCTCTGTTTATACATATTGCTGATATTTTGAATGGGGCTGTCGGATCGGCAGCATCAAGGATAAAGAATATTATTTCCCGGATCGCCGCCTGTTTCCGGCGATTTTCGAAAAACATGCCAAGGAGAATATAAAAAAATGCCCGATCATTCCAAAAAAAACAATGAGTTCCGGCCGCCGTGTTCTGATGCCTGTCCCGCGGGCACAGATGTTCGGGGATATATTGCCGCAATCTCCGAAGGCAGGTATGAGGATGCCTTTGAGATTATCCGGACGGTGAACCCTTTTGGTTCGGCGTGCGGCCGAATCTGCCCCCACGCATGCGAGGACAACTGCCGCAGAAAAGACGTGGATGAAGCGCTTTCGGCAAGGGCGCTCAAGCGGTTTGTCTATGAAACGATGAGAGAATACCGAAAGACCCACCGATCTGTTCCCGATCTGCCGCCGGGAGAGAGCGGGAAGCGGGTCGCCATCGTCGGAGCGGGCCCTTCGGGACTCACCGCGGCGCGCGACCTGGCCCTGAGAGGGCACACGGTAGAGGTGTTCGATCGGGAGGAAAAAGCGGGTGGAATGATGATGAACGCAATTCCGCGTTACCGTCTTCCCAGAGAGGCCCTTCAGGAGGACATCGACGCCATTTTCGGCCTGCCGATTAAACTGCACACGGGAAAGTGCCTCGGTAAAGACTTCACCATAGACGATCTCCAAAAAACCGGCTTCGACGCTGTCATTGTTGCTATCGGGCTTCAGGACAGCCACACCCTTCCCCTCCCCGGAATGGACGCCGGAAACGTGCTACTCGCCCTGCCGTTTTTAAGAGCGCTTGCCAGGGGTGATGCACCTGAAATCGGTAAAAATGTCATCGTCGTCGGCGGCGGCAACGTGGCGATTGACGTCGCCCGGTCGGCCAAGAGACTTGGTGCCGAGAAAGTAACCATGGTCTGCCTGGAGTCCATGGATATTATTCCTGCCTCGCCGTGGGAAATTGAAGAGGCTGTTGAGGAAGGTATCGATATAAATCCTTCCTGGGGCCCCGAGTGCGTGGAATTGGAAGACGGTGATGTTTGCGGGCTCACCTGCAAGGCGGTGGAGAGTGTATTCGATGAAAACGGTCGGTTCTCTCCCACATTTTTCGATGATCGGATCACCCGTCTGGAAGGAGATACCATCATACTCGCCATCGGCCAACGATCCGATCTGAGCTGGACCGAGGGTACCGACATCGATACTCAGGGGTTCAGGCTTATCGTAGACCCCAACACCCTGGCAACGAGCGTCAGCGGGCTATTTGCCTGCGGCGAGGTGGCAAGCGGTCCCGGATCTGCCATCCAGGCGGTGGCTCACGGTCAGAAGGCCGCACGGATTGTAAACAACTACCTCAAGACCGGCAAGGTGGAACCGCTGCAGAAAAAAGAAGGGAAAGTGGTGGGAAGACTCGATGATGCCCATGCAAACAGGATTTCCAAAGAGGATCGTCAGCCTATAATCCTGATGCCTCCCAGGGAAAGGATCAAGGGATTCATGGATTACGAGAAGGCATACACCGAGGAGCAGGCGATGATTGAATCAAGGAGATGCATGAACTGCGGCCTGGGTGCCGGACTTATTCCGGACCGCTATTGTTCCGCGTGTCTCACCTGCCTGCGGGTCTGCCCCTTCGGCGTTCCGGAGTTCAGAGGACGAAGGGTATCTTTTCCTGAAGCGTTCTGTGTGGCCTGCGGCATGTGCGCTGTCGAGTGCCCCGGTGCGGTGATTAATGTCGGCCGGTTCCCCGAAGGCCGACTCGCGGAGGAAATACAGGCCGTCCTCAAGAAGTCCGGTGACGGCATGGTCCGATTCGCCTGCATCCGAAACGTGACCTCGAGAAAAATGCTCGAATCAAAAGATACGGTTTACATGGACTGCCTGGGGCGGCTCTCCGACCTGGACATGCTCAACGCTTTCAGATTCGGCGCATCCAAACTGGTCGTTCATGTGCGAAAAGACCATGAATGCACATTTGATCGGGGGATGGAAAGACTTCTCAACAGGGTGGAATCCGTAAATGCGCGTCTCGGTGTTCTGGGCGTTGAAAATCGTGTTGATATCGTCGATATTGAGGCAAAATAGGCCTTTTAAACTAAATTGTATCCATCTGTTATTTTAATAAATTTTACCGAATCCTCTAATTAATTTAACAAATTTTTCCTGCTCGGCATATAAGTGCCTTTTTGATATTGACATTGACGATTCAATAATATAGTTTAAACTCTTCAAAGTGTACAGGTTGATCGACAGGCCACAGATCGCCAAAGGTCATTAAGATAAATACATAAAGAGAGAAGGAGGTTTTTTAAATGGCAACGGTTGATTTTATGGGAAAAACATTTACGATAGATGAAGACGGCTTTATCGAAAGCTTTGATGGCTGGTGCGAGGAGTGGGTCCAGTGGGTAAAAAACCAGGAAGGTATTGAGGAGCTCAACGATGAGCACCGGAAGGTTATCGAGGTGCTTCAGGACTATTACAGAAAAAACGGAATTGCGCCGATGGTTCGTATTCTGTCAAAGGTTACCGGTTTCAAACTGAAACACATTTATGAACTCTTCCCTTCAGGACCCGGAAAGGGAGCATGTAAAATGGCTGGTCTTCCGAAACCGACAGGATGTGTATAGTTAAAAATATCGTGATCGGTTTCACCCAACTTGTAAAAAGGCTCTGCATCAAACGCAGGGCCTTTTTTTATATCGTTGCGAGGCGTTATGATTATTAAAGGGGATATTTTTCTGTGAGTTTGACGGTCCCAGAACCCGTAAGCTGCACGTTCGATTTATAAATAATGCTCGGAACGCGCCATAATTTTCCCAATGCGGGTAAATCAGGATAAGGAGACCCCCATGTCAAAAATAGACGACATCGACCGGACGATTCTAAACCGCATACAATCCGACTTCCCCATAACGCCTCGCCCTTATCTTTCAATTGCGGAAAGCCTCGGACTGTCTGAAATTGACGTCCTAAAGCGCCTTGGCCGTTTGAAAAAAACGGGCATCATTCGTCGGGTCGGTGGAAATTTTGTTCCTGAAAAACTGGGATTTGTCAGCACGCTATGCGCAGCAAAGGTACCGGAAAACAAAATCGACCATTTTGCGCGTACCGTAAACCGCTATCCCGGAGTAACACACAACTACCAGCGGGATAACGAATTCAATGTGTGGTTTACGTTTATCGCTCCCTCCATGGAAGAGATAGAGGAAAACCTTAAAAATATATCCAGGGAAACTCAAATAAATGAAATTATCAACCTTCCTGCCACGAAGGTGTATAAGATAAAGGCGCACTTTACACTTTAGGTCTTATGAAATGAAAGATATCCGCATCGCCGTCGCCGTCTTCAATTCGCAAGTGGATAACACCGCCGGCAACCTGGAACGTATGGCCCGATGGATTAAGGAGGCCAAAAAGGAAGGGGCGGCGATTATCTGTTTCCCGGAATTGAATGTGACCGGGTACACTACGGGTGAGGATATAAGAACGGCCGCCCTGCAGGTTCCTGGCCCCATAACCCGGGACCTGTCACGGCTGGCCAAATCTGAAAACATGGTCATTCTTGCCGGGGTTGCCGAAAAAGTCAAAAAAGATGAGACCGGCAGTCTGTTTGCAAGTCACCTGATAATAAAACCTGATGGAGGCATCGGGGTATACCGGAAAATCCACATCTCTCCGCCCGAACGTTCTGTATTCAAACCCGGCGACAGAATTCCCCTGTTTGAAGCGTGCGGATTGAAATTTGGAATTCAGCTCTGTTATGACGCTCATTTTCCGGAACTTACCACCCGTATGGCCATGAAGGGTGCCGACATTATTTTCATGCCGCACGCATCACCGAGAGGAACGCCTGAAGAGAAATACAGGTCGTGGATGCGCCACCTGCCTGCTCGGGCCTATGACAACGGTCTTTTCGTCGTCGCATGCAACCAGACCGGAGAAAATGACAAAGGCCTCCATTTCCCGGGTGTTGCAGTGCTCATCGGGCCATCCGGCGAAGTCATTGGCAATATGTTAAGTGATAAGGAAGGAATGATGGTTTCAGACCTTAAGGCCGAGGATTTAGACAACGTTCGAAATCACAGGATGCGGTACTTCCTTCCCAACAGACGTCCGGAGCTCTACGGCAACGCATAGGGTCTGGAACGGATTTGCAGAAAGCGTCGCAATACAGGTCAGAAAGACAATGGGGTCATAAGCGGTCAGGATGAGGATGGGGCGTGAACCTGTGAAGAAAAAAGCCGTTTTTCGGTTGCCACCTCCTTTCCCTCTAATGTGTTTCAAGACAAAAGGATCGCCACGTGCATTCAGCCTTATCGCAATCGGATATCCCTTTCCGAAAGCAGTCCGTCTGGCCTTCAGCGCGTTGAACACTTCTAATGAGGGCCGTGACATCCAGAAAATTCTTTTTTTCAGCGTCCGGCCCGATGCCGACGGGCACTATTTTTGTTCCATTTTTGGTGCGCTCGTCCTTTTTGGCGGCATCGATCCCGCTTTTGTCTTTTATTGCCACCACGGCCTCCTCAACTATTATATCAAAGAAATCAGCATCTTCAACCCGGGCATTTCACGGGTTCAATTCCCATCAGATGGCTCTGTCGGATCATGCCGTCCAGACCGTGTCAAAAGTTCGCGTGAGCGGAAACGATACGGCGTATCTGCTCTCTTCGGTGCAGTCTATTCCACTTAAAAAGCTGTTCTTTCCGGATGCCGCCTGAATATCCTGCACCGCTTGAAGCACCTGGCAATCCCTTGCACAGGTCTCTTTTGGCATGTTTCTCCTGGAGCAATTTTTGCATGGAGAAGAAATCATAATTCCTCCTCTGTTTAATGCGGACGAAGTGTCAAATTTGAACTTAACTGTCTAATTTTAAGATGTGATTATCAGATCGGCAGTATCGTTGTCCATAGAGAAAAGGCTTCATTTTAGTGGGGGATGTCCCCATAAGGCGGGAAGCTGTCCCGGACGGAATATCTCGCGACGAGAAGGTCAAGGCCATGATTTACACGATCAAATGGAGGACTAAATAAATTCGGGGCTATTCCTTCCAGAGATCCACGTCTATTAAGCCGATCTTTGCGGCGTAGCGAACCAGTTCCATGGTGCTGTGAAGCCCGAGCTTGTTCATAATGTTTGCGCGGTGATTCTCAACGGTCTTCGGACTGATAAAAAGTTTGTCCGCAACCGCTCTGCTCGAAAGCCCTTCCGCCAAAAACCGCATCACCTCTTGTTCTCTGGGCGTCAAGCTTCCGTAATCGGCATCCGTAATTTTTGCCTCTTTCAGCGGTAATCTCAGAAGATTCGCGACAACCGCATGAGATACGGAGCTGTCCAGGAAATATTCGCCGCTTGTCACAGAATCAAGACCCTGCAAAAGCCTTTCAGAGGCTGAATCCTTTACCACATACCCTTTTGCTCCTGCCTGGAACGCCTCGGCAATATAATCAATTTTGGAATGCATACTGACAATCAAGATGCGGACTCCGGGGAAAAGGCTTCGTATCTCGCGGGTCAGTTGAATGCCGCTTTGATCCGGCAAGGACAAATCCATTAAAATCAGATCCGGTTTGAGCGTTTTGGCCATCTGAAGACCTTCCCTCCCCGTCCCTGCCTCCCCGACCACCTCGTAACTGGATTCGCGTCCGATAATCGTTTTTAGCCCTTCCCTGAACAGCGGGTGGTCATCAATAATCAGTATGCTTTTCTTGGCGGTCATAGGGCTTCTCCGTGATACTGCTGACAGGTGCTGTTAATGATCGCTTTCTTTGCTGTGCGGGACGATCACCAGGATTTTTGTACCTTTTTCCGGACGCGACTTAATCCGTATTTTTCCCTCGAGCAGACTGACCCTTTCCTCCATGCTTCGCAGCCCCATCCGTTTCTCATTGGACGCTGCAACAAGCCGTTCTTTAACATTGAATCCCTTTCCGTCATCCTCTATGCGAAGGATAATATCGGGATGCGAGGCAACCAGCCGAATGGCGACATGGCCGGCATCCGCATGCTTTTTAACGTTCCACAGGGCTTCCTGAATCAGACGGTACAAGTTGATTTCCGTGTCAAACGGAATTTTTAAATCATCCAGGCCGGCGGCAGAGAAGTCAATTCGTACCCCATTTTTTTCTGAGAATTCCTCGCAGTATTGATACACCGTTCGGACGAGTCCGAGCTGGTCCAGGCCGGGAGGGCGCAAATCATAGGCCAAATCCCGGACCGCCGTTATGGATTTCTGGAGTATCTTTGAGAGATCGTGGGCCTTTTGACGTATATGAAGCGGAATGGACGGCAGTTCATCAAAAAGGGTATCCCAGCCAATTTTCAATAGTGATAAATTTTGAGCCACGTTGTCATGCAGGTCGCGTGCGATGCGCCGGCGTTCGTTCTCCTGGGTTTTCATCATTTGCCGGGTAAGGTTGCGAATATGTTCTTCGGTCCGCTTCCGGTCAGTGATATCAAAAAATACACCGCTCACATATTCAACCTCTCCCGCACTGTCGCAAATGATCTGGCCCCTTTCCTGTATCCAGTGAATGTTTCCGGCCTTGGACCTGATCCTGTATTCCCTGACATACGACTTGTCCGTCTTCAGGGCCTCGAGAAAACACTTCCTTGCGGTTTCAATATCTTCTCTGATGATGATATCGGACCATTTTATTCTTTGGGTATTGAATTCGTCTGCGTCATAACCCGTGAGCAACTCGATTTTTCTGTCAAAAAACTCAACGGACCAGTCTGTATATCCTCTGTACACAATGCTCGGGAGGTTCTGCACCAGCAATCTGTACTTCTCCTCGCTTCGCCTGAGTTCCTCCTCCATCTGTTTGTGCATCGGCAATTCTTTCTCTAAGTCTCTGATTCTTTCTTTCAATTTTGTATAGGTCGATCGGCCAGTCATCTGAGCGTCCTCCAGGGCAAGGGAAACCATCCAATCCATGTAGAAAATTAAGGCCTAAGTGACTAACCGGATATTAACATTAATCCGCAATTGGATCAAACCGCTAATCCAAATATTTTCCATGAAACATTTTTTTATAGGAAAATCTCCTGAAACGGTAGGTGTTTCCCCTGCCCCGGGTCTCAAACAATCGAAAGGGTTAGAGATCATTTGTTTTGCAATCTTTTTTGGATCCATGCTAATAAAAGTCCCTTATTTCACTAGAAGTGGTGTGTTAACAAGTTCACCCGACCTGTGCAGCGTATTCAGGCAAAGACGGATAAAACGGATTCGATATATGGATAAAGATAAAAAGGCTGTATGGGGCTGGGTCATGTACGACTGGGCGAACTCCGCTTTTGCAACAACCGTGATGGCCGGTTTTTTTCCCATTTATTTCAAGCAATATTGCAGCTACGGTACCGACGTTAACACGAGTACAGCCCAGCTCGCGTTCGGCAACGCTCTCGCCGGTCTGTTCGTCGCGCTGATGGCACCGGTTCTGGGTGCGATCGCGGACAGGGGGTCTGCAAAAAAGAAGTTCCTTCTTTTTTTCGCGTACCTTGGGGTTCTAATGACGGCCGCCCTGTTCCTTGTCCAAAAGGGGGATTGGCTCTGGGCCATCTTCATATATACCATGGGGATCATCGGATTTTCCGGTGCAAACATATTTTATGATTCGCTTCTGCCCGGCGTGGCGGATGAGAGCAACATCGATTACGTGTCCGGCTGGGGCTTTTCAATGGGATATCTCGGGGGAGGGCTCCTTTTTCTTGTAAATGTTCTCATGGTGTTGATGCCTGAAAAATTCGGATTGCCCGACCCGGAAACTGCCGTCCGATATGCCTTTATTTCTGTGGCGCTGTGGTGGGGGGTTTTTACTGTTTTTATCATTCTGTGGGTGCCCGAAAAAAAGACAGCCGACGCCTCATCGCACGGTGCCAATTTCATCATCGATGGACTTCGGCAATTCATCGACACCTTTAAAAAAATCCGTCACCTCAAAACCATCCTTCTTTTCCTGTTCGCTTACTGGTTTTATATTGACGGTGTGGATACCATTATTCGAATGGCGGTCGATTACGGCATGTCCCTGGGATTTGCCTCGAATGATTTAATCGTCGCCTTGCTCATCACGCAATTTGTCGGATTCCCCTGCGCGCTGGCGTTTGGAAAGCTGGGACAGCGCTGGAGTGTACGCAAGTCAATATACCTGGCTATCGGCATGTATATTATCATTACTCTCTGGGGAACGATGATGACCGGCAAGAGGGAGTTTTACATCCTTGCGATTGCGATCGGTTGCGTTCAGGGCGGCATTCAAGCGCTGAGCCGGTCTTATTACTCCAGGCTGATCCCCAAAAACCAGGCCGCCGAATACTACGGGTTCTATAACATGCTGGGGAAATTTGCGACAATCCTAGGCCCTTTGTTGATGGGGATCGTTGGATTGACGGCACGCCGAATTTTGATGCCGGCGTCTCCCACTCCCGAACAGATTGTCGCAGTCGGCCAACTGGCGTCTCGCTGGGGGATTGCCTCCATTTTACTTCTCTTTCTAATCGGCGGAACACTTTTCTATTTTGTGGACGAAGAAAAAGGCAGGGCGGAGGCGGCGCGTTTGGAGGAAGCTGGGTATTGAAAAACAGATTCCGGTTGTTTTTCGGAACACCCGCATCCTGCTAAAAGAGGGTGAAGAATAAATATGAATTACACCATCTTCAACACACCGGTGTTAAACAAAATTTTATATTATATTTCAATAGTTATGCTGAAGGCCACCGGATGGCAGGCCGTGGGCCGGAAACCGGATTGTCCCCGATTTGTCCTTACCGGAGCGCCCCACACTTCCAACTGGGACCTCCCGTACGCTTTGTTCGTCGCCTTTGTTCTGGGAATCAACATAAGCTGGATGGGAAAAGATATCCTTTTTCAGTGGCCGTTGGAGGGGTTCTTCAAATGGCTGGGGGGAATACCTATAAACCGCTCCAGATCGACCAATACTGTTGAACAGTCGATCCGGCGATTTCATCAGCATGAAAATCTTATCCTGACCATTGCCCCGGCCGGAACCCGAAAACGCGTGAAAAAGTGGAAAACCGGTTTTTATTATATTGCTGTCGGTGCAGATGTTCCGATTGTACTGGGTTTTCTCGATTATCGACGAAAAAAGGGCGGAATGGGACCGACCATTTATCCAACCGGAAACATCGAAACAGACATGAAGACAATCCGTTCTTTTTACAACGGAATTACCGGAAAACACCCGGAAAAGTCAACCACTGCTCGCGACGCGGGTTTTTGAATTTTGAGGTTCCACCTCGATAATCGTTCAGTTTAGGTCTTACAGAAAAATGTTTTGTTTCGATAAAAAATCATTTATAAGGTCTTCTGCGGTTGCCGATTCTCTGAAAAAAGGTGTTGACTTGCCGGACCCGAACAGTGCCATTATTCAACTCAAAAATGTTACCATTGCGTTTGGCGGCCATACGGTGTTGCACGACATCAATCTGGCCATTCGCAACCAGGAGTTTCTCACTCTCCTGGGGCCCAGCGGCTGTGGAAAGACCACCATGCTTCGGCTTATCGCCGGCTTTGAAGCTCCCACCCGGGGGCGAATTTTAATCGCCGGTAAAGATATTACCGACCTTCCTCCCAACCAACGCAAAGTGAACACCGTGTTTCAGAGCTACGCACTTTTTCCCCACATGAATGTTTTTGACAACGTGGCTTTTGGTTTAAAAATGAGCCGCATTGCGCCTGATGAGGTCCGATCGCGGGTGATCGCCATGTTGCGCATGGTGGCACTGGAAGAGATGGCCGGGCGCAAACCTAACCAGCTTTCCGGGGGACAGCAGCAGCGCGTGGCCATCGCCCGCGCCGCAGTGAACAACCCCCTGGTACTCTTGCTGGATGAGCCGCTGAGCGCCTTGGACGCCAAGCTTCGCAAACAGATGCAGCGCGAATTGAAACATTTGCAGCGCAGGCTGGGTATCACTTTCATCCATGTCACGCACGATCAGCAGGAAGCGCTGTCGGTTTCGGACCGGGTGGTGGTGTTGCAGGACGGATGCATCCAACAGATCGGAACACCGGTTGAAGTCTACGAAAATCCGGTCAGCCTGAAAGTAGCTAAATTCGTGGGTGAAACCAACATCCTGGACGGGGAGATCCTCGGTCTGGAAGAACAGTTCAAGGACGGATCGGTGAAAGCCCTGGTTGAAGGCCAGGCAAAACCCTGCCTGCTTAAAACCAAAGAAGCTTTGAGTTCCGGCCAGCGTATCAAGGTGATGCTGCGTCCTGAAGATCTTCTCGTCAACCGTCAGAAGCCGGCCGGGGATGACACCCTGTGGATAGAGGGTCAGGTGGATGAAACCATTTACAAGGGAACCACCTACGACATCGCCATAACCTTAACCAACGGCAAACAGTTGCTGGTGACCGAGTTTTTCGATGAAAACGACGAAAGCATGATCGCAGCAGCCGGAGAAAGAGTGTTTGTAAGTTGGATCAAAGGATGGGAAATCGTTTTTATTGATGAAGATGCCCAATCTGTTTAAAAAAATCACCATTGCCGCCACCGGACTGTGGCTGACCGTCTTTTCCCTGATTCCCTTTTTATTGATCTGCACGGTCAGCTTCATGACCCGCAGTGAAACCGCGCTGATTGTGCCGCAGTTGTCTTTTGAGGGATACGGCGCTATTCTGGCCCCGGCTTTTTTGCGTATCTTCTGGAATTCCATGCTGTTGGCAGGCACCACGGCGCTGGTATGCTTGGCAACCGGCTACCCGTTTGCTTACGTTCTGGCGCGTTTGGGGGCACGCGGCAAAAATCTGCTGCTCATGCTGGTGATCATCCCTTTCTGGACCAATTCCCTGATCCGCAGCTATGCTTTGGTATTCATTCTTAAAACAAATGGTCTTCTTAACCAGGTATTGATGGCCTCAGGGCTTATCGATCACCCGGTTCGGATGCTCTACAGTGACTTGGCGGTGCTAATCGGACTGGTATACACTCTGGTGCCGTTTATGATTTTGCCCATCTACGCCTCGGTTGAAAAGTTGGATCCACAGCTCATCGAAGTGGCTCAGGATCTGGGAGCCGGTAAAATCAGAACCTTTTTACACGTAGCCCTTCCCTTAACCATGCCGGGTATCGTCGCCGGAATCACGCTGGTTTTTCTGCCCGCTTTGGGTATGTTTTACATTCCCGACATTCTGGGCGGCGCCAAAAGCCTGCTGATAGGCAACTTCATCAAGAACCAGTTCATGACCGCCCGGAATTGGCCCGCCGGCGCAGCGGCCAGCATCCTGTTGACCCTTATCATGATCGTTCTGATTGCCGTTTACCAGCGCAGTGTTGCCAAGGCGCAAAAATCCATTACGGTGGCGGTATGAACAGATTGATGAAATACGGCTACCTGGCCATGGGCTACGTTTTCTTGTATCTGCCCATTCTGGTGCTGATGGTTTTTTCCTTCAACAGCTCCAAATACGCCATCGGCTGGAAAAGTTTTTCGTTGCGCTGGTATGTTGAGTTGTTTGCCGACATCCGGATCTTGACCGCCGCGCGCAATTCACTGATGCTCGCTTTTTTGGCGGCCACCGGGGCAACATTGCTGGGAACCCTGGCGGCGTTGGCTTCGAGCCGCTACCGATACAAGGGCCGGAAACTGATCCAGACCGTTGTTTTGATTGTGATTATCTCCCCGGACATCGTCATGGGAGTTGCGCTTTTAGTCATGTTTGTGGCCGCTCGCCTGGAACTGGGGTTTTTGACCCTGCTTTTGGCTCACATTACATTTTGCCTGCCCTTTGTGGCGGTCACGGTCGCCTCACGCATGCATGGTTTTGACCGGCACGTGGTGGAAGCGGCCCAGGACCTGGGGGCCGGAGAGTTCGAAACGTTTCGATACGTCATTTTGCCGCTGATCATTCCGGCTGTTATGGCCGGATGGCTGCTGTCGTTCACCTTGTCACTGGACGATGTGATCATCAGTTTTTTCGTGACCGGACCCGGATTCGAGATTTTGCCGCTGCGGATCTATTCCATGGTTAAACTGGGGGTAAAGCCCGAAGTCAACGCCCTGTGTGCAATTCTATTGACCGTCACGGTTTTTTTGGTACTCGCCTCACAACTTCTTTTAAAGGAGCGTAACCGATGAAAAAAATACTTATATTCATGACAATACTGAGCCTGAGCCTCTGTCTGGGGTTTTTTCCGGGCGTTTCACCGGCTGTTGCCGGCGGTGAAGTGGTGGTCTACAACTGGACCGAGTACATGCCGGATCCGATTTTGTCTCAGTTTACACGCGAGACCGGGATCAATGTGGTATATGCCACCTATGAAAGCAATGAAACCCTGTATGCCAAAGTGAAGCTGATGGGTGCCAAGGGGTATGACATCATCGTTCCCAGCAGCTATTTCGTCAGCAAGATGCGGCGGGAAGGCCTTTTGGCGCCGCTGGACAAAAGCAAGCTGACAAATCTTACAAACCTGGACCCGGCGCTGCTCGATAAACCCTATGACCCCCAAAACCGCTACAGTGTTCCCTATATGTGGGGCGGTACCGGTTTGATGGTCGACAGCGCCCGGATCGACCCGGCCTCCGTAACCTCCTGGCGCGATCTTTGGAACCCGGCCTATCGCCAGGCAGTGTTGCTGCAGGATGATTTGCGGGAGGTTTTCGGCATCGCCCTGGCCCTGAACGGCCATTCCGTCAATGCCACCGATACGGATCAGATCAAGGCGTCTTACGAGCTGTTGACCGGGCTTTTGCCCAACGTGCGGTTGTTTAACTCCGACAACCCCAAGATGCCTTACTTAAACGGCGAGGTTACGCTCGGCATGATCTGGAACGGTGAAGCGTTTCAGGCTATGGAAGAAAATCCGCAACTTAAGTTTATCTGGCCCAAAGAGGGAGGCATCTTTTGGACCGACTGTTTGGCGATTCCGAAAAATGCGCCGAATGTGGAGAACGCCCACAGCTTCATCAATTTCATTCTGCGGCCCGATATCGCCGCCCAAATTGCAGCCGAAATCGGCTATGCCACACCCAATCGTGAGGCATTCAAACTGTTGCCCGAGGCCGTCCGCAACAGCCCGGTGGCGTATCCGCCCAACGAAGTTTTACACCGTTCGGAGTTTCAAAACGACATCGGTGAAGCGATCGTCGTTTACGAGCACTATTGGGAAAAGCTAAAAACCGGCCAATAGTAATCAATTGTTATCTGTATGCCATACGCTTTTTTGAATGTCTCGATATTGGCAAAAAAGCACAGATATTGACAATTCTGATTTTTATGGGATAATTTCAATCTGTCACGACTTGACGTTAACCTGAGATGTTGGCGAAAAAATAAGACGGAGGGGACTGAGTGTGAGCAATATCTAAAGGCTGCTGATGCACTCAAATAATTCCCCCAATTCCACCGGTGAGAAAATTTCTTTATTTGATTTATTTAATAATTTGACAGTATGATAAAATGTCGTCGTGGCATGCATTTTGCTTTGATAGGAGGAAGGTATAATTTGTGGTGCGTTTCAATAAAGAATCCGGGCCCAAGGGGCCGGGTTTTCATGACCGGATAAAACAGGACAAATAGATGGCGGATTTAAATTGGCATCAACGTCTTATACGCGGCCTATTGCAGCCGGGCAGTGAAGAAGCCTCTCCGGATCGCTACCGCATCCTTCGAAGGAATATTGTCATCCTGATGCTTCTGGTGACCCTTGTTCCCCTGGTGCTCATGACCGCCATCAACCATTACCTGTATCAAGCAACGATAAAAAACGAAATCGTGAATCCGCTTCGACTGCTGTCCAACAAAACCAAGCATTCCTTCGAACTCTTTCTTGACCAAAAACTCGCCAACGTAAAATTCATTGCTTCGGCATATTCTTTTGAAGAGCTGGCCGACGAAAAAAACCTGAACCGTATTTTTCGCATTTTAAAAGCGGAATTCGGCGGATTTGTAGACCTGGGGCTGATCGACTGCCAGGGCATTCAGGTCAGCTACGCAGGCCCCTACGATCTTTTGGGAAAAGATTATTCACAACAGGGCTGGTTCCAGGAGGTGGTTGTAAGAGGCGTTTACATCAGCGACGTTTTTATGGGGTATCGAAAATTTCCCCACATCGCCATCGCGGTCCAGTTGTTCAACGAGGAAAGAGGGTGCTGGATCCTGCGCGCCACCTTTGATACGGATATTTTTGATAAGCTTATCGCTTCAATGGGACTGAATCCGGAAAGCGATGCCTTTTTGATTAACAACAAAGGCATTTTTCAGACCGGCTCCAAGTTTTACGGAAAGGTCCTGGAGCCCTGCCCATTTTCGCCCCCCCCGGGCAAATACGGATCCGTGGTGACCGAAGGAACCGATCCCGTCGGACGCCAGATCATAACGGTCTACACCCGTCTGGACAAGCCGGATTACACCCTGGTCGTCGTCAAGCCCAGTTCCGCAGTTTTGCAGGCATGGTTTACACTCAAAAGCGAAATGTTTTTCATTTTTATAACCAGCGTCGCCCTCATTATTCTGGTCGTCTTCAAGCTTGTCGGCGTGCTGGTGAAAAACATGCGGGAGGCGGATGAAAAACGCGAACTCGCGTTCCGGGAACTCGAGCATTCCCAGAAGCTTTCGTCCATCGGGAGACTGGCGGCCGGCGTGGCCCATGAAATCAACAACCCCATGGCTATTATCAACGAAAAAGCCGGACTGATGAAAGACCTCATCGAATATGGAAAACATGTCGAGGGGGGGGGGAAATTTCTTGAACTGATCGATTCCGTTATTCAATCGGTCGAACGCTGCAAAACGATCACCCACCGCCTTCTGGGATTTGCCCGCCGGATGGAAGTCACGTTCGAGATGCTGGAGGTCAACGAGCTCATTAAAGAAGTGCTCGGTTTTCTGGAAAAAGAATACATCTACAGAAACATCGACATCCGGCTTCAGTTTGCGGGAGATCTTCCCAGAATATCCTCCGACATCGGACAATTGCAGCAGGTTTTTTTGAATATCTTGACCAACGGCTTCGCGGCAGTCGCGGACGGTGGACAGGTTACAATTACGACGTGGGACGAGGATGCCGAGTTCATCGGGATTTCGATACAGGACAACGGCTGCGGGATGTCCGCTGAGACTCAAAAACATATCTTCGAGCCCTTTTTCACAAGCAAAAAAGGATACGGCACCGGCCTTGGTCTGTCCATCACCTACGGCATTGTTAAAAAACTGGGCGGAGATGTGAAAGTTCAGAGCACTGAAGGCCGGGGAACGACATTTACCGTCTATTTGAAAAAACATCCACAACTGAATCAGGGACAACCATGACGAAACCGAAGCTTTTGCTCGTAGACGATGAGAAAGACTTTGTCGACACTCTGGCGGAAAGACTCCAATTGAGAGGATATCAGGTTCTGACGGCCTCCGATGGCGAGCGTGCACTGCAAATAATTGAAAATGACCCTCCGCATCTGGTGGTACTGGATCTCCTGATGCCGGGGATAAGCGGTCTGGATGTCTTGCAGCAGGTGAAAGCCCGGGCCCCTCAACTTCCGGTTATCCTTTTGACCGGCCGCGGGTCTGCGACAGAAGGGGCCGAGGGGATGCAGTTGGGGGCTCATGACTACCTGATGAAGCCGGTAAAAATCGATGAATTGATTCGAAAAATGGAAGAAGCCGTCAAAAACATACCGCCAAGTTGAGTGGCTGTTTGGGAAGGAAAAATGAAAACACCAGATGAGAACAACGTTGCCTTTTTCGGGAAAATCACCGCCGGGTTTACGCATGAGATAAAAAATGTTCTCGCCATCATCCAGCAGGCATCGGGCCTGATGGAAGACATCTTGGCCATTGCTCCGGAGGCGATCCCTTCACATCAGGACAAGATTCAAATTTCCCTGGATAGAATTAAGACCCAGATCAAACGGGGAGTCGAATTGACGAACCGGCTCAACAAATTTGCACACAGCACCGATGAGAGCATTTCTATAATCGATCTCTACGAAATGACCGAACAGCTGATCGCGCTGACTGCCCGCTATGCCAGATTAAAAAATGTCGTTCTAAAAGTCCACCCCCCGGACCAACCGATCACGATTATGACCCATCCGCTTCTGTTACAGAGAGCACTGTATAAATGCATCGAATGTTGTCTAAACGTGATGACCTCCGGGGGACAAATTAACATTTATCCCCGGAAAGGCGGTGAAAAACAGGAAGTTTATTTTTTATGCGAAGGGGATTCGCTTCGTGAAACCGCCTTTAGCAATACCATATCTGTTTCAGAAAACTGGTCGATATTACAAGAAATCGCTGCCTCTCTGGGCGGTTTTGCGAAAATGGAGGAATCGGCTCCCGGCATTCTGCTGACCCTGCCTTCTGCAATCAAGTAAAGAATCCGGTCGCGTATTGTTACAAACTGTATCGCTGCCGTTTTCCCTGGCCCACAAATTCTTCAGCGCTTTTAGAATCCGAACGCAAGTTCCGTTTCTATAACGTGTCTGTCTAAAAAGGAAGGGCGCCATGCATGAGCGGAAAGTCCCTGGAAGCATTTCTGGAAAACGTGGGGCTCAAGGGCATTCGGGTAAAGTATCTGGTTGCCGCCATTTGATTGTCGAAAACGAATCCAAGAAAAATATCCGATTAATCCTTGGGTGACGGGAAGCACATGCCATGAGTTTGCCTAACAGAAAAGTTGCGGTTCTTGTTCTCATTCTGCTCGCTCTGTCCATCCTCGACACCTTGATCATGGTCGTCACCGGTTCCAAATACACCTTTAAAGCCGTTGCCGGCAACCCGGTCTATATCAGCGGAAAGTTGACCGCACCGGTGGATGAGAACCGGGTCAAGTACTATACCCAGATTGCCGGGACAAAGCCCAACCGCACACCGTACGATGAAATCATTACCTACACGCCGCAATACGATTTTTTTCGACTCCGTTTTCTGGAAGCAAAGGGAAGGCTGTGGCGGGGGGTGCTGGAAAGTGCCAAATCGGCACCCCAGGGCGACTATGTCGTCAGCCTCTTTCAGGAAGCCGAGGGTTTCGATGAAAAGGCGCCGAAATTCACCATCCGGCTTTTTCAAAACGACCGAGCTTACCGCAAGAGTTTTTCCTCCCTTTCGCAGCGATATTTCGGGTTTGCTCCGTTCTGGATGACACTGGTGCTTTTTCCCCTGGCGCTGTACTGTATTTATATTACCATGCGGGAAGGGGGGAAAGAGCTTGAAGCCCTTCAGTCGGAAGGGGTCGGCCCCATTTACAAACTGGCCAAGCGAAAGACCGACTGGGAGGTCGTCTTCGGGCTGGGAAGCCAACACGGGGTCCGTCCCGGGGATCACCTCGTTGTTCTGAACAAACACCGGGAGCCGGTGGGAGAGATCGTTGCGACGGAGGTCGAATCGGAATCCACCAATGCCACCTATCCGCTGGCGGACCCGATTGCGCCGGATTACCTCATCGCAATCAAACCGGATGGAAAAGAGATTTGACCGCATCCATTATCCCGAATGTTTTCTATGAAACACCTTTCTTCCAAGGTCTTTCATAGAAAATATATTTAGTCCGGGGCAACAACCCGTTGGGACACATCCATAAATGACGGCACATTCAAAGAAGATCTTATTTGTTGACGATGATGAATTTCAACGGAAATCCATGAAAAAAATGCTCGTTCGGCTGGGATACGATGTCGAATTTGCCGAACATGCGGATGCGGCCTTGAGGATCCTGGAGAAAGAAGCATTCCCCCTGATCATCGTAGATTTACTCATGCCGGACATGGACGGCATTGAATTGTGCAGAAGAATTCGTGCGATAAACTCAGAGGCGGTTGTCTATGCGTTTTCCGGCCATCTTGCCCGGTTTGAGCCGAAACATCTGGAAGAGATCGGCTTTGACGGCCATCTCAGTAAGCCGATCGATATTGACAAGCTCAAGCGATCGATCGAGGGTGCTTTGAGTAAAACAGCACAAAAGGGGGGCGCTGACGGGGGGCGCTGATTTTGGCACTTCCGATGTCCCTGTCCCGAACATTGCATTACAATTTTCGAGCAGGCGCTATCAAATCCTAAAACCCGCCTGGCACCTGTAATTAGGCTTTTGCTTCTTCCGAACCCAATCTTCTGATAAAAAACCTTCCGATGAGTATGGTCACAATAACCACGGGAATATATGTTTTCAAGAAAACAGCCGTTATATTTTCCGGGTTCTGATAGCCGAGATAGATGCTGAACATCAACTCCAGCAAAACCAGCGTGTCAACCATGATCAAAACAATATTTTGCTTTCGATTATTTTCCTGGCGCATGTCGCGTTCCTTTCTCCGGGGGTCGGCAGTGCCTGATATGTTTTTCCTTTAATCCTGTCATGCCCTGCTCTTTCGCTTCCCGGTACGACCTGCAACCGTCCGTACCGGTTGCAGGCCCGGTTGTAGAAATGGATGATGTTATTTTTTCCGTAACTCCTGCTTTGACACATTCATGACTTTAATGGCTTCTTTCACCTCGCCCTTGACCCGGTATGCAATCCTAAGGATATCTCCGGGTTCCGGGAAAATTCCGATTTTCGCCGTTGAGCAGTCGACGTCACTGATGATGCCGGTCGGTTGCCCGTAGGGCGCGTCCTTGCTGAAGTTTGTGTCAAACTCTTCGATCTTGATTGTTTTGGCGTCCGTGTTATACACGAGACACTTCCCCTGGATAACCTCAGAGGCGCTGCCGTTCGCCGCGAAGAACAGACATACGGCCAAACACAGCGCTGACAGATAAACCTTCTTTTTCATGGCTGTTTCTCCTTTGTGGTTTCAATTAAACCGGTTATACTTTCGCCAATCCGGCAGCGATTTTCTTGTCACGCAGCTCCTGCGCGGCGCCCGTGAACATGATCTTTATGATGTACAGGCAGATCAGCGAAATGGTGCCTAGAATGAGAACCGCGGCAGACATGTTATACTTGAACTGCTTCAGGATAACGGAAATCATGCAGCAGACCACGGCGATGCCGAAGGCGATGCGGATGCCGTATCCCCTGGCGTACTTGGTTGCCACGGTACCGATCTGGGCCCCGATGGCGGCGCCGGTCAGCATAACGAACACGGCAACGATTTCAATACGACCTTTCAGCGAGTAGGTGAAAGCGCCATACAGCCCGGAGATCATGACCTCGAACAGGTCCGTGCCCACGGCGATGTGGGTGGGGGTGCCGATCAGATAGACCAGCGCGGGCATGCGCAGCAACCCGCCCCCGATGCCCAGGAAGCCGGCCAGAACGCCGGTTAAGTAACTGACCATGATCGGAAGCCATGCCGAGCATGTGATACCGGCGGTCTTGAAGTGCATCATGGGCGCAATCTTTATCTTGTGCAGGGTTTTGTACCAGGTAATCCCTTCCGCGCCGTGCTCACCGACCTCCCCGGCCTTTTTCTTCTGAACCGCTTTGGCATAATCAAAAAAAACCATGAAAGCGATCAGCGCCAGAAAAAAGACATACACCCAGCGGACGACGGAGCCGACCATTCCCAGACGCTCCAGGTACATAATGATCTGTGCGCCGCACTCGATACCGACCATGGTGCCGATTATCATGACGAAGCCCAGCTTGTAGTCTACGTTGCCGAATTTGGAGTGGCGCATGGTCGAAACCATTGATTTTCCGGCAATGTGTGCGATATCCGTTCCGATGGCAAACGCCATGGGAAACCCGAGAATGTTAAGCCCCGGCGTCACCATCCAGGCGCCGCCCATGCCGAAAAACCCCCCGATAACACCCACCGAAAACCCGATCAAAACCAGGCCGGGCCAGAAAATCTTGACCCCGGAGATGGGCATATAAAGATACAACCAATCAGTGTTTGCTAAGAATTCCACGTTGATACCTCCTTAATCCTTCTTATTATCCCTAATGCTCGATAATTTTTCTGCTCTTGAGATCAAGCCCGGTCCGTGACATGATCATATCCATCAACACCCCCAGAAAGCACCCGTAAACGGCGGTCAACACCACGGCCCACAGGGCAAACAAAAGGATATTGGTGTTGTACAGGTCGGAAAAGTATTTCAAAATACCGCTGTTAAGAACACGCGTGTCGGCCACCACGACGATTTCACCGGCCGCTTCTCCGCCTGCCCGGACGATTGACGGCAGCCAAAGATACAGTACTGTCAACGATGCAATAATTCTTCCTGCAATGATTTTCATGATACCCTCCTTGTTTCCTCTCATACGCTGTTATTTAACGATTAATACGGAGCACGATGCGTGGGAAATAACCCGGGACGCCACACTGCCCAGCAAAAATTTTTCCAGATTGGCTTTTCCGCGATGCCCCACGACAATGAGGTCCATTTTATTCTCTTCCGCAAGCCGAATGATATTATTTGCTGGCGATACGCCCTGCTCGGTAAACACCTTTGTCTGAAGGCGTTCCTTTTGGGCGGTTTTCGCCGCTTTTTTCACGATGTTTTCCGCTCTTTCCTTTAATTTGTCGATCAGTCCGGGCGACAACTCATCAATGGCGCCCAAAAAAGGCGTAACAGATAAGATAAACAGCTCTGACGGCTCAAATTTTGCGAGAGCTATGGCCTTTGCCAGCGCCTTTCGTGAAAAATCCGAATCATCCATCGCCACTAAAATTTTCATTACCCTCCCCCCTTTCTGTATCAGGTTATCCTTATTTCCTTGCTTGAAGGCTGCGTTATTAGAACAATGAGCAAGATGCGTGCCATGCAGTCAACGGCGATATGGCAAAACAATGTTTCATAGGGAATTTAGTGTAATATCAATCGAATGAAATCGAATAAATAAGAGAAGGATAAATTTATCTTGCGTGATATCGAGATTTACTGTATAAGACCCCCATGAAAATGCGAGAATTTGCGAATAATGGAAGGCAACTCGCAGAAACGGATAACCGGAAGGGTTAAACGTCATGTCCGTATTCAAGAACGGTTTCAAATCGACCAGCATCAAAACCAAGCTTCTGGTCTGGCTGATTCCGCCAATAGTGGCCATACTGGCCATAACCGGCTACATCAGCTACCGGGTGACCTGCCACTTCATCAACATTGCCATCGAAAGGGTCATCAGGGTTCAAACCCTGGCGTTTGCTCACGAAATTGAAAGATTTCTGGAGCGGTGCAGGCAAGATCTCGCGTTTGTCGCGCAAAATGAACTTGATCTGGCAGGAATGCGCAACTTTCTCGCAAACACCCGGCGAGCCGGCGGCGTTGCCTACCGCGAATTTGCGTATATTTCGCAAACAGGCCCATCACACATTGTTCTGGTAGCAAAGGATGACGAGATCTTGCAGATCCCCCCGGAACAAATTTCCGAGGTCCGCCCCAACCCCCTTCTTTTTTATGACCAAATAAAAAATTTAGGTAAAAATGACGTTTGGATATCCAACATCGTTGAAGTGGAGCACCCCTTTCCATCCCCGTCCAACCCGAACCGAAAAATATCTTCCCGGGTTATCTATCTGGGTATTGCCTATGATCGGAAAGGACGCGAACCCGGGTATGTGATTCTTTCAGTGGACGTCCGCACGTTGAGAAACATCCTGTCCGTTTACAATTCCCCAAAATCGCCGATCTGGGCATTCCCGCGCAGTCCCGAAGTTCGGTATCTCTATTTTTTCGACAAAGACGGGTGGATCCTTTTCCAGTCGGAGGACCCGGATAAACCGGACAAGGAACTGACGACCGATCTGGCGCGGTCCGGATTTACCGGTACCCTGGGAAGACCGGATCTGCCGTCTGCTTTCAGGCCGGCCTCGGTGTTCGGCCACTTCTGGAAAATGGTCCGGGATACCCACGAGGGAAAACGGGATGTTATGAAGCTCCGGGACGAGGAGTACAGGTCTGACATCAAAGAATACTACGTTTCTTATGCCCCTGTTCGCTTTAGTCCGGATAAAAATGCCGAGCCCGTAATTTACGGCGGCGTGGCATATGTTGACCGTGTCAGGCTGACCCTTGTTGCCGGCTACAAGCAGATCGATGTCATGTTCGTCATCACGCTTTTGACGATCCTGGTCGTTTCCCTGCTGATATTTATATTTGCCCGGTTCATCACCCGGCCGATATTCGAACTCTCCCGGGCGGTGAACACCATGCGGGAACCCGATGAACTGGAAGAGATACGGTTGCCGCGATCCGGCGTTGAAACAACCGTATTGCAGAACGCCATCAATACCATGATTGCCACGATGAAACGGCAGCTCGATGAAATCCGGATCAGAGATAAAGAGATCGAAACGGTCAGTCTCAAGGAGAAAGCGACGCTGGAGAAGGAATTTCCGGTGCACTCCACAGGCTCGTCGGGCATCGAAATTTCCGGTATCTTGGGTTTTGGCACGAAAATTGAAGCACTTAAATCGGATATATGGAAAGCGGCACAGGCGGATGTGGATGTCCTCATCATCGGCGAAACCGGAACCGGCAAACAACTGGCGGCAGAGGCGATCCACCATCACAGCAATCGGTCGGGAAAGCCGTTTATCTCCATAAATTGCGGCGAGCTGGACGAAAATTTATTGCTGGACACGCTTTTCGGTCATGTCAAAGGCGCATTCACCGAAGCGAAAACCGACCGCAAGGGCGCATTTTTGGAAGCAAACGGCGGGACCCTGTTTCTGGATGAAATTCAGACCGCGTCATCCGCCGTCCAGCAATCGCTGCTTCGGGCAATCGCCATGCGCAGAATCAAACCGCTGGGCCGTGACAGGGAGATATCGGTCGATGTAAGATTGATCGTGGCGACGAATGCCGATCTCAAGGCGCTCATTGAACAAGGGGTGTTCAGGAGCGATCTTTACTTCCGGCTCAAAGTCATCACCATCTACACGCCTTCGCTGAGAGAACAGAAAGAAAATATTGCTGTCCTGACCCGACATTATCTCAAACAGGCCGCCATAATGGCAAGCAAGGGAGAGCTTGGGCTGAGCCGGGGCGCGCTGGAGAAAATGAAACAATACGACTGGCCGGGAAATGTCCGGGAGTTGATGAACTGTATCATCAGGGCTGTGGTCATGGCGGAAGGAAACGTGATCCAGGCAGAAGCTATCAAATTGGAGTCCGAAGCGCCTGGCCGGGGCATGACGCATCCGGCCGCGAGCGATGAACCCGGCGCCGGTTTTCCGGCCGTTGTCCGGGATAACGGAGCCGGGGTCGTTTTCAGCCGACAACCGCTTCCTAAAACACCATTAATTCCAAACAATTACAGGGGAAAAATGAACCCGCGCCAGGAAAAGGCGTATCCATCAATCGTGCAGCGGGGATGGATTTCCCGCAGCGAATATCAGGAGATCGTCGGGGGAGATCTCTCTCCGCGAACCGCCATATACGACCTGCAGGACCTGGTGAAAAAAGGGCTGTTGAAAAAAGTGGGCCAGGGGCCTGCAACGCGCTACGTTCCGGTTTTGGAAGGTCTTGATGCTTAAAATGATCGATCTGCTTTATTCCTTGTTCAAAAAAAACCCCCGGCGGCACCGTTCCAGCCAGCAGACAATGAGTGCCTTCAGGAAGAAGTACGACAATTTCAAATCTCTGCTGGGGTCGAACTCGGAACTCCTTAAAATCATTTCAGATATTGAAGAAAAACTCCGCGGGCAGGACGTGTTCGGCATGTCCTACATCCACGCACAGTCCACCCGGGTCATATTCCATGCCGCCCGGATGATCAACAGTTTCGAAAATCTGTCCGACCGCAAATATCCGTTTCTTGCGGAAGTTCTGGAGAATATTCATCAGGCCGTCAAACAGGAGCTGGAACGCAGGAGCGGGCCCGTGGTTCTGGATTATGTTTTGCCGTATGCCCGAATCACAAAAGAAATGGTTGATTTTGTCGGTGGAAAAAACGCCAATCTCGGTGAACTCATGAATCGTGCAAACATCCCCGTGCCCCCGGGGTTTGCCATCACCACCCGGGCGTTCGACATGTTTGTCCGGTCCAACGATTTGACTGATGAAATCCGAAAGCAAAAAATGGAACTCAAAGCCAACGACACCGAGTCCGTTATCCGCATCAGCGAAAACATTCAGAGACTTTTCCTTCAAGCAAAAGTCCCTGCGGACGTTGAAAAAGCGATTTCCGGGGCCTACGCGGCGCTTTGTGCCGCAAGTGTTTCCGGCCCGGGGAACATAAAGATTGCCATGCGCAGCAGCGCCATCGGGGAAGACAGCGAGCTGTCCTTTGCCGGTCAGTATGTGAGCGCCCTGAACGTACCGCCGGAAAGAATCATATTGGAATATAAAAAAATCCTGGCAAGCCTGTTCACGCCGCGAGCCATGTCTTACCGGTTTCACATGGGCATCCCGTTCGAAGACGTGGTCATGAGCGTGGCCTGCATGGAAATGATTCCGGCCAGGATCAGCGGGGTTATGTACAGCAGGCATCCCTTTAATGTCCTGGAAGACCACATCATCATCAATGCGGTGTGGGGGCTGGGTCCGTATGTTGTCGACGGTACTATCACCCCTGATTCCTACTCTCTGTCAAAGGACTCCCGGCCTGTTCTCCTGGAGTCAAAAATTTCCGAGAAACCGGTGCGGCTGACCACCCGGCAGGACGGCTATCTCATGGAAGAACCGGTTGAGTCCGTACTCCAAAACCAGCCCTGCCTTACGGAAGATCAGATGAGGGTCCTGGCCGAGCACGCCATGAAATTGGAAACCCACTTTGAATGCCCGCAAGATATCGAATGGGCCATTGATCACGGCGATAATCTTTTTATCCTTCAGGCCCGGCCGCTGAGGCGCGAGCCGCAACACAGCCGAAACGGATTGGCAACCCCTAAGCGATTGCCGGGATACACCCTGCTCTTGGAGAAGGGCGACGTGGCCTGTCAGGGTGTGGGATTCGGACCCGCCCATCACGTTCGCTCTGAAGACGATCTGGCGTCATTTCCAGAGGGAGGTGTGCTCGTTGCCCCGCATCCGTCACCTCAATACGTTATCGTTATGCCCAGGGCGCAGGCCATTCTGACCGATTCGGGAAGTGTGCTCGGGCACATGGCGTCCCTTGCCAGGGAGTTTGGAATCCCCGCTCTTTTAAACACGCAATGGGCAACTTCCAGGGTTGAACACGGTGTGGAAGTGACGGTGGATGCCTATTCCGGATGCGTGTATCTGGGAAAAGTTCCGGAGCTTGCCGGCATGAAGGTGCAACGGGGCATTTTCATGAAAGACACTCCTGTATACCGGACGTTGCGAAAAATGGCGGACATGGTTGTTCCGTTGAACCTTGTGGATCCCAAATCGCCGGCCTTTGCGCCACAGAACTGCAAGACGATCCATGACATCATGCGGTTGATCCATGAACTTTCCTACGCCGAACTATTCCAAATCAGTGATCTGGTTACCGGACACGGAAAGATTTCCGTAAAATTGAGTGCGCCCCTCCCCATCGATCTGTACATTATCGATCTGGACGGGGGGCTGATCGAAGCGCCGGCATCGCAGGCCAAAGTGACGGTGGATCGCATTACTTCTGCACCGTTCAATGCGCTGCTCAAAGGGATGCTGCGGGACGACCTGAGAAGTTTAGAGCCAAGGCCGGTTGAATTGAAGGGATTTTTATCCGTAATGAGCGAACAGATGTTTTCTCCTCCGAATATTGCCGCGGAACGGTTCGGCGACAAGAGTTATGCCATTATTTCAGACAAATATCTCAATTTCAGCTCCCGGGTGGGATACCATTACAGCATCCTGGACACCTACTGCGGCAAGACAAGCACCAAGAATTACATCAACTTTCAATTTAAGGGCGGCGCGGCCGACGACCTCCGCAGAAACCGCCGGGCCCGGCTCATCGCAAAGATTCTCGAAGAGATGGGTTTTCTTGTGGAGGTTCAGGGAGACAGGGTGACGGCGCGTTTTGGCAAGCACGAACCCGAAGTCATCGAGGAAAAACTGGATTGCCTTGGCCGACTCCTCCTGTACACCCGTCAGATGGACATGCTGATGACCGGAGAAGAGAGTGTGGCATACCTGGCCGAACGCTTTCTAAACGGAGAATATAGTTTTGATCTGGGCGACCAATAAAAAAGCGGTGTCCGGATGGAAATCCCTCCCCTTTATTTCTCAATCTTTTTCCTTTCGATTTTCCGCTCATGGGCCAGTGAAATTTTGGCCAGGAGGTCGTCGACGTCCATGGGCTTTAACAGATAATCATAAGCACCGAAATTCATGATTTCCAGGGCAGCATCGACGGACGCATGTCCGGAGAGCACAATGACCTCTGCGTCGCAACCCTGTTTTTTCATCTGTTTCAGGACCTCTATGCCGCTGATCCCCGGCATTTTCACATCCAAAAGAACCACGTCATATGAATTTTTAACCAGCTCTTCCAGGGCATTCTCTCCGCTTTCCACCCCTTTTGCAGATATGCCGTTGGTTTTGAGAAGCTTGCTCAACGTAATCCGGAATCTCTTTTCATCGTCAACAATCAAAACTCGAGGTGTTTCAGACATATTTCCTTCCTTTTTCAAATACGGTGTGTGCTTTGTCGACAAGCTCGTGTATGTCGATGGGCTTGGTCAGGTAGTCGGCCGCCCCGGACTTTAAGCCTTCCACGGCCGTCTCGACCGTTGCGTGTCCGGTCAGCATGATAACTTCAACCCCGGGATAGCTCTTTTTGATTTCCTTCAAGGTGGCAATTCCGTCCATGCCCGGCAGTTTTACGTCCAGGATAACTACGTGGATGTCTTTCGTTTTCAATTTTTCCAATGCTTCTATACCGCTCGAGGCGGTTTGAAGGTCATAGCCCTTCTTCTTGAGCAGCTTCCGGGTGGTGCAAAGGAATCGTTCCTCGTCGTCCACCAGCATCATTTTGATTTTTTCCATTTGATTACCGCTTCAAAAAATTCTGATTCTTATCGGGCGGGCTGCGGATCAGCGACAGGCAACCGTATCCTGAATGTCGTGCCGACACCTTGCTCACTGCTGACGTCCATGACCCCGCCCATGCTTTCTACAATTCCGAAGCAAACCGAAAGGCCGAGACCGGTCCCCTTTCCAACCGGTTTGGTGGTATAAAACGGTGAAAAAATCTTTTCCTGATTCTCCGGGTTGATGCCGCATCCGTTGTCCATGACGGAAATTTCAATGGATTGTTCATTTTCCACCCCTGCCTCGATCACAAGTTGGCCACCCTCGGCCCCGTGTTTTTCGATAATCGCATCTATGGCGTTGTTGTAAAGATTGAGCAAAACCTGCTGAAACTGAACGGGGTCTCCAAAAACCAGCGGCAGGTCTTCTGAAATCTTCTGATCGATGGCGATGCCGTGGACACTGGCATTTTTTGATATCATCCCGGTGCACTCAGGAATAATTGTTTCTAAGTCGACCTTTTGATGCGAAGGTTTGTCTTGCCGGGCAAACTTTAGAATGGCCTGGGTAATCTTTGCGCAACGATTTATCTGGATTTTAATCTGGTCAAGGGAATCTTCCAGCTCTGTTAAATCTTCCGAATCCCGGAGCTGTTGTTTTTCTTTCAATTCTGAGAAAATCATTTCGATCAGTGCCTGTTCCGTTTTCATGATTTGGAGGGGATTGTTGATTTCATGGGCAAAACCCGCCGCCATTTCGCCGATTTCCGCAAGTCGTGCCGCCAGTATAAGCTGCTGGCTCAGCGAGGCCTTTTCCGAGTCCATTCGTTCCATGCGACCGATGATTCGATTCGTCAAAAAAAAGGCCAGGGTAACGATGACCGCACCGCCGATAACCGTCGTAAGAAAAATCAGATATCCGGCAGACCGGAGGGACCTGAAGGCATCTGCCTGATCCAGCCTCACAACCAGCAGCCAATCTTTATTTTTGAGCCAGGTGGTTGCATAAAGATATTTTTTTCCGTCTGAATCTTTATTGATAAACGTCTGAATTCCGTGATGGGATGCCGGATACCTGATCCTGTCGGAAAGCTTTTCCATTAAATTCCCACCGGAGCGACGATTGGTCTGGAGGATGTTTTCTTTATTGAGAAGATACGCTTCGCCGGTTTTGCCGATTCGAACCTGTTCGACCAGTGCATTGAATGTAAACGTGTCTATCGTTGCCCGAATGACACACTCCCTGTCTCCATCCTTTCTGGAAATCGCAATGATAAAATGAGGCACCTGCCGGAACCCGAGAAAAACATCGCTGATATAATAGCCATTTTTCTTCACTTCTGCGAACCAGTCTGTTTCTTTATACACCTTGCCGGTGAGCGCATACGGTCCCTGGTATGCCAGATGGACGCCCGCTTCACTCAAAATTCCCAGATCGACAAAGGCATTGGAAACCCGCTTCAATTGACCGAAGATTATCCGAAGATTATCCGGCCGGCTCAAATAATCGTACGAATACGACTGGATAATGAATTCCAAATCGGCCTTGCGCTCATCCAGAAAGGATTCAATCATGTGACGATGGTCTTCGACGATTCGGTTCATGCTCGCGATGGTACTGTTTTCCAGGGAACTGATAAAATAGGTATAACCGATAGCGATGACCATGCCAAAGGGTATCAACGGCACCACGATCATGCAGGCCAGAATGATCTTTTTCAATGAAGCGTAATGATTCTTTTTCATCGTAATAGAAAATATGTAATGATTAATTTATGTTCATTTGCCGTAAAAAATTTCACCCGATCCTTTATCCCTGCACAGTTGTCTTTAATTGTGGGTTCTAAGTTTGACAGCTATCCGAAGCAATTCCATATGCTATATGCAAAAAGCATGCCCAATAAAAATCGGGGCAGGCTGTCTAACCGTTTGATTTATTAGTATTTTATTTTGACGAGAGCGGGAAATTTAAAAGAACAACCAATCAGGCGTCGGGAATTTTTTACAGGGTGTAAAATTTATCTGTTTCCGAAAACGGGTCGATATTACAAAAAATCACTGTCGCTCCGGGCGGTTTTGCCCAAATGAAGAAATCGGCTCCAAACGTTCTGCTGGCCCTGCCGTCTGCAATTAAATAAGTTCGCATGAAATAAGGAGAAAAATCTTTACTTCATCACTGCTGACATATTATATTAATGAAGTGAATTTTCCCATTACGGCTTCGGTGTTCGCTTTAAAACAACGTTCTGGCTTTCAAAAACAATGACGCCCGAAAAAACCACGTGAGAAAGGGATTTAAAATGAAAAAAATCAAGGTGCTTTTAGTGGATGATGAAGAAGATTTTGTACAAAGCCTGTCTGAACGGATAAAGATGCGCGAGCTTGATTCCAGCGTCGCCCTGGACGGAGAAGAGGCATTGCGGCTCGTTGATGAGGAGGTGCCGGACGTTATGGTCCTGGATCTTAAAATGCCGGGAATTGACGGCATGGAAGTGCTTCGGCGGGTCAAAAAAGCGTACCCCAAGGTTCAGGTGATCATGCTGACGGGCCACGGTTCGGAAAAAGATGAAACAGAGGCGCGCCGGTTGGGCGCCTTTGAATATCTCGAAAAACCGACCTCCATTGACATCCTTACCAAGCACATAAAAAGCGCGTTTAGCTACTTTCAAAAGAGCATGGCGGCGGCGGCACTTGCAGAAAACGGTGATTACAAATCGGCAAAAGAAATTTTGGACGAAGAAGAGGATAATGAAAAAGACTGACGCGGAGATTGAAAACCGTATCAAGCGGCGGGGTTGGTAAAACGATTTTATAACAGCAGCGAAATCCCAATCCTCGCTTTGTTCGACAAAATCTTTTTGAATTGTCTTTAAAATCTCCTTTTACAACCTGTAAAAATATCTGACAGGTCAACCCCCGGCTGTTTTTTAATCGCCAGCCCCCTGTTTTAATTTGTTCCATTTTTTCAGTTTGTTAAAACATTTTGAGCGCCTTTTCCCTTTTGGCACATCCTTTGCTCTAACAGTGGATAAAAAAATTTCTACAGATAAAAAACTTAATCGGGATGCAGTTAAAACCACGTTCCATCTTTCGAAAATAAAAAACTCCTTACGGAAACGATTAAACAAAGGGGATAAAAATGAAAGAAATTAAAGTGTTACTGGTCGATGATGAAGAAGATTTTGTACAAAGCCTGTCTGAACGGATAAAGATGCGCGATCTTGATTCCGGCGTCGCCCTGAACGGGGAAGAGGCGTTGCGGCTCGTTGATGAGGAGGTCCCGGACGTTATGGTTCTGGATCTCAAAATGCCCGGCATTGACGGCATGGAAGTGCTTCGACGGGTCAAAAAGGCCTACCCCAAGGTCCAGGTGATCATGCTGACCGGCCACGGTTCGGAAAAGGATGAAAAAGAGGCGCGCCGGTTGGGTGCGTTTGAGTATCTCGAAAAGCCGACTTCAATGGAAACGCTGATTCAACACATAAAGCGCGCATTCAAAAGCGTCGAAAAAAGCATGGTCGCAGCATCCATGGCCGAGGGCGGTGACCATAAATCGGCAAAAAAAATTATGGACAACGAAGAAGACTGATCCAAATTTTCCTTCAACCCGCGTTGAACAGAGAATTTTTTCAGCAAAGAAGGCATCTTTGCGCCGATAGAACAGCGAAACGGCTTTATAAGGGAGTGTGATTCATGAAAATAAGAGTGTTGTTGGTAGACGACGAGAAAGACTTTGTCGAATCCCTGTCTCAGCGTCTGCAGATGAGGGCGTTTGATGTCACGACCGCTCTCACCGGTGATGACGCCATAAACCTTGTCCGCACACAGGACTTCGATGTCGTTGTCCTGGATGTATTGATGCCGGGAAAAGACGGTGTCGAGACGTTGAGGGAACTTAAAACCCTGAAACCGCTCGTCCACGTCATCATGCTCACCGGCAACGCCACGGTTGAAACAGCCATCGAAGGCATGAAATTAGGTGCCTTTGATTATCTTATGAAGCCGACCGATACCGAGGATCTGGTTGCGAAAATAAGCAGATCCTACGACCTCAAGGCAGAGCATGAAGCGCGTATTCGCAAGGCGGAGATCGAGAATATCGTCAAGAGACGGGGATGGTGACCTGTCCGCGCTCGGAAAAGCTGCTCGTGTATTCAAGTTCCTGAAAGATGAGGCCGGTGTCCCGAAACCGGCTTTTTTTAAGGCCTGAGTCAAAGCACGTCAGTGCTTTTACGGTGAACTTGCAACCGGGTGCAACGCACCCGGTTTTTTTGGATAGAATCAAAAGAGAAAGCCATCTGCTGTCCCGCTCCAGCGGGGCTGCGGGATGCTGTTCACATTAAGGAGGATTCTGATGAAATCAAACATTGTAAAAAATTTGATGGTTCCCATCTCCGAATACGCAACGGTCCCGGAAGAGGCCACTTTATATGAAACCGTCATGGCCCTGGAAAAAGCGCAACAGGAGTGGGACAAGACCCGTTATCCGCAGAGAGCGGTTCTTGTGTATGACAAAAACCATCGGATCGTGGGAAAGGTTAGCCAGTTCGACGTTATCCGGGCCCTGGAGCCAAAATACGACGAACTCGAAGACCAAATATCGCTCAGCAGATTCGGCTACAGCCCCCTGAAAATGAGGTCTCTGCTCACGGAATACAAGCTGTGGAACAAACCGTTGAGCGATATCTGCCGCAAAGCGGCTCAACTGAAAGTCAAAACATTTATGTATACCCCAACCGAAGGCGAATGTGTTGATGAAAATGCAACCCTGGACGAAGCCATCCACCAGTTGATCATGGGGCGTCATCAATCGCTGCTGGTAACGCATGGAAAAGAAAAAGAAATTGTTGGCATCTTGAGAAAAACCGATGTGTTTTCCGAGATTGCAGCGGCCGTCAAATCCTGCAGTCTTTGATAAATACCCGATAAATACCCATGGATCCGTCTGATCGGACAAACATCAGAAACAGACCGGAATGACAACCAAGGAGATCATAAATGTCGAGCACTTCCAACCCCTCTGTTAAAAACGATTTCAACTGGAAACGATCCCTGTTTCTCTTCACAGGCATTATACTTTTTATCGTGGTTTACTACGCATCCCCGTGGCCTGATGCCGTGGATCCCCTGGGGAAACCTTTTTCCCTGACCCGGGAGGGAAAGGGGGCGCTGGCTATTTTTCTTCTGGCCGGAACGTGGTGGGTGTTCGAGGTGGTGCCCATCGGCGTGACCAGCCTGACCATCGGCGTTCTACAGGCCCTTTACCTGATTCGCCCGGCCAAAACCGCCTTTAATGATTTTATGGACCCGTCGGTGATGTTCATCTTTGCGTCCGTCGTCATCGGGCTGGTCTTCACCAAAACCGGCCTGACCAAACGCCTTGCCTATAAGATGCTGGTGATCGTGGGCGAAAAAACCAGCATGATTTTGCTGGGATGTTTTGTGGTCACCGTAGCCCTGACGCACGTTATGGCCCACACCGCCGTTGCGGCCACCATTTATCCGCTGCTGCTGGCGGTTTACAGTCTGTACGGCGAAGGAAACAAACCGACCAAATTCGGAAAGGCGCTTTTTATGGGCATGGCGTACGTGGCCGGGGCCGGCAGCATTATCACCCTTCTGGGGGCGGCTCGGGGCGCCGTGGCCCTCGGGTTCTTCAACGATATCGTCGGCAGAAACATCTCGTTCTTTCAACTCACCTATTACATGTTCCCGGTGGGGTGGCTGATGACGTTTCTGCTGTGGGGGTTTTTTATGATCTTTTTAAAGCCCGAAAAGAAGGTCATCCCCGGCCTGAGAGAAAAAGCCACGGCCCTTCACGCTGAAATGGGCCGTATCACCCGCAAGGAAATATTGGCGGCCGTTATTGTCTTCTGCTGTATCCTGGTCCTGTCCCTACGGTCGTTTTTTCCGATTTTAAAGCCGATTGACAAGACCGCCGTCATCCTGATTTCCACGATCCTTTTTTTCCTCACCGGCATACTTAAACTGGATGACCTCGAAGAAATCCCCTGGAACATCATCCTGCTGTTCGGCGGGGCCATGAGCATCGGTTTCTGTCTGTGGGACACCGGCGCCGCCAAATGGCTCGCGGTAAACTGGCTGGTGCTGTTCAAGGAAGCAAACTGGTTTGTTTTCGTGTTGAGCATCGCCTTTTTCGTGATGGTGATGACCAATTTCATCATGAACGTGGCGGCCATCGCCATCTCCCTTCCCGTGGCCCTGGTGATCGCGCCGTATCTCGGGGTGGCCCCTGACGTCATCCTGTTCGCATCGCTGGCGACCGCCGGTATGCCCTTTATGCTGCTGGTCGGCGCGGCGCCCAATGCCATCGCCTACGACTCGAAGATGTTCACGCCGGGAGAGTTTTTCATGTACGGTGTGATAGCCAGCATTCTGCTGATGCTCGTGGTCGCCTTTGCCGCCGGGGTTCTCTGGCCGTTGATGGGAATGCCGGTGACGATCTAAAGGGAAATGTTGCTACAATGAACACCACCCAAAAAACAAAAAAACATTGCGTCGCTTTCACCGAGACATTATGATGCCGATGACTTCTGCACAGAAGAGCGCCCCCGGCATAACGCTGGGCCATCTGAACAAAAACGGGATCTTCGAAATGTGGTACCGGTTTAGCCTCCGCAATCGCGTTTATCTGGTTGTGGCCGCCCTGGTTTTCATCACGACCATGGGCGGTTTTATCACCATATGGCACACCTACCAGAGTGATGCGTTGCTGTCCTCGATTATTGACCGTAACCTGGAAGCCTTTCAAGCAGCCGATGCCCTGGAACACGCACTGGTCAATCAAAAAGGGTTTGTGACCTACTATTTTTTAGACAACGATCCCGAGTGGCTGCGGCAGCTGGGAGGGTACCGCCAGGTTTTTATAGAGCGGCTCCATGAGATCCGTTCCCTGGTCGAAAACGATGAACAAAAAGAAGCCATCGACCGGATCGATCAGGAATACCGGGTTTATATCACCGGCAAAGACCGTGTTATCGACCACTATAAAGCAGGCCAACGGGAGACCGGCCTCAAACTTCACAAAGAGGTGCGCAGCCGATTTTTTATAATTTTGGAACTCTGTGAAAAATTCAAAGCCATTCACACAAAACGCATCGCGGATGCACGAACGAAAAGCCTTGCTCTTGCCAAAAAGCTGAGAATTGTATCAATGGGCGCCATTACGGTCGTTCTGTTTCTCGGTATTCTTTTAATAATCGTTCTCATCACCCAGATTTTGAACCCGCTGCTCGGGCTGGTAAAAGAGATGGGCCCGGGCGATGACCGGATGAAATCGGACGATTTAATCACGACACTCAGTCGAGGTGTGCACGGCCTGATCCAGGATGCCGGCCAGACCCATATCGAACTTGAACGCAGTCGCGAACACCTTCTGCAAGCTGAAAAGATGGTTCTGATCGGCAAGCTGGCCGCGGGAATGGCCCACAGTATTCGCAACCCGCTCACATCGGTGAAGATGCGCCTTTTTTCCCTGGGACGGTCCCTCGAACTCACGGATTACCAGAAAGAGGACTTTGACGTCATCTCCGAAGAAATTCGCCACACCGACACGATTGTTCAGAATTTTCTGGAGTTTTCTCGGCCTCCCCGGCTCAAAACTCAGAAGATCAGTCCGTCCGCGGTGGTTGACATGACCATTCAACTGCTCGAACACCGCCTCAAATCCTACGATGTAAACGTAAAAATCATCCGGAAACAACCGCTTCCGGAAATCCAGATCGATCCCGAGCAGCTAAAGGAGGTCTTTGTCAACATCATAGAAAACGCATGCGAAGCCATGGGCCTGGGCGGATCGATCGTGATCAACGAAGAAGAAAATTACCTGTCATCCAATAAGAAAACAGCCGTAATTCGATTGATCGACACCGGCCCCGGGATCCCGGAATCCATAAAAGAAAAGGTTTTCGAACCGTTTTTTACCAACAAAGATGAAGGCACCGGCCTCGGCCTGAGCATCGCCCTGCGCATTATTGAAGAACACGGCGGCCGACTGGATGTAGAATCAAAGGAAGGCGGGGGAACGACGTTTATCATTGCGCTTCCGATAGAGGAATAAAACCGTGAGTATCGTTCTCATTATAGACGACGATGATCAGCTCAGAAAAAGCTTCGATAAGCTTCTGACCGAGGAGGGATATTCCGCGAAAAGCGCCGCCTCCGGGGAAGCCGGGCTTATAGTCATTCAGAAAGAGAACCCGGATCTGGTTATCCTGGACATGCGCCTGCCGGGAATGAACGGTCTGGAAACCTTTAAGGCCATTCACCGGATGGAACCCAAACTCCCGGTAATTATGATGACCGCTTACGGAACGACCGAAACAGCCATCGAAGCCACCAAGATGGGTGCGTTCGATTACATCCTCAAGCCGTTTGATATCCCGGTTATGCTGGATGTGGTCAAAAAAGCGCTTGAAGCAGGACGTTTCATGCGTTCGCCGGTGGATATGAATATTTCTCCGGATCAGGCTTCCAGAGAAGCCATCATCGGGCGAAGCGCTCCGATGCAGGAGGTCTACAAAGCCATCGGGCGGGTCGCTCCCACCGACGCTACCGTGCTCATCAGGGGAGACTCCGGAACGGGAAAAGAACTGGTGGCCCGGGCGATTTATCAGCACAGCTTTCGGGCCGACAAGCCTTTTCTGGTGATCAACTGTGTGGCCATTCCCGAAACCCTCCTGGAAAGCGAGCTGTTCGGGTATGAAAAAGGGGCCTTCACCGGTGCCACACATCGTCGTGTGGGAAAGATCGAACAGGCTCACGGAGGAACCGTCTTGCTTGATGAAATCGGAGATATGCCTTTTGGTCTTCAGGCCAAAATGCTGCGGCTGCTTCAGGAAAAAAGTATTGAGCGGCTGGGGGGGCGCCAGAACATCCCCGTGGACGTGCGCGTTATTGCCGCCACCAACCGGGACCTGGAAACGGCCATTGCAGACGGCCGGTTCCGCGAAGACCTCTATTATCGCCTCAAGGTGGTGACCATCCGCCTTCCCCTTCTCAACGAAAGGGCCGACGATATACCCCTTTTGACGGAATTCTTTCTCACCCGGTTTACAAATGAGGCGGGAGTGAACAACCCCGGGATTACCGATGAGGCAAAAAGGCTCCTTTCCGGTCACTCCTGGCCCGGCAATGTGCGTGAACTTGCCAATACCATTCAAAAATCCCTGATATTCAACCGCGGCGCCCCGCTTTCCCCCGAAGACATTGATCAGGCCATCCGGGAAAAAAGTCCCGCTGATGATGCCGGTGCAGACAGCAAAGATCTGACACTCAGGCAGTTTATTCGACGGGAACTTTCCTCCAGAACCGGACGCAATATATTTGATTCATGCATGGATCACTTTGCCAGCATCGTTATCAGCGAGGCGCTGAACCTCTCCGGCGGCAACCGCTCAAAGACGGCAAAACTCCTCGGGCTTTCCAGGCCGACGCTGCACTCCAAAATCGAAAAATACCAGCTGAAACTCGAGACTTCCGTAAAAAAGGATCCGTTTTAATTTCGTTTAGCAGCGATTTACATAAACATATTCAGATTCAATCCTTTTCCCTGAAAACATTTCGTAAGAAGGTAATCAGCGCATGCTTTTTCCAACTTCCGGTGTTGAGGTAAACCCTCTTCTTCCGTTCTTCGCGGCTTTTTCGGTGTCGTTCTTTACATCCATGGGCGGCGTAAGCGGTGCGTTTCTGCTGCTGCCTTTTCAGATGAGCGTCCTGGGGTATACCGCACCGTCCGTAAGCGCAACCAATCAGGTCTTTAATATCGTCGCAATCCCTTCCGGGGTCTATCGATATATCCGGGAAGGCCGGATGCTGTGGCCGTTGACCCTTGCGGTCATCGTCGGAACCCTGCCCGGGGTATTTATCGGCGCATGGGTTCGAATTGAATATTTGCCGGACCCCGTGCATTTTAAATTTTTCGCCGGATGCGTCCTTCTGTACATCGGCTGGCGGCTTTTAATCGACGTGTACAAGGGAAGGAAAAGCGAAAAAGATAAAATCCCCCTCACCCGGTCGGTTTCACCCCGGCAGGTTCGCGTCACAGTGTCCACACGGCGAAAGGTTGCTTTTGAATTTGACAACGAGACGTACACGTTTTCACCACCGGTTGTTTACGGTCTCTGCTTTGCGGTGGGAATTGCGGGGGGAATTTACGGGATCGGCGGCGGCGCTATTGTCGCTCCCTTTTTCGTGGCGGTCATTGGCCTGCCGGTCTATGCCGTTGCCGGTGCCGCCCTGATGGGGACGTTTATCACTTCCGTGGCCGGCGTTGTCTTTTATCACGCATTGGCCAATTTCTATCCGACGGTTTCGGTTGCCCCGGACTGGCGTTTAGGCGCCCTGTTCGGGGTCGGCGGGTTTTTGGGCATGTATCTCGGCGCACGAACTCAGAAATACGTTCCCCAGCGTTTCATCAAAGGCATGCTGTGTGCCTGCGTGATGTTCGTGGCAGGTAAATACATCTCGGGAATCTTTTTATAGATCACGGAATAAAAATTCGGATTTTTGGGTGACGCTGAAAATTCGATCTCTCATCATGGCGCAACTTTTGCATGATTACCGGAAAGAACCGGCCAAGGGGGAAGAGAACATGAACAATCTGGAGTATATCATCAATCCGAAATCCATCGCGGTTGTCGGCGCCAGCAACCGTTCCGGGAGTGTCGGGCTTGCGGTGTTTAAAAACCTGCTGTACGCCGGGTACAAGGGCGTTTTATATCCGGTAAACCCGAAATCCAGGTCCATACTGGGCGTGAAAGCCTATCCGAAACTGGAAGACATTCCCGACGAGGTCGATCTGGCCGTCGTGATTGTGCCTGCCGAAAGAGTGCTCGGCGTCGCTGAAGAAGCCGCGCAAAAAGGAATTAAAGGAATAATCGTCATCACCGCGGGGTTTAAAGAAATCGGAGGACACGGCATCCGGCTGGAGAACGAACTGGTAGCATTCATAAGATCTCACGGCATCCGCATGATGGGGCCCAACTGCCTTGGAATCATCAACACCCACCCGGACGTCTGCATGAACGCCAGCTTTTCCAGACGGCAGCCAAAAGCCGGAAACATCGCTTTTATATCGCAATCGGGTGCATTGTGCACCGCCGTCCTCGATTCCGCGGCAGGGCGCAACATCGGTTTTTCCAAATTCGTGAGCTTCGGAAATAAGGGGGATATCGATGAGATAGATTTTTTGCGCTTTCTCAAGGACGATCCGGACACCCAGGTCATCCTGATGTATCTGGAAGACATTTCAGACGGGCACCGGTTTATCGATGTTGCCAGAGAAATCACCATACAGGCGGGAAAACCGATTCTTGCCGTCAAATCCGGACGATCGGAAGAAGGCGCAAAGGCCGCGGCATCCCATACCGGGTCCCTGGCGGGTTCCGACGCCACCTACGACGCGATTTTTCTCCAGGGCGGAATTCAGCGGGTGGAGAGCGTGAACGAGCTGTTTCACTATACACAGGCGTTTTCACTCCAACCCCTCCCGAAAGGAAACCGAATCGCCATCATTACCAATGCCGGAGGTCCCGGCATCATGGCCACGGATGCCGCGATTCGTCATGGCCTTACCCTTTCCGTTTTCACAGAGGAGACCAATAACAGGCTCCGGGAGCATCTCCCGCCCACCGCAAGCATTCGCAACCCTGTCGACGTGATCGGAGACGCCACCCATGAAAGGTACGAATCCGCCATACGGGCCATTCTGGATGACGAGGGGGTTGACAGCGCCATTATTATCCTCACGCCACAGGCAATGACCGACATTCTGGAAACCGCAAAAATCATCACCCATGTAGCAAAAGACACGTCAAAACCGATACTGTCTTCGTTTATGGGCCTGGTTGACATTTCAGAAGGCGTCAGACATCTGGAACAGCACGGCGTCCCGAACTACTTTTTCCCGGAGGCGGCGGCCAGGGCCATGGCCTCGATGGTGCGGCACAGTCAGCGCAGGGACCTGAGCAAAAGCATCAAACGAAAGATCATACATGTCACCGCGGATCGCGAAAAGGCGACGGCATTGATTTCCGGATACCTTGGGGATCGGGAGAGTTGTTATCTCCCTGAAAAAGATTCGGCAAAAATACTGGAATGTTACGGCTTTCCACTGCTAAAAAGCACGGCCATCGGAGACCCCTCGGAAATTGACGCGGCGGTTGAAGCGGTCGGCCTTCCCGTCGCCATGAAAATCGACTCCCGGGATATTGTCCACAAAACCGATGCCGGCGGTGTCCGCCTTAAAATACATTCCGCGGCAGAGGCCCGGAAAGCCTACGAAGATATCATTGAAAACGCCATGAAATATAACCCGAATGCCCGTATCGACGGCGTTCTGGTTGAACAAATGGCACAGGGCGGTGTCGAGGTCATCCTGGGTGCAACGAGAGATCCCCGTTTTGGCCCCATGTGCATGTTCGGCCTCGGGGGTATTTTTGTGGAGGCCATGAAGGACGTCACGTTCAGGCTGGCACCCATGGAAGAGATCAGCGCCGAAAACATGATCCGGTCCATCAAAGCCTATCGGGTCCTTCAGGGTATTCGGGGAATCCCGCCTTCGGATATCGAAGCGATAAAAGATTGCATTCTGCGGCTCTCTCAAATGGTCACAGACCATCCGGAAATCAACGAACTCGACATCAACCCTCTGATCGTCTATGCCGAAGGAAAAGGGTGCGTCGTCGCCGACAGCCGTGCGATGCTCAGCAGGCGAGACCATTAATATCGTGCGGCTGCGGGAAGAAGTAAAGAATTCGGGCCCAGAGGGCCAGGGTTTCTATGTTGGACTAAATAAAAGGAGACATGTTATGTTCGAAGCTGCTGAATTGGGTTTGCGTGTCACAAAAGAGGAATATAAACAAAAGGTCCCCGAATTGCGCGTGAAACTGCTCCATCTTCAGGAGCGGTTGAAGGAGTCTCCGTTTTCCGTGCTGATCCTGATCAATGGTGCGGACGGGGCAGGGAAAGGAGAAGTGGTCAACGTCCTCCACGAGTGGATGGACCCCCGCTTTCTGCTGACTTACGGATTCGGTCCTCCCACCCAGGAGGAAAGCGAGCGCCCCCACGCCTGGCGGTTCTGGCGGGCCCTTCCCCCCGATGGGCGGATCGGCATTTTTTTCGGTTCCTGGTACTCCCGCCCCATTCTCCAGCGCGCATACGAAGAAAGCACGGACCAGGAGTTCGACGTGGCGCTCCAGCACATCAGGAACCTGGAAAAGGCCCTGGTGGACGACGGGCTGCTGCTCTTCAAATTCTGGTTCCACCTCAGCAAAAAAGACCAAAAAAAGAGTCTCAAAAAACTGAAAAAGGACCCCCGGAACAGCTGGCGGGTTTCCAAGTTGGACTTGAAGCACCTGAAGATGTACGATCTGTTCCGCAGGATCGACGAAAAGGCCATACGAATCACCAGCACGGGAGAGGCCCCCTGGACAATCGTGGAGGCCGCAGACCGCCGGCATCAGTGCCTCACCGTGGGCAACCTGCTTGCCGAACAGATCGAAAAACGCCTGAAGGCGTGGGAGGCATCGAAAATTGCCCCGGCATCTCAGAAAGAGAAGGGCGACACCAAAGATACGGGCGGAAAAAAATCAATCCGAAAAGACCAAAACACCCGGCTGGGTGAAAAATATATCACCATTCTGGACAAGCTGGATTTTTCGCGCACCCTCGAGCCAAAGGCGTACAAAGAGAACCTGAACATCCTGCAGGGGAAACTCAACAGGATGTACCGGAAAGCCAAGAAAAAAGGCGTCGCCACCATCCTGGTCTTTGAAGGATGGGATGCGGGAGGAAAGGGGGGCGCCGTCCGCCGTATCACCGGGGCCCTGGACTCCCGGGACTACCGCGTCGTCCCCATCGCGGCCCCCACGGATGAGGAGCGGTCGCGCCATTACCTCTGGCGGTTCTGGCGCCATCTTCCCGACCGGGGCCACATCACGGTTTTTGACCGGAGCTGGTATGGCCGGGTGATGGTGGAGCGGGTGGAAGGATTTGCCCGGGAGGATGAGTGGAGCCGGGCTTACGCCGAGATCAATGATTTTGAAGAACAGCTTGTCGAACACGGTTACGTGCTGAAAAAGTTCTTCTTCCATATCAGTCCCGATGAACAGCTTCGGCGCTTTGAGGAGCGGAAGAAGACTCCCTGGAAGCTCTTTAAGATCACCGACGAGGATTGGCGGAACCGGAAAAATTGGGACCTCTACGAACAGGCCGTCAACGAGATGGTCGAACGCACCAGCACCGAATATGCTCCGTGGACGCTGGTGGAGGCGAACTCCAAGGAGTACGCCCGGATCAAGGTGCTGCAGACCTTTCTCAAGGGCTTGAAACAACGGGTGCGCAAAGCCTGAATCCAATCTCAAGAGGAAGGTGTCTCGCCGATACCGTCCGGTTCCGAAACCATCATAGAAACGTCATTCCGGCCGAAGCGAAGCGGATAGCCGGAATCCAGGAAACCTATGTAAATACTGGATAGCGCTAATGCTTCACTACGTGCCCCGCCGCAGTTTATCCCGCACTTGATGCGGGGCGGGAATGACGGGACGGTTAATCGAAGTTGGTATGTTAAATTACCAATCTAATATACAACACAGCCCCTGTGCGGGGACGTGTTTTTTCGTTAAAAGATCTCGGGCTCAAAAATTTCGTAAAAGGTTTTTTCTCCGATCAGGGAATCTATCTTTCCCTGGATCTCTCTCCTTTTTTGGTTTTTCAACCAAATTTTCCAGTCTTCGGATGTTTTCCATTCGCTGATAACGATGTACTCTCCCGGATTGTCAAGGCTTCTTAATGTTTCGCGGGAAATGTGGCCGGGTTGTCCTTTTGAAAGGGAACGCAATTCCGCAAGCAGCGAGATGAGTTTCTTTTTGTCATCCATTTGGAATGTCCGTTTACTGATAACCTTAACCGCCATAATGTCCTCCTCCTGTTTGCGTCTGGAGCGGTTGAGCCGCAAAAATCCCCGACCGCTCACCGAATTCGCATTTGTCTTTGTTTGGTTTTACTGGCTTTGCCGGTGCCGGCGTAAATGCCGTAAGCTGATATTTTAACAGCAAGAGGCGTGCCAAATGACGAGATATCTTCAAAAATGGAATTGATCGGGACGGTTCGGGGGACTTGTTTTCTTTACGATCGAGAATTTTCTTCAACCCTTTCGGACTGTTTAACACCTTGTAAAAAATTCTGACACGTCGGAAATCAATTCATAGAAAATATATCGGTTCATGCGTTAAGTCCCTCGGGTGTCGGGGGGCTCTTTTAAGGAATGTATATACCACCACACTGAAAATATTCGGGCTTAAGTGCCTTTGAAATCATATGGCCGTCAGATTGCCGTCATGGCCTGGTTTTTGCAAATACCATATGGATAAAATTGAAAAAGATCTTTCAACGAGATAGTGTCATCGCGTTGTTTAAATATGATATTGCCGCCGGGGAGCAAGCCGATCCTTGACAACAGGAGGTGATCTTTATGCCAAAGGCAATGATCGAAACATATAACGACTACCCGTCTGTTCTGGTGCGGAACAACGATGTCGAACGTGCGTTATTGGAGCTTAGAAATAAAATTGAAAACATAAGCATGTTTAAAATAACCAGGCGCCGGCACAAGAGTTTCACGATCCAGCAGCGGTTGCGAAAAAAGCGAAGGCTGGCTATTGAATACCGGAAAAAGGAGTACCGAGATCGTTGAATTATTCAAGTTATTTTCGGGACACGACACTAGCCCCCGCCCCTTTTTACATTCTGTAAAAAAACTCGACACAGCACCGGCCCCGCCCGGCGAGAACCGTTTGTCGGGCACTCGATACTTATATAAGTATCAGTCGGTTATTCGCTCTCTCCCTTTTCCTTCTGTTGTGGCATATCTTTTGCGTAACTGAGGATGCACATCTGAAGTTTTTCATTTAATCGGGTAATGTTATGGATAAAAATAAAGCTCAAAACGGCACATACTACACATCGTTGACCCAAAAAATGATCCTCACGGTCATCATTGTTTCCTTTGCGCCCATGATTCTGGTCGGCGGCACTATCCTCAATCAGTTCCGAACATCATACCATGAAAAGGTGCACGATCACCTGAGAGTGCTGATCAAAAAGCACAGGCAGAACATCAACACATTTTTAAATGAAAAACTGAGTGACATTCGATTCCTCGCTGAAACGTCGGATTTTGAAGCGCTGAGTTCCGAATCCTTCCTGAAAAACAGACTGGCCTTGCTTCAGCAGGGATATGGTTCGGTTTTTGAAGACCTCGGCGTCGTCAATGACCAGGGATTCCAGGTCGCCTATGCCGGACCGTTTCAACTGGCAAACGCTCAATATTCGGAAGCGGACTGGTTTAAGCAGGCCATCGACCGCCAGCACTTTATCAGCGATGTGTTTTTGGGACTTCGCGGCCGACCTCATTTTATTGTCGCGGTAAAAAACACCTACCAGGGAAGACCCTGGATACTGAGGTCAACCATCGATTTTGTCTCCTTTAACAACCTGGTGAGAAATATTCGCATCGGCAAAACCGGATTTGCATTTATTGTGAACAAAAAGGGGGAATTCCAGACCGACCCGACTCGCGACATTATTCCGGGCAAAGAGACATTCATGAATTTTATGAAAATCGGCGAGGAAAAGGATGAAGAAATCCACATTTCCGAAGGCCCGGATGCCTCCGGGATCAAAAACATCTATGTGTCCGCTTTTCTCAAGAACGGCGAGTGGCTCCTGGTATATAAGCAGAATGCGGCCGATGCCTTTTCGGACCTGAGACGCGCACAGAATGTTGCGGTCATAATCTTTTTAATCGGCGGCATCAGCATCATTACAATGGCTTTTGTATTGTCCCGGAGAATGGTCGATCGAATCGCCAAAGCGGACCGCGAAAAAGAGATGCTCAATCAACAGGTCATCGAAAGCGGCAAGCTGGCATCTGTCGGTGAACTGGCGGCAGGCATTGCACATGAGATCAACAATCCGGTTGCCATAATGGTTGAAGAGGCCGGGTGGATACAGGACCTCCTGGAGGAAGAGGATTTCACAGAAAGTGAAAATCTCAACGAATTCCAACGGGCGCTGAGACAGATTAACGTGCAGGGAAAACGCTGTAAGGAAATCACTCATAAGCTGCTGAGTTTTGCAAGAAAAACAGACTCACGGGTCCAGATCGTTCAAATAAACGAACTGATAGAAGATGTGGTCGGCCTTTCAGAACAGCGGGCAAAATACAGCAAGGTTTCGATCACTAAACAACTTGAAAACGATTTGCCGTTTATTGAGGCGTCTCAAACAGAAATGCAGCAGGTTTTTCTGAATCTTATCAACAACTCCCTGGACGCCATGGACAGCAGGGGCGGCGGCGTCATCACCATCGCCAGTCGGGCGGAAGATGAAAACATTGTAATTGATCTGGGTGACAATGGTCCCGGCATTCACAGGGATTATCTTTCCAGAATCTTTGACCCGTTTTTTACCACAAAACCGGTTGGCAAGGGGACGGGATTGGGACTGTCCATCTGTTACGGCATCATAAAAAAAATGGGCGGGGAAATTAATGTGAAAAGCGTTATCGGCCTGGGGACGACATTCAGCATTCAAATTCCCATTCCAAAACATAAGACAGATTAAATTAAATAAAGGAGAACTGAACATGACGATTGCAAAAATACTTCTGGTGGATGACGAGGTCCCTTTCGTGGAAACGATGACCAAGCGCTTGACCAAAAGAAAAATGAACGTTGTGACTGCGTTCAGCGGAGAGGAAGGCCTGGATCGCCTTAAAGAACAGAACGATATCGAGGTCGTCATTCTCGATGTCAAAATGCCGGGAATGGATGGGATAGAAGCCCTTAAAGAAATGAAAATGCGGCATCCCCTGGTGGAAGTCGTCATGCTTACCGGTCACGCCACGGTGGAGTCCGCCATCGAAGGAATGAAAGAGGGTGCCTTTGATTATCTCATGAAGCCCTGTGACATGGAACAGCTGACTTCCAAGGTGACGGAAGCCGCGACCAAGAAAAGGCTTCACGAAGACAAGATCATTCAGGCTCGGACGAGGGAAATTACTTCCCGGATGGTTTAGGATTTTTCATGGCGGACAAAAAAAGAACACCTACGAACCCGGATCCCGCCGGTAACGGCGAGCGAACAGATGCACGTGTGCCGGTCAACGGCCCGGTTTCGAAATCGGATTCCATCAGGCTTATCCTTGTCGATGATGAAAAAGGGTTTGCGGACGTGATCGCGAAACGGATGTCCAAAAGGAATATCCAGGTGACCAAGGCCTACAGCGGCTCGGAGGCTATTCAGGCGCTCCGCAAGAAGGAATTTGACCTGGCGGTTATCGACCTCAAGATGGAAGACATGGATGGGATTGAGGTGTTGAAAATATTTAAAAAAATGGACCCCCAAATTGTCGTCATCATGCTCACCGGACATGGTTCCGAGGAGGCTGCCAAGCAAGGCATTCAATGCGGCGCTTTCGACTATCTCACCAAACCGTGCGATTTTAAAGAGCTGTTGACCAAAATAAGGGATGCCTATCAACAGCGGAACAGGACTTGAATGGAAAAGATTCGTCTTCTTGTTGTTGATGACGAAGCCGATTTCAGGCGGCCCCTGGTGAACCGTCTTACGAAAAGGGGACTGCCGCCTGAAGAGGCGGCAAGCGGGGAAGAATGTCTGTCGATTCTCGAAAAATCACCGATGGATGTGGTCGTGCTGGACGTTAAAATGCCGGGGATGAACGGCATTGAAACGCTCGTTCAGATTAAACATCATTACCCCGAAACCGAGGTTATTCTTCTGACCGGTCAGGCCACGACCCAGGATGGGGTTGAAGGCATCAAGGCAGGGGCCTTTGACTATCTTGCCAAACCCATAGAACTCGAACATCTGACCGGTAAAATCAAGCAGGCCCATGAAAAGATACGCCGGCGTTGCGAACAGCAAAAAGAAGCCGAATTTAGAAACAACATCGAGCAGCAGATGATCGCCGCTGAAAAACTGGCCTCTCTTGGAACCCTGGCAACCGGCATGGCACATGAAATCAACAACCCGCTGGCCATCATCAATGAATCGGCCGGATGGATGAAGCTCCTCCTGAAAAGGGAAGAGCTGGCCCGCATGCCCCGAAAAACGGATTTTGAAATGGCTCTTGAAAAAATCACAAAAAGCATTGACCGGGCCAGGAGAATTACACACCAGCTTTTGGGGTTTGTAAAAAAACCCGAGTCTGTCTTATCCGAAGTGAACCTGGTTCAATTGAGCAAAGAAGCCTTGCTGCTGGTCAACAGGGAGGCGGCCAACAAAGACATCAAAATTGATCTGGAATTTAGTGCGTCCTTAAAACCCATCTGGAGCGATCCGTATCAGCTCAGCCAAGTTTTCATCAATCTTTTGAACAATGCGATTCATGCCAGTGTGCCGGGCGGAAAGATCGGCATCGCGCTGCAAGATGAAGACGGCAGGGTTGTCATCCGCATTCGGGATACCGGTGAAGGGATCCCCAAAGAAAACTTCGAAAAGATATTTGAACCTTTCTTCAGCACCAAAAGCCCCGGTCAGGGTACCGGTCTGGGGCTGTATGTTACCCGGGGTATCGTTGAGCGGCTCGGAGGAAATATCGAAGTGGAGAGTCAGCTCGGACAGGGCTCGGTTTTTTGCGTCAGGCTCCCGATGCACTCGGAAGTTAAAAACGAATTATATAAAGAAGATCGTTTGTCCGATTTTCTCAACAAATTAAAAGGAGAAAGAACCCATGGCCCAAATTCCGACCCGGGTGCTGATCGTCGATGACGAGCATGATTTTGTCGAAATGCTTTCCCTGATCCTCAGAGAAGGGGGGATATCGGTTACCGGGGTCCCCGGCGGCAATGAATGCCTCGAACTGCTTGCAGTGTTAGCAGAAGACGATGTTGATGTGATCATTCTGGATGTCTGGATGCCCGGGATAAACGGAATCGAAACATTGAAAAAAATTAAAAAGAACCACCCCCTGATCGAGGTGATCATGTTAACCGGCCACGGAAATGCACAGGACGCTATCGAGGCCATGCAGATAGGTGCCTTTGATTTTCTTTTAAAGCCAACGGACTATGATGAACTCGTCTCTAAACTGGAAGCTGCCGCGCGCAGGAAGCGCGAACAGGTAAAACGTGTTGAAAAGGCGCGGATTGAGAACCTTGTGGCGGAAAAGCACGAAAAAACAAACACATCCCTGCCCGCTGTTAACGTCCCTGAAAATGCAAAGAGCGACGAAAAAGCGCCCGGGGCGGAGTTGGTGAAGACACCCGCACGGGTGCTGATCGTCGATGATGAAAAAGATTTTGTGGAAATGCTGGCCGCGAGGCTGGAAAATGCCGGGGATGATGTTTCTTCCGCCTACAGCGGAAAGGAATGCTTGGAAATATTGGACCGTGTAGAGGTCGACGTCGTTTTTCTGGATTTGACAATGCCGGGAATGGATGGAATCAAAACCTTAAGAAACATAAAAGAGAGATTTCCTCTGGTTGAAGTGATCGTCCTGACCGCCCATGCCTCAGTTGACACAGCGGTCCGGGCGATGCGGCTCGGGGCCTATGATTACCTTTTGAAACCCACCGAACTTAAAGACCTGAAGTCCAAACTGAATGGTGCCCGAAAAAGAAAGGATGAACAGCAGGTCCGCATGAAAAAGGCGTTGAACACCCCTTTGAAATCTTATTTTTAAGTAAAGGAACCCGACCGTGAAACATATTCTAACGTACCAAATTTACCCGGGCATACCGGACGCGCTGTCATTTTTGGAGGTGCTCTCCCGAAACCTGTGGTGGTGCTGGAAACAGGACGCGGTAACCCTGTTTCGGCGGGTTGATCCTCAAATCTGGAAGGAGTGCAGGGGCAACCCGATTTACCTGTTGTCCAATGTCAGCCAGGAGCGCCTGGAGCAATTGGCCCGGGATGACAGCTTTTTGGCCCACCTCCAGCGGGTAAAGGACCGCTACACGGATCGGGTTGTTGAAAATGTGGAAGAGGCACGAAATATTTACGAAGAAATTGGACCGGCAGCCTATTTCTCGATGGAATTCGGCATCCACGAAAGCATTCCCATTTTCGCCGGCGGACTCGGCGTCCTTGCCGGAGATTACCTGAAAGCCGCTTCCAACATGTCCCTGCCCCTCGTCGGGGTCGGATTGCTGTACCGCAAGGGCTATTTCCGCCAGTATCTCGACCAGGACGGCTGGCAGCAGGAAGAATATCCGGAAATCGAATTTAATTATCTTCCTCTGGAGCGCGCCAGGGATTCTCTGGGCAACGAAATCACGATTTCGGTTGACGGTCCCGAAGGCAGGATTTACGCGTTTGTCTGGATAATCCGGATAGGCCGCACCCCACTGTTTTTGCTGGACACCAACCTGCCGGAGAACACCCCGGAAGCACGGGAAATTACGGCACGTCTTTACGCCGGTGAGCCCAAAATTCGCCTGGCGCAGGAGGTACTGCTGGGCATCGGCGGAATGCGGGCCTTGTCCGCCATGAACATCTTTCCCGCCGTCTGCCATATGAACGAAGGACATTCGGCATTTTCCACCCTGGAACGCCTTGCCATATTCATGGAGCGTTATCACATCGACCTGAAGACCGCATTGCAAATTATTCCCCGCTGCACGGTGTTCACCACCCACACCCCGGTCGCTGCCGGGCATGATTCCTTTCCCGTTGATCTGGTCAAACCATGGATCCGACCCCTGCAGGATCGCCTGAAGGCCACAGAAGAAGAAATTTTGTCCTGGGGCCAGCCCGCGGGTTTCGATAAAGACGTGCCGTTTTCCATGTCCATTCTGGGGTTGAGAATGTCTCAGTATCGCAACGGTGTCAGCCAGCTCCACGGCCGCACCGCCAGGAAAATGTGGGCGCATATCTGGCCGGGGCGTCCGGAAGACGAGATCCCGATCTCGCACGTGACCAACGGGATTCATGTCTCCACGTTTATATCTCAGGAAATTTGGCCGCTGTTTGAACGCTATCTGGGTCCGGAGTGGTACATGAGTTCCCGACGGCCGGAGAACATCGACCGCATTGATGAGATTTACGAAGATGAGCTCTGGCGAGCCCATGAGATGGCCCGAACGCGATTGATCCGCACCTGCCGTGACCTCATCAAAAATCAATACGAACGGCGAAACGCCCCCAAAAGCACCATCGACAGGATTCAAACGCTTCTGGATCCTGAAGTGCTGACGATTGCCTTTGCGCGCAGGTTTGCCGAATACAAGCGCGCCCATCTTTTGCTTCAGGACCCTGAGCGGCTGTCTGCCCTTCTCAACAACGAAACCCGCCCCGTGCAGATCATTTTCGCCGGGCTGGCCCATCCCCGGGACAACAAAGGCAAAGAAATCATCAAACGCCTGATTGAATTTATCCGGCGTCCGGAAATTCGTCAGCATGCCGTATATATCGAGAGTTATGACATGGCGCTGGCACGGTGTCTCGTTCAGGGCGCCGACATCTGGCTCAACACGCCTCGCAGACCCAACGAAGCCTGCGGAACCTCCGGAATGAAAGCCGCCATAAACGGTGTTCTCAACGTCAGTATTCTGGACGGGTGGTGGTGTGAAGGCTATTCCGAACAAATCGGATGGCGGATCGGCGGCGGCGAAGAATATGCCGATCACGCCTACCAGGACGCCACCGAGAGCCAAGCCTTGTATAATGTCCTGGAAAATGAAGTTATTCCAAGGTTTTATGAGGAGCAGGAAGGCGAGCTTCCCAGACAATGGATTCAAATGATGAAGGCCTCGATGAAAACGGCCATGAAGGATTTCTGCAGCCTTCGCATGGTGGGTGAATATGAGCAGCGATTTTATGTTCCCATTGTCCACCGGTTGGAATCATTGCTGAAAAAAAACATCCGGGAAGCCCGCGGTCTGGCGGTCCGGGAAAAGCGGCTGTGCAATCTGTGGAAACAGATCCAAATCGGGCTTCCGGTGCAGACCGCCAAGGGGCCGTTCCGGGTCGGCGAATTCTTCGAAGTCACGGTCGAGGTCAGTTTGGGAGAATTGAATCCGGAAGAGGTTTGCGTGGAACTCTACAACGGGCACATGAAATCGGTGGATGCGCTGCAAGGTATCAACACGACCCCCATGGCCGTAAGGGAAAATCTCGGCAGGGGAAATTATCGGTACGCGTGCCAGGTTCCCTGCCGGCTGGCCGGTCGCTACGGGTTTACGGTCAGGGCGATACCCGAGGGTGACGATTGCCTGAAATTTATGCCCGGTTTGATCACCTGGTCCTAAACAGGATAGGTTCTGTGAGACACCTTTCTTCAAAGGTGTTTCTTCATTGGTTTCGGTGGAAAGGTCATGTTGGCTTTTAAGGAGAAATCGTATCGAGCATGAAGAATAAACCGAACACAGATTCCCTTTGCCGGATGATCCGGCTGTGGTTTCCAAACATCCATGACCTCGGGGCGTTTGAGGTTCACACGGATACGACGGATTTCTTCCGGGTGGGTTACGACGACGTCGTGGTCCTTGGCGAAAAGGCCTACCTCATCCGGCAAAATGCCAAAGAGGGCCGCTTCGGGCTCGACGATGAAGAAAAATTCTGGGTCAAACGGGCATTCGACCTTCAGGACGGGAGCCGCAAAATCATCAAGCTCGTTTTTCACGAGCGATTTACCGCCCATATCGGCGATATTCATTTCGAGTGCTTCCGCAGTCCCAGGAAAGAGGCGCGGATCCTGGGGCTCGTAAAAAACCATAGAAATTTCATGCACGGTTACGCCGCGACCGACGAGAACGGCAATATCGTTCGGGTGCTCGATTTTATATACGGTAAACCGCTCTCGACCATGGTGGAAGACATTCCGTTGGATCATGAAACCTATTTTAACCGGCGGTTCCCGGCGATTCTGCACAATTTCGTCGAGTGTATCCGGGCGATCCGGTTTCTGCATGCGCATGAAGAAAAGCACGGAGACATCAGAAGAGATCATCTCATCGTCGACCGGGAAACCGGGAATTACCGATGGATCGACTACGATTTCAATTACCGGCAGAGGGAGGGTATCTACAGCTACGATCTTTTTGGCCTGGGGAATGTGTTAATGTTTCTCGTGGGAAAGGGCGATGTGCTCATTTCGGACCTCCGGCGGGAAATTCATCCCGCCCTGCATCGAATCCAGGCGGGGGATAAAAACATCGTTTTCAATAATCGCATTGCCAATCTGAAAAAAATTTATCCCTACATCCCCGAGAGCCTCAACCGAATCCTTCTCCATTTCTCAAAGGGTGCCAACTGTTTTTATGAAACCACGGATCAGCTGCTGGAAGATCTCGAAAGCTACCGTTCTTCCGCCGGGCACGACCGGATCTCTTCTGAAAGTTGAATCGGGGTTAAAGCAAGCAGGAGTGATGAAAAATATGAATCATGATTACAACAGAAAGGTTCTAATCGCTGTGGATGAGTCCGAAAACTCTCGAAGGGCCGTATCCTACGTTTCGCAGACGCTGCGAGGCCTCCAGGGGGTTGACGTCGTTCTGCTGCACGTGATCAACCCGCCTGAAGAAGATTACTTCTCCACCCAAATTGAGCAGGAGATATGGCTGCGGCAGTATCGACGGGAAATCGACGGCGTGCTCGAGCAATACCGCCGGATCCTTGTTCAAGAAGGCTTTGATCCGAATGCGGTCGACCTGAAAACAACCCTCCGGTATCGTCCCTCCATTGCCGAATGCATCCTTGCCGAACAGGCGCGATGGGGCTGCGGTACGATTGTGGTCGGCAGGCATGGCCTGTCGATAAGCGAGGAGTTTTTGTTCGGGAGCATATCCAGCAAAATTGTCAGCCATGCCAAAAACTGCACGGTCTGGGTAGTGGAGTAAAAAAACGGAAGGAGATCGTCATGCTGGTCAAAAATTGGATGAGCACGCCGGTGATCACGGTAAACGCTGACGATTACATGCAACATGCCATCAAACTGTTAAACGACCGCAGCATCCGAATACTGCCGGTCCTGAAAAAAGGCGAACTGGTCGGGATTGTTACGGACCGGGATTTGAAAAGGGCATCCGCCTCGGATGCAAGCTCACAGGAAATTCATGCGCTGTCGGTCCTGCTTTCAACAATAAAAATTAAAAATGTCATGACCAAAACGCCGATAACGGTTCCCCCGGATTACACCGTGGAAGAGACGGCGCTGGTGCTCTTGGAGCACAAAATCTCCGGGGTCCCGGTGGTGGATTCAACCGGTGAGATTGTGGGAATCATCACCCAGAGCGATATCTTTCGCGTGATGATTTCACTCACCGGTGTCGGCAAAAAAGGAATTCAGTTCGCCTTTGAGGTCGAAGATCGTCCGGGAACTGTCAAGGAGGTCACAGACATCATCAGGGACGCCGGCGGGCGCATCGTGAACGTCCTGACGTCTAATGAAATGGCTCCGGCCGGCTACCGAAGGGTCTACATTCGGGCCTATCAGATCGACCGGAAAAAACTCCCGGTTCTCCAAAAAACCCTGAGAGAAACGGCGAATATCCTTTACATGATTGACCATCGCGAAGGCGCCAGAACAGTTTACTGTTGAAAGTAATTGATTTAAAATATAGAATTAAGCACCCTGTAAGTGGTTTCAAAACCTCAAATCATGCCTGCCCCGCTAACGGCCCTGTCTTATTTAGCCGGGGTGACGAGGGCATGCCCGGCTGCGGGCAAGCATTTTGATCCGGATCGCAATTTATCCGTCCTTTGGCGGCATTGCCATCGGGCATTGGAGGGGGGTTTGAAACCACTTCCAACGAAAAGGTAATGTCATGACGAACAGCGAACATGTACCGCCGGAACCCGATGCACTCAAAAAAAACTCCCCTTCCCAGAAACAAACCGACCAGGAGTTGAACAGGCTGGCGCAAGAACTTCGAGAACGGGTCAAGGAACTGAACTGCCTGTATGGCATATCTTATCTTATTGAAAAACCCGGCATTTCATTTGATGATGTTGCCAAAAGGGCTGTCGATCTCATCTGTGCCGCATGGCGGTATCCTGAAGTCGCCTGCGCGCGCATCGCTGTCAAAGGTCAGGAGTTCAAAACAATAAATTTCAAAGAAACCGGCTGGAAGCAGGCCGCCGGCATTGTTTCGGAAGGCGAGTCGATCGGCGCTTTGGAAGTCTGTTATCTGGAGGAGAAGCCTGTAGGGGACGAGGGTCCCTTCCAGAAGGAGGAAAGAGCCCTGATCGACACCATTGCCGAAAGATTGGGGCTGGTTTTCGAACGCCAGGAAACAAGAAATCGTCTGCTGGAGAGTGAAAAAAAATACCGCATGGTCGTCGACAATGCCAACGTGGGCATTTTGGTGACCCAGGACGGATTTCTCAAACTGGTCAACCCTGAAGGTGCCCGGATCGCCGGTTATTCAGAGGCGGACTTGACCTCAAGGCCGTTTATCGAATTTGTCCATCCGGATGATCGCGTCATGGTAAGTGAATACCATCTCAAACGGCTTAACGGCGAACCGGTCCCTGATTCCTATATTCTCAGAATGACCAGCCGGGACGGCGGAACAAAATGGCTGGAAAAAAAGGGGGTCTTAATCTCCTGGGAAGGCCGTCCAGCCTCCCTGAATTTTATTGTCGATGTTTCCGATCGAAAGCAGGCCGACGATCTTATCCGGAACCTGTCACAAATGCTGTTGCAGGCCCAGGAGCGTGAGCGGCAGATGGTTTCCTATGAGCTGCACGATCGCATCGCCCAGAATCTTTCCATACTGAAAATCGGCTGTGACACCCTGTTCGACGATCAACATGACATATCTCCCGAGCTGAGAAAAAAAGCGGCCAAACATTCCAAGCTTATCGAGCAAACCATTTCAGCCGTTCGGGGTCTGGCCTATGATTTGCGCCCCCCCGGGCTGGATGAAATCGGGCTCGTGCATTCGCTGGAATTGCACTGCGAAGAGTTTTCCAAAAACAGCGGCATCAGGGTTGACTTTCAATCCGCCGGTTTGGATCACCTGGATATGGACGATAATATTAAAATTCACATTGTCCGTCTGGTCCAGGAAGGCCTCAATAATATTCAAAAACATGCCGATGCAGGCACGGCAGCGGTGCGGCTGCTCGGTGCCCTGCCCAACGTCATTTTGCGAATAGAAGACAACGGAATCGGATTTGACGTGGAGGCGAGAAAGCGCGCGCTGGACGGTTCAAAACGGATGGGGCTCCGAAGCATGGAGGAAAGGGTGAACCTGCTCAAAGGGCAAATGACGGTCCAATCCCACCCCGGGCAAGGAACCAAAATAGCGATAAAATTCGCCGCGAAAGAAGAAAACCGTGACACAGAGAAAGCAGATCATCATCGTTGACGACCACCCGCTTTTTCGGGAAGGCCTCAAGGTAATCATCGGACGCAGCCCGAAGTATGAAGTGGTCGGAGAAGCCGGCACCGCAAAAACCGGCCTTAAACTGGCCAGGGACCTCAAACCGGACCTGGCCCTGGTGGATGTGTCCCTCCCGGATAAAAGCGGCATCGAACTGGTCCGCGATATCTTAACAATTTCTCCCAAGACCTGTGTGATGATTGTGAGCATGCATTCCAAGATAGACTATATCGTTCGGTCGTTTCAAATGGGCGCAACCGGCTACCTGGTGAAAGAATCCGCTGCGGAAAAACTTCTGGAGGGAATGGATCATGTCCTGAAAGGCAATTATTATATGGACACTTCGGTTTCCCAGCAGGTGGTAAAAAAGCTCGTTGGATTGCCGGCCAAGGAGGCGGTTGCAACCGGGTCCGAATACGACACCCTGACCCCCCGGGAGCAGGAGATCACGGTTCTGCTGGCCGAAGGACTGCCCATAAAACAGGTCGCCGAGAAACTTTTCATCAGCCCCAAAACCGCCGAAAACCACCGCGCCAATATCATGCGCAAACTTGATCTGCACAGCAACATGGAACTGATCCGCTTTGCCGCAAAGCTCGGCCTCATCGACGTGGACCTCTGGAAAGAATAGAACCTAAACTGAGCGTTTCAAATTTTAAAGTGGAAGTGGTTTCACCCCCCCCTCTAATGTCGAATTAAACCGGGGCATCGGTTTTTTCAGGCTGGCCGCGCATTCCCATCATGAATCTCCATCCGGGGTGAAGTCCCGGTGTTCCCTCCTTCGCTGAACAGGACAATCCCCCCTGCCGTATAGGGCAAATTCCCCCCCGGGTAATAATCTCAGAAGAAATGAAGCCGTCCCCCTATGGACAAATCGATTAAAGTCGGAAATAGATAGATCGTCAGTCATTATCATTTTTTGCACACGGTGACGGGTGTTTTAATGGGTCATTTTTGTCAAGGGCGGATTCGCCGCACGGTTTCGGATGGATATGTAAAGGCGATTCATTCAAGAAGAATGCATCACTCCGGATAAGCTAGAAATGCCAGACAGAACAAACACCGGTCCAAACAACAGGTTGCCGGATGTGACACACCTTATTCGAAGCGTTCAACGAATAGAGGGGAACCCGGATTGTTTCGGCAAGGAAAAAGATGGCTGCGACCGGGTTGACTGTGCCTGGCGTGAATATTGCGGCGGGCAAAACACAACAGCAACTGAATAAGGCCGTCCGGTTTTTTTCCACCTTGTAAAAACAACGACCGGCAATTGCTGTTTGAATTGCACGTTTTTTCGCGCCCGGGGTTATTTTGTATTACGATTTTAGTATGTTAAAGTAACGTAAAAATTTTCTTCATTATGGCATGTGCCTTGCAGTATCAGAGACTCATGTTGTTGGATTCAACTTTTCATCATAACCAAACGGGGGCCACCATGACAAACCAAAACGAAAAATGAGGAAACAAAAAGATGGCTCACATTCTAATTGTGGATTCGGAATTTTTTTAAGGAGGCATGACATGGCAAAGGTCAAATCAAAACAGACAGCAAAAAAACGAAAAGTGACATTTTCACTCGAAGCGGCGATGGCCGGAGAGGTCGTTCTGACCGGGGACTTTAACAACTGGAACCCCAAAGGCCACTCCATGAAAAATGATGGAAACGGCATATGGAGCAAGACGGTGATGCTTTCTCCGGGACAATACGAATACAAGTTTGTAATTGACGGGAACTGGAGAGAAGATCCCCGGAATGAGCAGGCCTGTCCGAACTGCTTTGGAACCCGAAACAGCGTCCTTAACCTGACCGATCTGTAGGACCGAATTCTATCATTTTATGGAGACACGATAACACCCTGATGGTGCGAAGTGCACTGATCGAACCGGATGTTCGCCATGTCAACACTTAAAGACCTGATATCAACGAGGCTGGGTGACAGACACTTGTTCTCCCTTGAAATCGATCGGCTGATCAAGGACGTGTCCAACATTGTCGCCACGGAAAGAGATCCCGGATCGGCCGACCTGAAAAAGGTTCTGAGCAGACTTGGGTGGGAAGAAGATGTTTTGGATTACCGTACCATGGAGTTGATTTCCGTGTACCTTGAAGATGAATGGGAATTTGAAATGAGTCAACACCTCGATCTTTAACCCTTCTTCCCGTTCTGTACGCGCAAGGGAGCAGCATCTCTTGCGTCGGGGGGGCGGCGTTTATGCGCCCCCCCATGATTCCGGTCTTATATCTCTTCTATTTCTGTTAAGAAAATAAATCGGAGAAACAGAGCATGATCAACGCTTCGACCAATCCCCGTGTTTTGATTGTGACGCCTGAAGTCACCTATCTTCCGGAGGGCATGGGCAACGGATCCGATGAGCTGAATGCCAAAGCCGGGGGACTTGCCGATGTATCGGCAGCGTTGATCAGTTCGCTTTACCGCAAGGGAGCCGATGTCCACGTGGCCCTTCCGCACTACCGTTCCATATTCAACGGCCGGTTGCCGATGGAAGTCAGAAGGGAACTGAGGAGGATACGGAAAACCGTACCTGAAGAAAGAATTCATCTGGCCCAGGACCGGGTGTTTTTTTATCTCAACAATGTCTATTCCGGTTACGCGCATGAAAACATCAAAATGGCCCTGGCCTTTCAGCGGGAGGTGATCAACAACATTGTCCCTCAAGTTCAACCCGACCTCATCCATTGCAACGACTGGATGACCGGTCTCATTCCGGCCATGGCCCGGCATCTGGGTATTCCGTGCCTGTTTACCATTCACAACATCCATACGGTAAGAAGCACCCTTTCCGAAATCGAAGACCGGGGCATCGACGGCGCCGGGTTCTGGCAGCAGCTTTTTTATGAGACCTTTCCGTCTTCCTATGAAAACACCAGAAACGCCATCCCGGTCGATTTTTTGACAAGCGGGGTTTTTGCCGCTCATTTTGTCAATACGGTGAGCCCGACCTTTCTTCAGGAAGTCGTCGACGGCCGGCATGGTTTTGTAAAAGACTCCCTGCGGCGGGAACTGGCCAACAAAAACACCGCCGGATGTGCGGCGGGGATTCTGAATGCCCCCGATCCTTCTTATGATCCGTCCGGAGATGAGGCGCTGCCCTGCAGATATTCCGCAAACGACCATGTTTTAGGAAAAAAGGTCAACAAGCGCGTTCTTCAGACAACTCTTGGCTTAATTCAGGATGTGCAGGCCCCCGTCTTTTTTTGGCCGTCGCGCCTGGACCCGGTTCAAAAGGGCTGTCAATTGCTGTCCGAAATCCTTTATCAGGTGGTTTCGCGCTATTGGGAGGATAATTTGCAGTTCGTCTTTGTGGCGGACGGGGAGTTTCAACGGCATTTCAAAGACATTGTTCGGTTCCATAATCTGTCCAACCGGGTCGCCGTATGCGGCTTCAAGGAACGTTTGGCCCGCATTGCCTACGCCGGTTCGGATTTTGTGCTGATGCCTTCCAGCTTCGAACCCTGCGGGCTCCCCCAGATGATCGGGGCGTTATATGGATCCCTTCCCGTCGCTCACGATACCGGAGGAATTCACGACACGGTCACCCATCTGGACGCGTCTAACAATACAGGCAACGGCTTTTTGTTCAAAACCTTTGATGCCGGCGGTCTGTCCTGGGCCATAGATGAGGCCATGCGATTTTTCATGTCACCCCCGAAAGAAAGAGAGCGGCAGGTCGGCCGGATCATGAAGCAAAGCGCTTCACGATTCAATCACAGGGTTACTGCGCAGCACTACATCCATCTTTATGAAAAAATGTTACAGCGTCCGCTGATCAACCTGGAAAATACGAAAGTCCTTCCAAAAAACACAAAACTCCTTGATGTAAAAAGAAAATCGAAAAAAATGCCCAAATTGTTCAAAACAAAAGGATCTGAAGCGTGGACAGGACAGGAATACCCTGAAATCCTTATCGGGCCCGCCGAAAATTTCACTGTAAATTAATGAGGTCCCCCCCAAAAACTGTCCCGGCAAAAAATCCGTTTTTATCTCCTTTTACATTTTGTAAAAAATTCTGACACGAACCCTATCCCGCCAGACAGGGACATTTTATCGAGTCCCGAAGATATCCCAAAGTATCGAACAGTTATGCTCTGTGTTCTCTCTGTTCCACCTGTGGCACACCTTTTGCGTTATCACCGGATACCCTTCAATTAAACATGTCCAACGCGAGGAGATAAATGATGAAAAAAATCAGTAAAATTATGGTTGCCTGTGACTTTTCCGAGTATTCAAAAGCGGCTTTAACGTATGCTGCCGAACTGGCCGAGAGCCTCAAGGCCGATTTGATTATAACGAATGTCATCAATCAGCAGGAAGTGGACATCGTGAAAAGAGTTGCGATATACGGCGCGATGATTTCGGTTGAAAAATTTATAGAACTTCAAACGGAGGACCGATCCGGGCAGATCGACGTGATGATGCAGGAGGCATCCTTCAAATACCTTTTATTCAAAAAGGTTTTCAAAGTCGGGATCCCGTTTGAAGAACTCATAAAGACAGTGCGGGAAGAGGATGCAGATCTCGTGGTTATGGGACCGAAGGGCCGCACCAACCTGAAGGGTATTCTTTTCGGCACAACAGCAGAGAAGATGTTTCGCCACTGCCCGGTCCCGTTGCTGAGCATACGGTCGGAACCTCACAGCCGCGAGTAAAGAATCCGGGGCCAAAGGCCCGGTTTTTTTCAAAACCAAATAAAATGAGGTGTTCCCATGCTTGTTTCAAACTGGATGAGTGCGCCGGTGATCACGATTGAAGCAGAGGATTCCATGCAGGAGGCCATTACGCTTCTCAAGGAAAACAACATTCGTATTCTTCCGGTAATGAAGAACAAAAAACTGGTGGGGGTTATAACGGATCGGGATTTGAAAAGAGCGTCCGCTTCCGATGCCACGTCGCTGGAAATTCATGAACTCTTCTATCTGATTTCCAAAATCAAGGTGAAAAGTATCATGACCCGAAATCCCATAACCGTTTCTCCGGATTTTTCCATAGAAGAGACCGCGCAAATTCTTATAAAAAACAAAATTTCCGCTGTTCCGGTTGTGGATGAAAACGGCCGGGTCGTGGGGATCATAACCCAGACGGACCTGTTCCGGATCTTGACCAACCTGACCGGTGTGTACAAAAAGGGCGTACAGTTCGCTTTTGTCATAAAGGACCATCCGGGGTCTATCAAACAGATTACGGACATCGTTCGCAGTTATGGAGGACAGCTCGTCAGCATTCTGGCCTCCTATCAAAGCGCCCCTCCCGGATATCGAAACCTCTATGTGCGGGCGCAACAAATCGACCGTGCGCGATTGCCGAAACTGATAGAGGATCTGAAAAAAGCCGCGACCATGCGCTACATGATCGATCACCGGGAAAACATCCGGGAAATGTATGTGACGCAATAATTGTGGGGTTTGTAACAAACAATCGATGCCCTGTACAAAATCCCACCTTTACACCATGTAAAAATTTCAGACACGATTTTCGAGCGCTTTTGTCACTCATTTTCCAACCTCACAACATTTCTTTTATATTCAAATGGTTACTAAAATTTCTCGCGTGTCCGCAACTGGCATGCAAATTGCTAATTCTTGAGTTAAACAAAAATTTCATTTGTCCACGCATCGGTCTGACAAATGCTCCTGATAATATGAAATTTTAGATTAACTTAAACCGTTACTGCAAACCATAAAAAGGGGGATTACATGACAGCATCCAGAGACAAGACAAAATACATACCCGGTATGTATGCAACGAGACGGCCGGGCGCTGCGGAACTCGCCGAGCGCTACATGCGCGAAAGAGAAATACGGCGCCGCCAAAAGAAATCGGCAAAAGCGAAGTTAACGATCCCCCCGACCATCTGTTTTTCCAGAAAGATCGGGGTCGGTGCTCTTGAGGTTGCGGATATCCTGGCGGAAAAAATCGGTTACCGCGTTTTTGACAGGCAGATACTTGAAGAAATTGCCAAGAAGGCGAAACTGAGTGAAAAAACGGTCGGTTTTTTCGACGAAATCTATCCGGGAAAGATGAGTGAACTTTTGGCGATGATCTTCGGCGAAAAGTCATTCATCAAGAGCGACTACAGCAGACATCTTTTCAGCGCCGTCCTGTCACTTGCGCATATAGAGCCCACCATATTTGTGGGAAGAGGGACGCATTTGATTTTACCGCGAGACCGCATTCTGGCCGTTCGTTTCATCGGCGGCCGAAGCCATCGAATCAATCGCCTCTCTAAAATACTCAAGGTGGACAAAACCGAAGCCGACGGCAAGATAAATGAAATAGACAAGGAGCAAAAAGATTTCTTTAAAAAAGTTTACGGGAAAAAAGAAGCAACCCCGTATGAATTCGATATGGTGATCAACTTTGATTATATCAGCAGCCCGAAATGGGCCGCCGATATTGTCGAGACAGCCTTTAAAGCGAAATTCGGAAAAGAGATAAAGGCCGGATAGTATCAAAAAGACAACTGTTTAAGGGAAGTAAAATGAAACCACCCATGATGGGCTCACGGAAGGAGGTTAATTATGACCGAAGTCGACAATCTTAAAAAGTTGGATGTGTTCAAGGCGTTCTCCAAGGATCAGCTGGAAGAACTTTCCAAAATCACGAACAAAAAAACATTTAAAAAGGGTGCCATTGTTTACCATAGAGGCAGCCGGGCGGATCAAATTTATGTCGTCCTCAAGGGAATGGTCAGCCTGAATCGGCTGGAACCGGGCGAGACCATAGGGATTTCCTTTGAGAAAAGGGAGAAGGGAGAGCTTTTTGGCGCCGCATGTTTCATGAAGCCACGGGAATACACGTTGACCGCGGTCTGCAATAAAGATACCGAAGTTATCGCCGTTAACGCAGACAAGCTGTTCTCGCTGTTCGAACGGGACCCGGAAATGGGGTATAAATTCCTCAAGGAAATCTCTCAAATCTACTTCGAACGATATAAAACCGCCAAACGGCAGGTCCATGACATGGTCAAAACACCTACGATTATCACGGCGCTTCCGGGATAAACGCCCCGTTGAATGACGCGTGAAAGGAGAAAAATCATGAAAGCAAGTATCTACAAAATTATCGAGATCGTCGGAACAAGCAGCGTCTCCTGGGAGGAAGCTGCCAAAAATGCGGTGGAAACGGCAAGCAAGACGCTCCGGGACCTGAGGGTTGCCGAAATTATCAAACTGGACATGAAGGTCGAGAACGGAAAAGTGACCGCTTATCGTTCCAGGGTTTCCCTTTCCTTTAAATACGAGGGCGGCGATTAATTCCATTGCACTATCGGTCCCGCCGGATGCAGGGCATTCTTTTCGTCGGTATCCGGCGGGATAAGCAAAAGACACACTACTGCCGGGGCATTTAATATGTATAAAACCATTCTGGTTCCGCTGGATGGATCCAAAAGGGCCGAACGGATATTGATTCATGTAGAGAGGCTGGCGCACTGCTTCGGTGCCCGGGTTGTTTTTGTGCAGGTTGTAAGGTCACCCCGCGCCATCATGAGCGGCGAAGCGGCTGAAATCGTGCTGTATCAGCAGGAGTTGGAGCAATTGACAAATCAGGCGAAAACCTATTTGGCCGCTCTAAAGGGAGAATTCCGGGAAAAAGGTATTGATGGCCGAACCTACGTTGCCCACGGGCCTGTCGTGAAAACGATTATTGATACGGCAGAACGCGAAGCCGTCGATTTAATTGCGATGACGAGTCACGGCTGGAGCGGCCTGGCCCGGGTGTTTTACGGAAGCGTGGCGGCCGGTGTGCTGAATCAGGCGGCCAGACCCCTTTTGATCGTTCGGTCGCGAGGCAGTTCCTGAGGCGTATTGCGGCATGATGTTAAATTTGAACATTTCCCGTCATCTTGAAAATTCTAAAGGTGCAGATTGTTCGGATAATAAAGAGGAACTTTAGATCATGAGCGTTTATAATCTGGATAGAATGTTCCAGCCAAAATCTGTGGCCGTTATCGGGGCCAGTGACAAAAAGGGAAGCATGGGGTATGCCGTCATGCAAAATCTGCTCAACAGCGGATATAGCGGCAGCATTTATCCGATAAATCCCGGACACAGGACGGTCTTCGAAAGGCCTTCCCATGACTCCGTCGCGGATCTCGATATGTCTGTCGATCTTGCGGTTGTGGCGACACGCATCGACCTGGCCCCGCAGATTATCAAGGAATGTTCTCAATCCGGTGTCGGCGCGGCCGTCATCGTCTCCGCCGGCGGGAGAGAAACCGGATCCGGCGGCCGGGAGCTGGAGGCAGCCGTCAAAAATGAGGCCGCTCGTTCCGGACTTCGTATCATCGGCCCGAACTGTTTCGGCATCATTTGCAGCGAATCCGGGCTCAATGCCAGTTACGCCCGCCATATGATCCTGCCCGGGAAAATGGCGTTTATCTCTCAAAGCGGCGCGATCTGTACATCGATACTGGATCTTTCCGTCAGGGAGCGAATCGGATTCAGCTATTTCGTCAGCCTGGGCTCCATGCTGGATGTCGATTTCGGGGATGTGATAGATTTTTTGGGCGGCGACGCAAAAGTCAGCAGCATTTTAATGTATGTAGAGAGTTTGAGCCGGTTTCGAAATTTTATGAGTGCCGCCCGGGCGGTCTCCCGGGTAAAACCCATTATTGTCCTCAAAGCGGGGCGTTCACGGGCAGGGGCCAGAGCTGCCGCTTTCCATACCGGGGCCCTTACCAGTGAAGACGCGGTTTACGATGCCGCCTTCAAGCGGGCGGGAATTGTCCGGGTAAAGACCTTTGAAGAACTCTTTGACTGTGCGGAGCTTTTATCCAAACAGCCGCGGCCCAGGGGCCCGGGACTCGCGATAATCACCAATGCCGGTGGTCCCGGTGTGATGGCAGCCGATGCCCTTGCCGACTATGGCGTCGAACCCGCAGCGTTGACTGCGGAAACCATCGGCAAATTAGATGAAATTCTTCCCCCGCACTGGAGCCATTCCAATCCCATCCACATCGTGGGAGACGCCACACCGGCGCTTTACCGCAAGGTCGTGGAAATCTGTTTGGGCGCATCCGAAATCAATGGGTTGTTGATGATGCTGGCGCCACAGGGCTTGACCGAACCTACCGAAGTGGCGGAAGCCGTGACCGGCCTGCTGAAGAAAAAACCGTATCCGGTCTTGACGTCATGGATGGGCGGAGAAAACGTTGAGAAGGGCAGAAACATCTTCAACCAGGCAGGGATTCCGACCTTTGACACACCGGAGCGAGCCGTGAGGGCGTTCATGGATCTGTATCAGTATTCAATTAACCTTGAAATGCTCCAGGAGATTCCGTCAAAACTTCCCCAGAGAATGAAATTCGATCGCGACAGGGCGCAAGCCATCATCGGGGAAGGAATCAAAAAAGGCACTCCCGTTCTCAACGAGGCAGAATCGAAAGAATTGCTTTCCGCCTACGGAATTCCGGTAAATCCCGCGAAAGTGGCTGGTTCCGAGGAAGAAGCGGTGCGCATCGCGGGTGAACTGGGCTTTCCGGTGGCCATGAAGATCCTCTCCCGTGATATCGTCCACAAGACCGAAGCAAGCGGGATTTGTCTCAATGTCGAAAATGCGGCCGGTGTTCGAAACGCCTTCGATTCGATTTTAAAAAGTGCCCGTTCCTACAACCCCGATGCCGCGATTGAAGGGATATCGGTTCAGTCGATGCTGAACCGTCCCGAGTATGAACTCATTCTCGGGTCGAAAAGAGACCGGGATTTCGGTCCCGTCATTCTCTTCGGGAGCGGAGGGGTCATGGCCGAAATCCTTCAGGATCGCGCGCTGGCCCTTCCGCCGCTGAACCGTCTGCTGGCCAGAAGACTCATGGAAGAAACAAAAATATACCGGGTGCTCAGGGGCTATCGAAGCTATCAGCCTGCGAATCTGGCGCTGCTTGAAGAAATTCTGATTCGGCTGGCCCAGCTCGTCACCGATTTTTCCGAAATCGAGGAATTCGACATCAACCCGCTGTTCATCACAAAAGACACTGCCTGTGTGGTGGATGCTCGGGTGCTGTTGAAACCCTGCCCGGTTCCGGCTCCGCTCCATCTGGTCATCAGCCCGTACCCCAATCATCTTGAAACGCACATGGTGACGTCAAAAGGAATTAAACTGTTCCTCAGGCCCATCAGGCCCGAAGATGCACCGATTTTTGAAGAACTTCACAACTCTCTGTCTTCCCAGAGCATCTACTACCGATTTTTTTCATCCATGCGAAAACTTCCGCGCAGCATGCTGGCGCGATTTACCCAGATAGACTACGACCGGGAAGTTGCATTTGTGGCCCTCTCAGAGTCTGATGCCGATGAAAAGATGCTCGGCGTCGCGCGAATAATACTCCTGCCGGACAAAGAGCAAGCCGAATTTTCGGTCGTGGTCGGCGACAGATGGCACGGCATGGGCATCGGAGCAGAACTGCTGAAGTGCTGTCTGGCCGGGGCGAAGAAACTCGGTGTTAAACGGGTTTGGGGGTTGGTCCTGGCGGAAAACACCCAGATGTTGAAGCTGGGCCGGAAGTTGGGGTTCACCGTCAAACGAATTCCTCAGGAAAGCGATTATGAGATGAGCATGGATATGGATAGTTACGCGTTTTAAATAATCGGGTCAGACCGTCACTATAAGGTTTCCATGGCTTCATAAGAACGGTCAATTCGATCCCGGAGAAGTAAAACAAGCTTTTCCAACAATTTAATCCGAATCACCGGATTTTTTAGCAGGAACCCTCTCAGCTCCGAACAGTCTATGGAAACTATCTGAGTCGGCGTATTACAAACAGCGGTGCACATTTGCACGTGTTCTTCTCCGACCAGTGAACTCCAGGCCCCCATAAGACGTCGATTGGATTTATTTCTCAGGACAAAGACGGTAATCTTCCCCCAGCGGGAATTTCCCAAATTGATTTTCCTTTCCAATGAGACCTGGCCTTCAGACAGGACATACAATTTCGTGCCGAGTCTGCCCTGTTCGTGGATGATGTCTCCCGGTTCGAATGTCTCGATACGGCCTAATTCAGCTACAGATTTGACTTCCATGTCAGAAAGCTCGCTGAAAATTGCACACTTTTTGAGAATTTCAGTGATTTCGTCAAAAACCATGTAGGCGCTCCCTTTATTAATTTCACGCGGTGTCGTTTTTTTGTCGATTGACCCGCAGATGGCATAAACATCCATTTTTGCGGATATTGATCATGAAGTTTTCGTGCTCGAATCCATATAATCATGGGACTCTACGATCTTCATCAGTTCCTGGTGTTCGATTTCCATGAATTCCCTTAAATCCTTCATGGAGTAGTTAATGAGCCGCTTGACGCCCGCCAGCGAACGCGCGGGGTTTTGAGCGAAACGCCGCGCGGCAGCCAATGCGGCCGCTTCGAGTTTTTCCGAGTCGACAACCTCGTCGACAATACCGAGCGTCATCGCCTCATGCGCGGTGATATCGTTGTCGGACAGCAGAATCCGGTATGTTTTGCCGGCGCCGATCATCCTGGGAAGAAAAAACGCGCCGCCGCCCATCGGCACGAGCCCCAGTTTGAGGAAGGGATTCTGGAAAACCGTATCGCCTGCGACGATCCGGTAGTCACATGCCAGACTCACATTCAAAAACAGCGAGATGACGCACCCTCTGTTGGCGTGAACAACGATTTTTTTCAGTTCCACGATCTTGAGAATGATCTGGGTAAACACATTGTGAATTCTGTGTACATCCATGAGATCCCAGTGTTTTAACGCTCTGTTAAAAAAGTCAAAATACTCGTCGCATCCTTTTTTCATCGAATCGTTGATAATCAGGATCACTTTGATCGAAAGGGATTCTGAAACCCGGTCGAGATAATTCAAAACCGTGTCCCTGGCGCCCAAATCGGTTGCCTGCAACAGAAGGTTTTCCTTGAGGCGAAGCACGATGACATCTTCGAATCTTTTTGCTGAAAAAAACTCGCAATTTAGATCATAGTTCAGGGGCTTTTTCATGTGGGTTCCCTTTCGCTCATACCGGCTCATAATAGCAAGAATCATACCAAGCGTTGGCGCGATTGAAATTTTTATAACCTGTTGAATTCGCAGGCGATCAACAATTATATCGTTTCGCGTTGACGGTTTTGAACCGGTGCACCATTTTCTTTTTTACATTTTGTAAAAAAACTCGACAGGCCGACGTTTTATCTTCCGTAAAAAACTTCACTGCATATGAATTATTTTCGTATAATTCCAGCCCGTTAAAAAAAATTTCAGATTGTCTTTATTTTGGCACAAGTGTTGCTCATAAAATTACTCGAAACGGAACGGAATCAGAAACTTTTTTGGCTGGATTATAAAACCCGGTGTATCCGGTAATGGAGGTTCGATGATGGAAAAGAAGCCCAAACAAAAATTGCTTCTGGCAATTGACGGGTCGGAGCGTTCTTTTGACGCGGTAAGATATGTGAGCAAGGTTGCCCCGTTTCGTAAAATGAACGTGGTGCTCTTCAATGTTTTCAGCAACGTGCCTGAATCCTATCGGGATCTTGAAAAAGATCCGCAATTCAGTCGGGCGGCCCGAGAAGTCAGGAGCTGGGAAATGCAGCAAAGAAAAGCGATGCAGACAGTCATGGACAAGGCGAGAGAAACCCTTATCCATTCAGGATTTTCCGACAAAGCGGTTAAAGTGGTCATTCAAAACAGAAAGAAGGGGATTGCGCGAGATATCATCCAAAAGGCCAAGGGCGGATACTGTGCTGTTGTGATGGGACGAAGAGGCGAAGGCGATTTCAAAGAACTGGTGGTCGGGAGCGTTGCAACGAAAGTTGTTGAAAAGGTGTCTTTTCTCCCGGTTCTCCTGATCGGAAAAATTCCTCCGGATGAAAAGGTCCTTGTGTCTGTTGACGGTTCTGAAAATGCCAACCGCGCAGTCGATTTCGTGGCGTCGGCGCTGGGCGGATCCAATTACAAGATCACCCTGCTTCATGTGATCCGGGGAGATCTGGAGGCTGAACTGCCGCACCTCTTCGTTTCCGGAGAATCGGTAATGGAGGCAATAGAAGAAATAAATGCCGTTTTTGATGAAGCAAAACAGCGGTTGATGGATGCGGGGTTCGCGTCCCATCAGATAACGCCCAAAATCGTTTCCGGATCGCGCAGCCGGGCGGGCGCTATCGTCCAGGAGGCCAGAGACGGAGACTACGGAACAATTGTGCTGGGCAGAAGGGGGCTCTCGAAAGTCAAAGAGTTTTTTATGGGCAGGGTCAGTAACAAGGTCATACACACGATTCGAAACAGGGCGGTGTGGGTGATCACCTGAAATATCGTATTTGGAAAAAGCGGTGAAAAAAGAATTCAACATACTAATAGCGGACAGGAATCCGCATGTCAGAGAGTTTCTCAAGCGTGAGATGACGGCGGATGGTTACCGGGTCCAGCTGGCTGAAAATGCCCGGCAGCTCTTCAAATGGATACATCACAATGATCACCTCGACCTGTTAATCATAGACCCTGACCTGCCGGATACGGATGTGTCGTCGTTGATGTTTCAACTGCGGGATCAATTTCCTCTTCTCCCCGTGGTGGTTCACACTTTGTTTACGGAAAAATTCGATCATTCAGGCAGTTGGAGTGATTTCCCCTTTGTGGAAAAGCAGGGCGGCAGTATCGAGTTTCTCAAAAAGCTGGTTGTTGATATCCTCCGCAATCTCGATCAAGAACATAATTGAGTTTCAATAAGCAGGAATTAACGCGTTCATTTAAAGTCGGGGAATCTGCTCTTCAGGAGCCACTTTTTATGCTCTGCGACATACTCCCACAACTGGTTGTCTTTAATGGTTTTTTGCACCATATCCTTGGTCGTGAAATACTTAATCTCGACAACCTGGCTTACTTCGATGTCCCGTGATTCGTCTTCCACATTTATCGGGACGACCTGTTTTACTTCATAACGCGTTACTTCTACGGATTTAAGTTGTTTGAAATCGAGAGGGTCGGTGCCGGTCAGCGCGTCCATTCTAAAATAGTCGGCGGTTTCGAAATCCGACCAGCGAATTGCATGTCCGTAGGATTCCGCCGTCGCTTTAAACTGATTCATCTGGGTTAACTTTGAATATGTTGCGCATCCTGTAATAAGGACCACCCAAAATAAAGTTGAAAGCAGTCTATTCTTCATGTCACAACTCACGGGCTGTTTTTAAACCGGGTTAAAGGACCGCATTTAAAGTGGTTTCCATAAGCGTGTTCCGATAAAAACGAAATTCTTCAGCCGGATGAAGCGAAACGTTGCTTTGTGAACCGTTATGGAATAACGGGTTTCTTCTCATGTTATTTAATCAATGTCAATCCGGTGACGTGTTATTTTATCAATACCATTGCAATGTTTCGGAAATTGAACTATGAGAAGGCATTTAACCTGCTGTTCTGTTTATATTTTCGATAAAATTGTCGAATTGGTCGGATATTCTGAATGAAATATTCGGGATAGAGATTCCACGGGGAGAATGCGCATGGTGAAAGCGGGGATAACGATTTACGCGCCCATTCCCTGCTTATCGCCACCGGGAGCCGGTATAAAAGGCTGAATGCTCCCGGGGAAGATGAATACGCCGGGGCGGGCGTGCACTTCTGTGCAACATGCGACGGACCATTTTACAAAGGCAAGCGGGTCGCCGTTGTCGGCGGCGGCAACAGTGCCGCGGAAGAAAGTTTACTGCTCACCAAGTTTGCCGATCATGTGACCATACTTGTTCGCGGCGACCGGTTCAAGGCCACCCAGATCATACAGGAGAAAGTCCTCAGCCACACAAAAATTGGTGTCCGCTGGAATACGGAAGTAAAGGAATTCATCGGTAAAAACGCAAAACTGACCCGGCTGCGGATACGGGACAACCGGACCGGCACCGAGGAGGAAATGCCGATCGACGGAGCCTTTATATTCATCGGATTGGTGCCGAACACAAAATTTCTTCTAAACAGCGGAATTCTGCTAAACGAATGGGGCTTCATCGTGACAGGGCATGCGCTGCTTCATCAAAAAAACCGTCCGCCGGGCTTTGAGAAGCGTGATCCGTATCTCCTGGAAACCAGCGTACCGGGCATTTTTGCCGCCGGTGATGTGCGCGACACCAGCACCAAACAGGTGGTGAGCGCCGCCGGCGAAGGAAGCAGTGCCGCACTGATGATCCGGGAGTATTTAAAAAAACGTTGACGGGTCACCCGTCAGGGACATGGAAAAATGTTCAGGAAAAAAGAAAAAATGAGGGCCAAAGATTTCGCGAAGATCTTCGGGCCGGGAAATGATCCCCCGCAAACTTGGCTTTGACAATTCGTGATGGATTGATTATAGTGTGCTTATTACAATTTCTGCTTTTTCGTTCGCATAGTTCCGTTTCGCACATTTATTGGGAAATGTTTTGGAATTGGATTTAATTCGGCCCCCAGTCAACACCTCACCCGCTTTAGACCTTCTTTCGAGAATTATTTCCTAAAATTTGTATTGTATTAAATTCAGGCCCACCAAACGACGATTGCACCGGAAGTCAATACCGGCCGTCAAATTTATGGAGGATATCATGCTTCAAAGATACGACATATCAATGGATGTTAAGGAAAATCTTCTTTCAATCAGAGAATTTTCGG
>JBDRPF010000036.1:0-8728 GCA_043827325.1 Pseudomonadota bacterium | reverse complement strand
TTTTATAATATTTATTTGACTTCCACCATAAATATCGGCTATTTATAACTATTGGAAATTGTTAGCGCGAAAATCGGTGTTGAAGCAAATTATGAGAGGGATCAGCCAAAAAGCGCAGGAGAGAGGACTGACATCAGAAATCCTAGATGATTAATTCTTTGCCTGACTCTTCTACGTGACGAAAATACTTCAAGGCATGAGGTTTGAATTTCGATTTCGATATTACATTGTCCATGTCGAGACTCCAATTAAATATATTTGATATATAATACCATAATGACTGTGGTCATTACACCTGTCAAGTAGAAAAATCTGTATAGGTTTTGGGGGACATCCAATAATCCTCTTGTCAAACATAAAGTTGATAAATTTAAAATAATTTTCTCAACCGTCTTGGTGATGCTAACCGGAGCTGGAAGATAGTCCGCAGATTCCACAGATTAACGCAGATTAAATAATGGGTGCATAGAACAGCTATAAGATCATTGGCGCGGCAAGCGGGGCAGGCTGGGTAGGGAGGTTGGGAATGTAGTTCGGCAATCATTCTTTAGACCAATTTTCCAACTTTAAATCCTTCACTCGTCCGAACTCTCGCTCATTATTGGTAACCAATGTCCATCCAAGGCTCAACGCATGTGCCGCAATTAGTAAATCATTACCACCAATCATTTTTCCCCTTTTTTCAAGGCCGGAGCGAATATCACCATAGCAAACGGCCGCTTGTTTATCGAATGGCCGGATCTCAATCAGTTCACCTAAAGCTTTTAGCCTTGCCAAATTTGCTTTTACGTGTTGACTTTTTTTTGCGCCGTTCATCAACTCCGCGAAGGTGATCGCGGACATGGCAAGCTGGCCGGGCTGCAAAGACTCCAGCCGTTTCAATACATTGATTGGTTTTCGCTTGATAATATAGATGCAAATGTCGGTATCCAACATGAAAATCAAAACGGTTCCCTCTCCTGTACGCTAGGCTGATTGCGTCCGTTTTCCATAAAATCGTCCGACAAGTCGGTTAACAACTCGAATACCCGAGCAAGATTCTGCGGTTTTTTCCTTAGAACAATTTCATCCCCTCTGCGGAAAATCTCCACCTCAGGCACATCGAACTGAAACTCTTTGGGCAGGCGAACAGCCTGGGAATTGCCGCTTTTAAATATTTTTGCGGTGTTCATGTTAACTCCTTTTAAAAATGTTTATACATCATGTATATACATTTTGTCCCAACATGTCAACCCCATAACAGCATACGGGGTCAAACCTTGATCAGTGATTAACACAAGGGGTCAAACCTTGATCAGTGATTAAAACTTCACACGCTTATCAATGCCTTATTAGCGCAAAAAAAAAGGTTCACGCACGGTTTGGTGCGTGAACCTTTTTTTTTATTTTACCCGGGTCGGTCGAACGCCGTGAGGCCCCCTCCCCTGCCGCCGGTCCCGGCCGACGCAGGGGGGTTTCCATTCCGGCAGACTTTATTCGGCTGTCAACCCCGGTGCTTTTTTCGGTGCGGCTTTGCCGCTATTTTGAGTTTTTTCGGCCCGGGCTTTCGCGGCCCGGGCTTGCGCGGCCCGACCGCCTTTTTTGGCTTGCGAACAGCCCGTTTTTTCTTGCCGGAAGTGCTGACCGGTACAGTCAGGCTGAAGCGGCTCCCCTTTCCGGGTTCGGATTGAACGTCAAATTGGCCGCCGATTCTGGCCAGGCGCTCGCGAATGCAAAACAGGCCCATGCCGCTTTGTTTTTTGGAAGGGCAGAACCCCGTACCGTTGTCTTCGATTTGGATCTTCACGTTCTTTGACCCGGTTGTGATGGTCACCGTTGCCAGGGTGGCACCGGCGTGTTTTAAAATATTGACGAGCATTTCCCGCACCGCCTGGTAGAGCACGACCCGGGTGTCCGTGTCCATGGGGATGACTCCCGGCCCCTTGATAAGACGGCACTCGAGGCCGTAGCTTTCCCTGTAACGATCGATGAGCCATTCCACCGCGGGCTCCAGGCCCACCTCGTAAAGAAGCGGATTGCCGAGATCGAATGCCATCTTCCGGGTGCTTTCGATGGATTCCGTGGTGAGCCGGTCGATCTCTTTCAGGTTTTCGGAAATTTTCCAGCAGGCGGGTGAATTCATCATTTCTAAAAGCTTTAATTTCATCAGGGCGAGGTTCTGGCCGATGTTGTCATGAAGCTGGGACCCGATTTTCCGCCGTTCCTGCTCCTTGATCCGGGGCACCTCGGCCGCGAACAGTTTCAGTCGCTCCTCCATCTCGATGTTTTTGAAAATGTCCCGGTCAAAATCCTTTCGGTCATCGTTCTGTTCCAGCGTTTGCATCAGCGACGCTGAAATTATCACCGAGAATTTGCTGAGAAACGAAAGGGAATTCATAAACCGCTTTTTGCAGACCACCTGAACGGCCATCACTGAGTTCAGGTATTCCTCGACATCATAGCCGAAAACGGCGGCCTGTTTTACAAATCGTGAGATATCCGGATTTTTGAACAGAACCTGGCCGAAAAATATGCTGGCAACACGTGTGCCGCCGACCATGATGGGAATGGCACCGTAGTGCAAGCTGTTTTTGCATCGGTGTACTTTGAACTCCCCGGCGCCCTTCAGTTTGCCGGTCAGCAGGATGTTGCTCTCCAGGCAGCGTTTTTCCGATTTAGGTGAGGCCCGGTGAAATTTCGTGCAGATCTCATTGGCGCCGATGCTGAAAATCTCCTTCCGGGACGGGTGATCCATGATGCCCACGGAAAAACCGGTGGTCAGAAAAAACAGCTCAAGGGTTTTCCGCAGGCTTTTCAGTTCAAGACCGTTTCGCGCTTGAGGACTTTCCCCGAAAAACATCGGCAGTTCGTATTCGGGGGAACTGATGTTTTCTGCACGGTTTTTCATATGCGAAACAGACTCCATACAATCGCGAATTGAAAAAACATCGTAATTTTAGGCAGATATGTAAGGTATGTTGCATACCAATAACAAAAAACAAAATCAAGCCTATTTATATACTTATTTAATACCCATATAAAATAAGGGTTTTGGGGTCAAACCTTGATCAGTGATTAAGGCTTGACACGCATATCAGCGCCCTGTTAGGTTTACGGCTATGGCACGTCAATGGCGAATAGAATACGAAGGCGCCCTGTATCATGTTCTGTCGCGGGGAAACGAAAAGAGAGATATTTTCCTTGATAATAAAGACCGGCATTGCTTTCTCGATGTGCTCGGCGAGATGTCCGAGCGGTTTACAGTCGATATCTTTGCATACGTCCTCATGGATAACCACTATCACCTTCTGCTCAGGACCCGGGAACCGAACCTTTCCAGAACCATGCAATGGATGGGCACAACCTACACCCGGCGATTCAATTTGAAACATACGCGAAGCGGCCACCTGTTCCAGGGACGGTACAAGAGCATTATCGTTGAAAACGATGCCTACCTGCTGCAACTGTCCTGTTACATCCACCGAAATCCTCTCAGGGCGGGAACGGTCGAGCGGCTGGCAGATTATCCCTGGAGCAGTTATCCGGCCTACGCGTACGGCAAAAAACATCCCGCATGGCTGAAAGCGGATGTTATCCTTGAACAATTCAAAACCGAAGACCAGCGGAGAGCTTACCGGCAAAAGGTGCAGAAATATTCCGATGAGAAGAATCGAATCTGGGAAGATGTTTATCACGGGCTGATATACGGCACGAAAAGCTTTGTCGACCAAATCAAATCCGGCTATCTGTCCGATCAATCGCTCGACGAGCTGCCCCAGCTCAGGAAAATACGCAAACACATTGAACCCGGAATGATTTTGCACAGGGCGGCCGAGATCCTCGGCTGCGATCCGGACCGCTTCAAACAATCCCGCCGGATCCCCGAGACCGACAAGGAATGCAGAGACGTGCTGATTTATGTGCTGTGGGAAACCGGGAAATACACCAACCGCGAAATAGGAGCACTTTTTGGTCTGACCTATTCGTCCATAAGCCGCCGGGTCGAAATATCCAAAGATCGGCTCAAGAATAATGAAACATTTAATAAAATGTATTGCCGGCTTAAATCGAAATTATACGGGGTCAAACCTTGATCAGTGATTAAAGCTTGACGCGCCTGTCAATGCCCTGTTCGCGCAAAAAAAGGTTCACGCACGGTTTGGTGCGTGAACCTTTTTTTTTATTTTACCCGGGTCGACCGATTTCCGGAGCGGCCCTCCTTCAGAAAATTTAACCGGGCGAGCTTTTTCGGTTCAAATCAAGGTGAGATTGCCCAGCCAATGATGGGCCGATCGGATTTCGGTTCCATCCGGATACGTTTTCTCACGGTCGAGCTTTCCGACAACCTGTACTTTTTTCACTCCGGGAAAGTATTTGTCAAAAATCGAAAAATTACTGCCCAGGCTGCTGTCCGCCCACTTGACCTCCGCCATTAAAAAGGGGGCATCATTTCTGGTGATAAAAAAATCGATCTCTCTACCGTCTTTTGTCATCACGGCTTTTTCGGCATGCATTCCGAAAAAGCATAAGGGGTCAAACCTTGATCAGTGATTAAAATTTGACACGCATATCAGCGCTCTGTTACGTTTACGGCCATGGCACGTCAATGGCGAATAGAATACGAAGGGGCTCTGTATCATGTTCTGTCGCGGGGAAACGAGCAGAGAGATATTTTCCTTGAAGATAAAGACCGGCATTGCTTTCTCGATGTGCTCGGCGAGATGTCCGAGCGGTTCACAGTCGATATCTTTGCTTACGTCCTCATGGATATCTGTCCGATCAATCGCTCGATGAGCTGCCCCAGCTCAGGAAAATACTCAACCACGCCGAACCCGGAATGATCTTGCACAGGGCGGCCGAGGTCCTCGGCTGCGATCCGGATCGCTTCAGGCAATCCCGCCGAATCCCTGAGGCTGACAAGGAATGCAGAGACGTGCTGATTTATGTCTTGTGGGAAACCGGGAAATACACCAACCGCGAAATAGGAGAACTTTTTGGTCTGACCTATTCGTCCATAAGCCGCCGGGTCGAAATATCCAAAGAACGGCTCAAGGATAATGAAACATTTAATCAATCTCAGTAGGCATTCCCACGCGGAAGTATAGCAAAAACATAGAGTGTCTTTTTCTCGACATCCGGCGTAAATAGAACCCTCCATTTCCCGACTCTAAGACGATAATCTCCCCGGAGTTTTCCGGTCAGTGCTCTGACACTGGGGCGCAACACAGAATCGTCGGTATTTTCCAGTTCCCGCAGCGCTTCCTTCATCCGTGCCCGGGTTTTCTTGTCGAGTTTTAAATAATACTTTTCTGCGAAGGGCTTGACTTCAATCTTCCAGTTCATCGAGAGATTTCCCTTTGACCCTTTTCGCTATTTCCATTTTCCCCTTTTCGATGAGGCCAACCCATTCCGGCTTTGAAAGAAGGTATAGGGTCTCCCTGTGGCGTTCTATGTATTCGTCGATGAGTTCGTCGAGGATTTCTTTCATTTCCCTTTTTTCAATACTTGCAATGACTTTGAGGATATCTCTTTTTCGTTCGGGAATACGAACGGTTGCAGTTGCCATGGTGTCACCTCCTAGTTTCATAGTAGATTACGCCATCAGGCGCCTGGTGTCAAGGACAGGATGCATGACTCCGAAAAAGGCTTGTCCTGAGTCGGGAATTGATATAAGGCTGGGGCAAACGCCAAACCGCCCCCGTAGCTCAGTGGATAGAGCAATGGATTCCTAATCCATGTGCCGCAGGTCCGATTCCTGCCGGGGGCACCAGATAAAACCACGGGCTTTTGCCGAAAGGCGACAGCCTTTTTTTTGGGAGACAATCGCGGGGGGCCGGGGTCAACGTAAATTTCCCTTGACCATTTATGACGCATTCTGTATCCACATAATTGAAATGTATTCAATTTTTGCGCTGAATTCGGGTTTCGTGTTCTTGCAAGAAGCTATCTAAAAAATAACCGTTGGAATATGGTGATGGAAAACAGACTGCTCCATGATCTTATACTCATGAATTCCACGGAGGCGGTATTGGACGAAGTCCATTTAGTCCTCACCCGCATCTCTCCGGATTTCGACACCGACCTTGTCACCCGCGCTTTCACGGCCACCATCGACCTCTACCGGGGAAACTATCCGGGGTACCGAGCATGCAACACCGAGTACCACGACCTTCAGCACACCACAAACACCTTTCTCGCCACAGCAAGGCTGATCCACGGTTCGGTGATCAACGGCGAAACTTTCACGGACCGCTTCATATCCCTGTGCTTGATCGCCGCGCTCTTTCACGATTCAGGGTACATCCAGGAAGAACATGATACGGATGGGACCGGCGCCAAGTACACCCAGACACACGTGCGCCGAAGTATTGATTTTATGGAACACGCCGGGCCGAAGCTCGGCCTGTCAGATAACGAAATCCACGCGGGGTGCACCATGATCTACTGCACCGATCTGCCCTTGAACATCTCCGAGATTACATTCGATTCAACAAGCTGTAACCGTCTTAGCCGGATTCTCGCTACGGCGGACCTCCTGGCCCAAATGGCCGACCGGTCCTATCTTGAAAAGCTCCTGTTCCTCTATCACGAGTTCGAGGAAGCCGGCGTGGGGGGTTTTGAAAATGAACTGGATCTTCTCCAAAAAACCGTCGAGTTTTACGACTTTTTCAATCAACGGCTCAAAAACACGCTCGATTCCTCAGACCGGTTTATGACATCGCACTTCATCTCGCGCTGGAACATCCATAAGAATCTGTACCGCGAAGCCATTGAAAACCAGAAAAATTACCTGATGAAAATACTTAACATACCCGGCACGAACCCCATAGACCATCTGAGACGTGACGGGATTGTCGAGAAGGTTCGCAGGACGTATGGATTGAACAAATAGAAGTGTCCGCTTTTTTTGAGACAGCTTCCGGTTTCCAACCACTTTCTGAATTGTAAGCTTGCGCCGGTATCCGCAGTTTTTATAGCGATTCGCGGATGAGCACTAAGTGATACCAGGGAACGGTTTTACAGAGGGACGCCCAATGCAAAAACCAGAGATCAACAAAATGGCCCTGGAGGCGATGATCCTCATCAATGCGTCTATTACAAACATTCGCCTCTATCCCCCTGCGAGCAACCTGATCGGCATGTCCATTGACAAAACGTACTCGACCCTCGCTTCCATCTTCGCCCGGGAAGATTCCATCGTGTTCGCCGAAACGGAAAAAACCCTCCTCATCCTTGGAGAACCGCTGGGTGAAAAAGATCAAAAAAAGCCCCAGGTGATTTCGGTGCTTGAAATGCTGCTCAACTTCGGAATCAAGAGCCTGGCGTTTGACAAGGGGCTGGACGCAAAAGAACTCCGGACCTTTCTGGAAATTTTGACCCGAAAACCGGAAGACATCCAAAAGGAGGGCGGTCTGGGGAAGGTTGTCGAACGTCACAATCTGCGGCACATTCTCGTGGATCAAAAAGTCTATGTCTCCGTTGAAAAAGACCAGAAGGTCGTTTCGGGCCAGGACGCAAAGGCCGGAGAGCTTCTCAAGCACATTTTGGGGGAGGGTCCGGCATCGGACGTTGACAGGGACAAAATCAGAGAAATGGCAAAAGACCCGGAGTGGCTTTCAAAAGTTCTTCAATCCGGCATGAAACAGATCACCCGGGAAAAGGGGGGAGTCTCGGGGAGCGAAATTTCAGAATCCTTCACCCGGATGATGCGCACCCTCGACGGCGTTGCCGGGAAGGAAAGCAAAGAAAAACTCCTGCAGCAAATGGCGGCATCCCTGGCCGGCATGGATGATGACGTTATTCAGAAGGTGCTGGCTCAAAATCTCGAAGGGGCGCTTGGAGAGGGCCTGATGGACAAAATGGCGGACCGGCTGGGTGCGGAGAAACTGAAACAACTGGCGCCGCAAACCACGGCCGCGGTTTCACCGGAAGCGCCGCCCGAACCTTCCGGAACGGAGCGCCGGTCCGGCCAAGACCGCCGCAAGGAACACGGTGCCGAATATTTCGCAAAGGGCGGGGTGGAACGACGGAAAACAGAAGACCAGAGAACACATCACATCAACCGGATCAAAGCCGGGCTCAACAGCATTTTAAAGGGGGAGAAAACCGTCTTCGAGGACAAAGAGGTGATGCTGTCCCTGCCCATGGCGATCCGGCAGCTTTACAGCAAAGGACAGCAAAAACCCGTTGAAGCCCTGTTCGACAGGCTGAATGACGGGCTGTCAAGCGGCAATCCGGATGTCCGGGAAGAGATCTTCCAGGTGTTGTCCGTCGTCGGCGCAAATCTTCTTTCAGACCGGAAACTGGAGCTGATGATCAAGCTCTCCTACAAGCTGGTTCTCTGGATTAAATTTGAAACATCGTTGACGGCGGCCTTTCAGCTCATCTGCAACAACCTGATGAAGCTGGCGCAATTCCTGATTCTCGATGGTCGATTTTCAGAAACGAATCATATTCTCGAAGCCTTTTATCTCATATCTTCCGGAAAAATAAAGAAGGATGCGGCGATCCGGGAACTCTCCTGCACTGTTTTGAGCGGAATCATGACCGGCGAGGTGCTGGATCTGCTCTTAACAAAATTCCTGACCGGTGAGGCGGCAACGCAGTTGGGGGCCGCTCAGGCCTCGGCGCTGCTGGGGGCCGCTTCCGTCGCGCCGTTGTCGGATATATTCAGGGAAGTTCAGGGCATACCCCAGTGGGACCGCATTTTGAAGTATGCCGCCGGCGCCGTGCCCCCGGCCGCCCCGGA
>JBDRPF010000035.1:0-56659 GCA_043827325.1 Pseudomonadota bacterium | reverse complement strand
CGTGTGCTCTTCCGATCTCCCAAAATGTGCCCGTCAAGGTCAAAGTTTACAATACAAAGTCTAACAAAACCAAAAATGAAAAATAAAAGTGCTGTTGATTCAACATTTTAAAAATACAGGAAAAATAACTGCTTAAAATTTCGGTCTACGAATCCGTAGGCCGCAGGTTCGAATCCTGCCGGGCGCACCAGTAATACCTGGGGGATTGACCGAACCGGTTGATCCCTTTTTTGTATGCCCCGTATTTGGCGACGTGTGGAAGTGAAGTGTTCGGTTTTGAGAAGTGACGGCTACACTTCACCCACAAGACCGCAGTATCCAAGTGTTTCTTCGTCTTTCCATCGCCACGCCATGCATTTTTTCCCCAGGCAAAAACAACCGCCGGGTGCTACCGACCCGGTGCCGGTAATCCCGTGGTAGAACCTGTTTATACTGACAAGGTTTTCATCGGAAACCCTCGACATCGGGCACCAGTAGCCAGAAGCTCGATCGGGATTGATTAGCATTTCCTGTGTCCTCCTTATTCAGATGCATTTTTGAGACAGCTTGCCACATCTTTATATAAGATTTAAGTGCCTGTCAATCCGATGGGACAATCTCCGGGATTTCAAGGATAATACCGCGGCACGAAACTGCGGGGTTCCGGCGAAAAACCGTCGGCGTGATAAGTTCCGCGGCGATTCTTTTCCCTTGAAATAATGATGGGTTTAAGCTATCTAATTATATTTTGGAGCCGGATATTTTCTATGAAACGCCTTGCCGGCGCGGGTGTTCACAGAAAATATATACATTTAAATTTTTGATTGTGTGGATTCTGTAACATTTGCCTGGGTGGCGGAAATGGTAGACGCAAGGGACTTAAAATCCCTCGGAGCATAGTCTCTGTACGAGTTCGATTCTCGTCCCGGGCACCAGAAAATACAAGGGTTTCAGGCTTGATGTCCGTGCCTTGAAACCCTTTCAAAAATGGAGGAAGAGAACCCCGCTTTTATATTTTTTCTTGAGGTGAGATACGCATGTGAAAAGACATTGACGAATTGAAAGACGGAGGATGAGATGACTCATTGCATCTTGCTGAATGCGGATTACACATTCTTGAATATGGTGAACTGGCGCAGAGCCATGTGTCTGGTCGCCAAAGGGAAGGTTCAGATTTTAAAGCAATCCGAAAGGGTTATCCGAACCGCGGAGGGCCTTGCCGTCAAGGTCCCGGCAGTGATGAAACTGATAAAGCTTATCCGGACCCTCTATATATCCAGGGTCCCTTTCAGTAAAAAGAATGTTCTTGTAAGAGACGGCTTCAAATGTGCGTATTGCGGAGCAGAAAGGGAGCGGTTGACCATCGACCATATCATTCCCAAATCGAGAGGCGGACAGACGAACTTTGACAACTGTGTTTCTTCATGTAAACCCTGCAATAACAGGAAAGGCGGCAACACACCCCGGGAAGCGCAGATGTACCTCCGGGCCAAGGCATATCAACCGACGATTTCGGAATTTTTGAGGTTAAAAGTTCAAAAACTCGGTATCAACAGTGTTTTAAGGGAAATCGGTATATATTGATTATATTTCTGACATAATCGCGAGGCGATTTTATTGGAGGGTAAATGGACTACAAGCAGACGCTCAATCTTCCGAAAACGGAATTTCCGATGAAAGCCAGTCTCGCCCGGCGGGAGCCCGAGCAGTTGAAGATGTGGGAAACACAGGATTTGTACCGTACGATCAGAAACACCTCAAAAGGCCGCAACCCCTTTATTCTTCATGACGGTCCGCCCTATGCGAACGGGAACATTCATATCGGAACGGCCCTGAACAAGATCTTAAAGGATATCATCGTGCGTTCACGGCAAATGGCCGGTTTTGACGCTGTCTATGTGCCCGGATGGGATTGTCACGGTCTTCCTATAGAACACAACGTAGAAAAAGAACTGGGTGCCAGAAAAGCGGAAATGTCCCAGACCGAGATACGCGGGGAGTGCCGGAAATATGCAGAAAAATACATCGATATCCAGCGGGAGGAATTCAAGCGCCTTGGGGTCATGGGGGAATGGGACAACCCTTATCTGACGATGAATTACGAATACGTTGCCACCATTGCGCGGGAGTGCGGCAAATTTGCCCTGGAAGGCAGCCTTTTCAGAAGCAAGAAACCGATATACTGGTGCTGCAGCTGCAAAACAGCCCTGGCGGAGGCGGAGATCGAATATGGGGACGAGACATCCCCGTCGATTTTTGTCAAATTTCCGTTGATCGACGATTTGAGCGGCGAGATCCCCGCCCTGGCGGGTAAAACGGTATTTGTGGTGATATGGACAACGACACCCTGGACGATTCCGGCCAATCTGGCCGTGGCCGTTCATCCGGACTTTGTCTATGCCGCCGTTGATACGAAAAACAATGAAGTGCTGATTCTGGCCAGAGATCTGGTGGAACCCTGCATGGCGGTTTTCGGCGTTTCGGACTATTCGATCCTTGCCGAAATTGACGCCAAAAAACTCGAGCGAAAAACCTGCCGCCATCCGCTTTATGACCGGAAAACCCTGATGGTTCTCGGCAGCCACGTGACCCTGGATGCCGGTACAGGGTGCGTTCATACGGCCCCGGGCCACGGCCGCGAAGATTATGAAGTGGGTCTTCTGTACGGTATCGATCCCTACTCACCGGTGGATGACAGCGGTTGTTTTACAGATGAAGTTGATTTTTTTAACGGCCAGTTCGTGTTCAAGGCAAATCCAAACATCATTGCCAGGCTTCGGGAAAACGGCATGCTCATTGCCCACGAAACCATGACGCATTCGTATCCCCACTGCTGGCGCTGCAAGAAGTCTGTTATTTTTCGGGCCACACCCCAATGGTTTATTTCAATGGATAAGACAGGCTTGAGAAAAAGATCTCTGGAAGCCATTGACAGGGTAACGTGGATTCCTCACTGGGGCAGGGAGAGGATTTACGGCATGATTGAGAACCGGCCGGACTGGTGCGTGTCCAGGCAGCGCGCGTGGGGAGTTCCGATAGCCATATTCTACTGCGAAAAATGCGAATCCCTTTACATGAATCCGGAGATTGCCGACCGCATCCATGCGCTGTTTAAAACGCACGGCGCCGACATCTGGTTTGAAAAGGATGCAACGGATCTCCTTCCGGGAGATGCGGTGTGTCAAGCGTGCGGAAACAATACATTTGTTAAAGAAAACGACATTCTGGACGTATGGTTTGATTCAGGGGTAAGCCACGCTGCCGTGCTGGAAACACGTTCCAACCTCAGATGGCCGGCAGACCTGTACCTGGAAGGGAGCGATCAACACAGGGGCTGGTTTCACAGCTCGCTGCTCACGTCGGTGGGTACGAGGGGGGATGCACCGTATAAATCCGTTTTGACCCATGGATTCGTGGTCGATGCGGAAGGCAAAAAAATGTCCAAGTCTGTGGGCAATGTCGTCGCCCCTGAACAGGTTATTAAAAAACACGGTGCCGAAATCCTGCGCCTCTGGGTCTCTGCATCGGATTACAGGGATGATATTCGTATTTCCGAAAATATTTTAAAACAGCTGAGCGATGCATACCGGAGAATAAGAAATACCAGCAGGTTTATGCTCGGCAATCTATATGATTTTGACCCTGAAACAGATACCGTCCGGTATGAATCCATGCCGGAGCTTGACAGGTTCGCACTGCACAAGCTCCGGGTTCTGATTGAAAAAGCGCATATATCCTATAACAGTTTCGAATTTCACACCATTTACCACGCGCTGTACAACTACTGTACCCTCGATCTGTCCGCGTTTTATCTGGATATTCTCAAGGACCGGCTCTATACATCCCCGCCGAATTCCGCGCAGAGAAGGAGCGCACAGACTGTTTTACACCTCCAGACCGATGCCATCGCACGGCTCATGGCACCGATACTTCCCTTCACCGCTGAAGAGATCTGGGTCCATATGCCGAACCGGAAAGACAAACCGGAAAGCGTTCATCTGGCAACTCTGCCTGAAGCAAACGCGATATGGCAGGATGATATTCTGGCAAAAAAATGGAAAGGTATCTTTGAAATTCGCGGGGAGGTTACAAAAGCCCTGGAGGAAGCCAGGGGTGAAAAACGCATCGGGCATTCTTTGGGGGCGGCCGTGACCCTGTATGCGGACGATGATCTGTACAAGACGATTTCCCTGTATGCCGATGACTTGCGCTCGGTTTGTATTGTTTCAAAGCTGTCCCTGCTCAATGAGAAGGGACCGGCAGGTGGTGTTGAGCCTGTCGATATAGGGGGGTTGTCGATTCTCGTTGAGCCTTCAGCGGGTGACAAGTGCGAGCGGTGCTGGATACATGATCCTTCCGTGGGGACCGGTTCAGCACATCCGACCATTTGTAACCGATGTATAGAGGCACTCGGGGAAATGAGCATATAAAATCGCAAAAAGCGATTTTATATATGATGAACGAATCAAAAAATTGACATTTCATATATTTTCCGCAAAACACATCCGACAGAAGGGCGTTTCACGGAAAATATTCGGGTAAGGACACTGTGGATTCCCATTCTTCAGCCTCCGGCGGATCGAGATTCAAAAGCAACACATACATGAAGCTTGCATGTGTGGCCGGCCCGGTAATTATTTTAGATCAAATCACAAAGGCCGTTGTCTTGAAGACACTGCCGCTTTACCGTTCTGTTCCGGTGATTCCGGGTTTGTTCAACCTCACCCACATTCACAATCCCGGCGGTGCGTTCGGATTCCTGTCGGGCCAGAGTCCGGTTTTTCGCAGCACGGTATTTCTGCTGATAACGACCATGGCCATCGGTGTGATCCTCTACCTGTACAAGAATACCCCCCGGACGCATCCTTGGCTCGCTACCGGTTTTGCCCTGGTTTTCGGGGGTGCCGTCGGCAACCTGATCGACAGATTTCAATTTGGCAAGGTGGTGGATTTTCTCGACGTTTATCTTGGAAATTTCCACTGGCCCGCCTTCAATGTTGCGGACAGCGCCATCACGGTTGGGATTGGCATATTTGTTGTGCATCTGTTGTTCAGGAAGATGCCGGAATAAGCCAAAGTAGATGTATCCCGTACTCTTCAGACTTGGAAAATTGACCCTATATAAAATCGCGGAGCGATTTTATGCCTGAAATTCAATATAACTCCCTGAAAAAACATCTGGACACGCTTAAAAAAGATAAAGGAGACAACGGCGTTGCGCCGGTGTATCTGATCTATGGAGAAGAACTGCTTTATAAAAACGCCGTTGAGGCGCTGCTGGGTGTCCTGCTTCCGGATTCCGGGAGGAGTCTTAACTACGAGCCGATAGGAGGGATCAATGAGAATATCCCTGAAGCGATTCAGCGGGTAAACACTTATTCACTGTTGCCCGGCACAAAAGTTGTGGCTATTTATGATTCGAAAATATTCTATTCAAAACAGGATGAGGGTGTGCTCCTTGAAAAAGCCAGAGCGGCGTACGAAATAAAAGACATCGAAAGGGCGGCAAAATATTTTATGAGCCTCCTTGGACTGTCGAACCTTTCGTTTGATGATGCGCGAAAGCCCGATAGAAACAGAACATTAAAGCTTGATATGGACAGGTTCGACGATGACGCCTGGCTGGACACGGTCATCGATTATTGCGAGGAGAACGAAAGGTCCATACCCGCCATCGAGGATCACGCCGGGGTTTTGCAAAAGGCTCTTGAAAAGGGATTCCCGAAAGGAAATTACCTGATCATCACCACCGATGTGGTTGATAAACGACGCGGTCTTTTTAAGACCATTCGTGAAACGGGCATGATCATTGACTGTTCGGTCCCCAAGGGGGATCGCAGGGCAGACAGAATAGCCCAGGCGGCGGTTCTGAATGAACGGATGCGGGAGATTCTCGAGAAAAGCGGAAAGCGCATGGATAAAGACGCGTATACGATTCTGTATGAAATGACCGGTTTTGAGCTGCGCACATTTTCAAACAATCTGGATAAACTCACGGCGTATGTCGGGGACCGGAAAAAGATAACAGTCGAAGATGTTCACGCTGTTTTAGCGCGCACCAAAACGGACCCCTTGTATGATTTTACAAATGCGGTGACCGACAGGAACATTGAGAACGCGCTCTTTTTTATGAACTCTCTCCTGTCCGGCGGTGATTTAGGGCACCCCCTCCAGCTTTTAGCGGCAATACTGAATCAGATCAGAAAACTTCTCGTTGTCAAGGACTTTGTGGAAAGCCCCCACGGCCGCGACTGGCATGGGGGTGCTTCCTTCGGGGATTTTAAACACCGTATCATGCCTGCGATCCAGGCGTTCGACGGGGCTTTTTTAAAACAGCTTGAAGAGTGGGAAAAGATATTATCCGGGAACGACGCTGCGAACTCGAAAAAAGGGGAGGGGAGAGGCCCTGAAAGGAAAAAAAAGAAGAGGGAAAAATCGGCCTCAGACCTTGTAATTGCCAAAAATCCAAACAACCCCTATCCGGTTTATCAAATGCTGATCAAATCCGACCGATTCACAAAACAGGAACTTCTCGATGCCCTGGAGTGTTTGAACGCGGCGGACGTGCGGTTTAAAACAGGCGGACAGCATCCGAAGCTCATTTTGGAAGAAGCGATTTTTCGTATTTGCAAATAACCCGGATTCTTTATGTGTTCTGCGAGGTAATTCATGGGTTTTTTCCGGCGACATGAAGAACGTCTGGCGATCCACCTGTTGACGTGGCAGTATCAGAAGATGAACCGCCCGCGGCCATCCATGCCGGAGCTGGAGCGTCAGGCGAATAAACTGGTGGATGACGCGCACCGGATCGCCGGCGAAAGAGGCAGAAATGTACTGGGGATTATCAAAGAGCTGATCGCAAACATGAAAAAGGGGCAATAAGCCAGACCCTGTTCCCGGCGGCATTATTTTATTGAAAAAGCGCTGACAGTGTGTTATTGACCCAAACCAGAAAATCGTGAAAATCGAATTTCATCATTATCACTAATATCAACATGTTAACTTGGCTGTGGAAAGGAGGTCGTAATGCGAAAAGGTTTGGTGTTTGTCGTATTCTGTCTGGTGATGGGTTTGATCGTTTCGCCCTGTGCCTGGTCTAAGACAAAAACAATCAAGGTCGGTATCAACGCGCCCATGACCGGTGACATCCCCAAGGTGGGAGAGGGGACGAAGTTTGCTGCGCAGATGTGGCTGGAGGACATCAAAGCCGCCGGCGGCCTCGAGGTCGGGGGGAAGAAGTATCCGGTTGAAGTAATCGTTGAGGACAACGAGTCCAAGGCCGAATCCGCGGTGAAAGTCGCCACGAAACTGATTACCGAAGACGAAGTACTGGTGATTGTGGGGCCGCAATCCTCCAAACAGGCAATTCCGGCCGGCGGCGTTTGCGACAACTATAAAACGCCCATGATCAGCCCCTGGTCCACAAATCCGGACACCACCAAGGACCGCCCCTTTGTTTTCCGGGGCTGCTTTCTTGACCCCTTCCAGGGGCCGGTGCTGGCCAATTTTATCAAAGAGGAGTTCGGGTTCACCAAAGCAGCGGTGCTGTATGATGTGGCAAGCGACTACCCCAAAGGACTCGCGGAGTTCTTCAAGGAAGCCTGGGAGAAACTCAACGGTCCCGGTTCCGTGGTGGCATTTGAAAGCTTTACCACCAAGGACACCGATTTCAGCTCGCAGCTGACGAAAATCAAACAGTCGGGTGCCGAGGTATTGTTCACCCCCCAATACTATAACGAGGTGGCTCTGATCGTTCAACAGGCTCATGAACTGGGCTGGAAGGGACCGATCGTGGGGAGCGACAGCTGGGGTTCGGCGGAAACAGTGGAACTCTGCGGAAAGGACTGCTATGGCCTGTTCTTCAGCACGCACTATGCCGCTGCCGGTGCAAAGGGCGCAACCAAAGCGTTTATCGATCGATACAACGAGAAATACGGATACGTGCCGGACGATGTCGGGGCCCTGACGTGGGATGCCCTTCATCTCGCTCAAGAGGCCATTCAGTCCTGTGGAAAAATAACCGGCAATATTGAAAAGGATCGTCAATGTGTCCGCGACGCATTTGCCAAGATCAAGGAATTTGACGGCATCACGGGAAAGATGACCTTCACCGAGGACGGCGACCCGATCAAGTGTGCGGTCATCGTTCGCATCAGCGAGAAAGGCGAGTTCGAGTTTTACAAGTCTGTTTGTCCGTAAGGGTAAGAGACAGGGGAATGACGACACCTGTTGCCTTAAGAGCGGACAGGATATTTTGGCCCAAGAAGACTTGTGAGTCATAGCATCATCAGGCGGGCCAGGGCGATGCGCCCTGAGCCCGCCTTTTTTGGAAGCACAAGGAGCTGACTGGATGACATTTTTCTTTCAAAACCTGGTCAATGCACTGCAGTGGGGCAGCTTTTACGCCTTGATCGCCCTGGGATACTCCATGGTGTACGGCATTCTCATGCTGTTTAACTTTGCACATGGCGATATCTTTATGGTGGGCGCTTACATCGGTTTTGGTGTTGCCACCGGAATAACAGCGCTGGCCTCCATGGGTGCAATTGTACTCCCTAACTGGCTGATCCTGGTTTTGACAATTATCATCTCCATGTTTCTCACCTCCTTTGTGGGCATTCTGGTGGAAAGGCTCGGTTACCGGCCGTTGAGAGAAGCGCCCCGGGCCTCGGCTGCCATCACCGGCCTGATGATCGGCATCATACTGGAAACCGGAAATCTGGCACTGCTTGGGGCACGACGGGTCAGCTTCCCACCGCTGATCCGCTCCAGGACCTATGATATCGCCGGCGTGTTTGTAACTAACAAGAAGATCCTGATCGTCGTCGTGTCGCTGGGGCTCATGCTGGCACTCCATCAATTTATACGCAGAAGCAAATACGGGATGGCCATGCGGGCCATGGCATTTGACTATGTGGTGGTGCCGCTGATGGGTGTGCCGATCAACACCATTGCCGCCATGACGTTTGCAATCGGCTCTGCACTGGCGGCGGCGGCAGGGATACTCTTTGGCGTGGCCTATCCGGTTCTGGACCCTTACATGGGTATCCTTTTTGGCTGGAAAGCCTTTGTGGCCGCGATACTGGGGGGGAGAGGTTCGGTTTTTGGCGCATGCCTTGCCGGTTTTCTGCTGGGTTTTATAGAGATATTCGTGGCAATGATTTTTCCGTCGACACTGCGCGACCTGATTGCCTACTCGATTATTTTACTCATTCTGGTTTTCAGACCGCACGGCTTTTTTGGAGAGCCTTACAGTGCGCGTTTACGGCTGTAAGCATTGAATAATAAATAGAGAGACAAAAAAGTAGATATGGAAGAAAGACGCGGTAAGTCTTCAAAGACATTCAAGCAAAAAATCCAGGATTTCTTTTCTCCGGTGCCTCTTCTGGGCTGGCTCATTGCCATATTGATCGCGGTGGTACTCGAGCACTTCCTGGGTGACCTGGTGTCCGATCTGGTGGGGCTGCCCAAAATTCCGGCGCTTTTCGGCGTTCTCATCATGCTCAAGAAGCCGCTTTTGATACCCAGCGCCGTTATTTACGTGCTTCTGATGTACGGCCTGCCGATCGCTGCCATCGCACGTTTGGGTGCCGCATTGACAAACAGACTGTCAGCCGCACTGTATTGTTTGCCCATCACATTCTCTGTGATGGTTCACCTTGCCGTGCTTTACGGTATTTTACACCTCTGGTCCGGAATCAGCGCTTACCGACTTCTCGTGCTCAAGCTGACCCTGATCGCCATCATGATCACGTTGAGCTTGAACGTCATTAACGGTTACATGGGAGAGTTCTCCTGTTCGCATCCCGGATTCATCGCCCTGGGCGCTTACACCACCTCGGCCATCACCGTTACTCTGTTTGTGAATGACAGACTCTTTGGACCTGCGCTTTTACCGCCTCAACTCGCACCGTTCATGTTTCCCATTGCACTTGTCATCGGCGGATCGGTTGCGGCTATTGGATCCCTTGTCGTCGCAATTCCTTCCTTCAGGACCAGAGGTGACTATCTGGCCATCATATCCCTGGCGTTTATGTTTATCGTCAAGAGTTTGGTCGAAAACCTGGAAGTCTTGGGCGGCCCCCGGGGCCTGAGCAGCCAGCCGGACGTGGCCAATCTGCCCACGGTGTTTTTTTGGACCGTCGCCTGTATCTGGATCATAAACAATTTTGTTCGGTCTATCCTCGGCAAAGCACTGAACGCGATACGTGACGATGAATTGGCGGCAGATGCCATGACCGTCAACACACGGCGAACCAAGATCGTGGCGTTTATGTTTTCAGCCTTCTGGGCCGGTGTGGCCGGCGGCCTGTTTGCACATGTGCTCCGGTACATCAATCCGGGAACCTTCGGCATTCAGAAGCTTGCTGAAGTATTGGCGATGGTATACTTTGGCGGGTTGAACTCCGTGTACGGGTCCATCGTCGGCGCCGTGAGTTTGAGCCTCCTCGGGGAAGCGCTCCGGCCCCTGGAAATTTTCAAGTGGATCATTATTCCGCTTATGTTGATTCTGGTGATGATTTATCGCCCCACGGGACTCATCGCTTTTAAGGAATTTAACGTTAGGAATCTTGTGAAACCAAAACAGCAACCTTAAATGAATCAGCGACAGACAGATGATTTCCCACAAAGACACAGAGACACCAGGAAAACAATATTTTGAGTTCTTCTTCGTGGCTTTGTGCCTTGGTGGTGACGGGAAAAAAGTGTAACATGACGCTACTTCAAGTAAAAAACATGAGCCACGACTTTGGTGGGTTGCGGGCCGTCAACAACTACAATTTAGAGAGTGAACCCGGTCAGATCAGAGGGCTGATCGGGCCGAACGGTGCGGGCAAAACCACCATTTTCAACCTTATCACCGGTATTTACAAACCCACGGAGGGTGACATCATATTGGAGGGCACGCCGATCACCGGTCTTCAGCCGTACCAGATTGCGTCCCTGGGTTTGGGCAGAACATTTCAAAACCTGCAGTTGTGGCGGCATATGACCGTCCTCGATCACGTAAAAATGGCCCATTACTCAAAGATAACATATGGATTGATCGGCGCTTTTTTCGGTACCGCCAAACGTCGCAGAGAAGAAGAAGAGATCGAAGAAAAATCATACCGTCTGCTGAAGATGGTTGGCGTCGATCATCTGGCGGATCAGATCGTGACCAATTTGCCCTACGGTGATCAGAGAAGAGTGGAAATGGCGCGGGCGCTGGCTACGGAACCCAAAATATTGTTTCTGGACGAGCCCACCGCGGGCATGAACCCTGAAGAACTGATTCAAATGATGGAGATCTTTCGACACGTCCACGAGGAACTGAGGCTGGCCATTTTCCTCATCGAGCACAGACTGAAAGTCGTTATGGAACTCTGTGAGATTGTCCAGACCCTGGATTTCGGCCGTGTCATTGCGGAAGGAACGCCGGAAGAAATACAGAACGATCCTAAAGTCATTGATGCCTATTTAGGCAGGGAGGCGGTGGCCTGATGTTGTTGTCGGTGGAAAACTTAAGCGTTTCCTATGATAATATTCGAGCGCTCCACGGCATAAACTTCGAAATTTCCGAAGGAGAGATTGTCTGTATTATCGGTGCCAACGGTGCCGGAAAAAGCACAACGCTGCGGGCGATCTCCCGCCTTGTTCCCGTTGAAGCCGGGACCCGAATGACATTCATGGATCAGGACCTGCTCAAGTATCCCGCCGATCAAGTGGTCAGCCGCTTTGGCATATCCCATGTTCCCGAAGGTCGCCGTTTGTTCGGCAATCTCACCATAATGGAAAACCTTAAGCTGGCCACATTTGCCAGAAAGGATAGTGAACAGATCCAACAAGATTTTTCTCGGGTATTTTCGATCTTTCCGCGTCTGGAAGAGCGGAAGATACAGAAAGCCGGGACACTGAGCGGCGGCGAACAGCAGATGCTGGCCATCGGACGGGCCTTTATGAGCGGAAGGAAGATCATGCTCCTGGATGAACCTTCCATGGGCCTGGCGCCCTTGCTGATGATGAGCGTATTTGACGCGCTCAAAGAACTCAATCAGGAAGGAACGACCATCCTTCTCGTCGAACAGAATGCCCGAATGGCGCTGCGCTTTGCACAGCGCGGCTATGTACTTGAAAGCGGCAATCTCGTGCTGGAAGGACCTTCTGAAGCGCTTCTCGCCGACCCCGAAGTAAAGAAGGCTTACCTGGGCGCTTGATGTCAAGCCCTTGGCCGTTCGTCGTCCACAGTCACAAGCAGTTGAATATCGAATATCCAGTACTCAATGTCCAATATAGAAGGATAACAGCCGAATTGGATTTTCCGTGGTATTTGGCGCTGCCCGTATTCCATAGCCAGAGAAGAAAAAACCTCATCATTCGACATTCCTTGTTCGACATTCGACATTCTGAATCTTTAAACGAACGACGGTTTTTTAAACCAGAGGTGATACTTCCATCGTGGATGCTTCCTGATGTCTCCCTTTTTACGGGAGGAGACTCACTAATTCGGCTACATTGAATCTCCTTGAAAATACGCAACAGCTTTGTTACAGTATTTTGTCCTTCAAATGTAAAAATAGTTATTAACAAGGAGAGCATATGACACGGGTGGGTATAATCGGGGCAACCGGATATGCCGGTGCCGAACTGGTACGGATTCTTTGTGTTCATCCCGAAATAGAGCTTGCGATTCTGACTTCCCGTCAACATGCCGGCGTGAAGTATGACCAGGTGTACCCCTCGATGTCGGGTTTCGTCGATCTTGTTTGCGAAGAGATGACCCTGGACCGTGTGTGCGACCGTGCGGATATCGTTTTTACGGCGCTTCCGCACAAACTTCCGATGGCGCTTGTTCCCGAACTGATCGACAGGGGGAAGAAGGTGATCGACCTTTCCGCTGATTTCAGGTTCAAAAAGGTAGAAACATACGAATCTTTTTACCAGCCCCACACCGCAAAACAGTTAATCGAAAAATCCGTTTACGGTCTTTGCGAGGTCTATTCAGATCAAATTAAAGACGCGACGCTCATCGGTATCCCCGGATGCTATCCCACGAGCGTTATTTTACCTTTGGTGCCGTTGTTGAAAGGCAACCTCATTGATCCCGGGACAATTGTCGCGGATTCAAAGTCGGGGGTCACCGGAGCCGGCCGGTCCCTTTCCCTGACGACGCACTTTTGTGAGGCCAACGAGTCATTCAAAGCTTACAAAATTGCCGAACACCGGCATAATCCGGAGATGGAGGAAGTGCTGAGTTTTCAAGCCGGGGTGCCGGTAAAGATTACCTTTGTTCCGCATCTTGTTCCCATGAATCGGGGAATACTGACGACGATATATACGCGACCGCTGCAAAATGCGGGGCCGGAGGAGATTCGAAATTGTCTCGCCGCTTTTTATTCCGACAGCCCGTTTGTCCGCATTTGTCCGGACAAAAGACCGCCTGACACGCTTTATGTCCGGGGAACCAATTACTGCGATATCGGGTTTAAACTGGACCAACGCAACAATCGTCTGATTTTAATTTCGGCAATTGACAATCTCGTGAAGGGGACGGCAGGGCAGGCGGTTCAGTGCATGAACATCATGCTGGGGCTGGACGAAACAACAGGGCTTATGGGGGTGCCCTATCCTGTCTAACAAAATCAGGAAAGCGAGAAAGTGATGGCTTCAGAAAAGTGGATGAGCCCCGCCGGCAGATTTCCCGAGTCTTTGTACGGGGACCGGTTCAATGGAACGGCTATAAAAAAGGCTTTCCGGAAATATAGACCCGGAAAGCCTTTGCAATTCGGATGGCTGCCTTGATTCTTGCCAACAAGCCGCCCCGTTCTTTGAGCGGCGCGGCAGTTGACTCTAAGAATTCAGTATTTTCTTGGCGCTCTCATCATTAATGTCCGACAGATGCGGAATCCCCGTTTCTCTTTCAGTTTCTCGATTGCCGGAAAAGAGATCGGTGCGTGCGATCTTGTCAAGAGAGAATTTTCTTGCACCGGCCATGAGCTGCTGAAGCCCGCCAGCCAGTTTGTCGGCCAGTGTGTAGAAAGCGATTGCCCCATAGGGGATCTTGTCCATTTCCTTTTTGCCGACTTTTTTCTGGAGATCGAAATATGAGGCAAAGATCTCCACAGGCTTGGTACCGATGTCCGTCACCGTTTTGGGCAAATTGTCCCAGTTGCCGACGACTTTCTCTCTCCTGTCGGGGTTGAGAGCGCCTTCGATATTTGAACCCACGAAACCGGGAATCATGATCGCTCTGCCCATACAGATGAGTTTCGTATAGGGTGCACCGAGCGCGAGGCCCTTGAAAATACTGTCTTCAAGTGCGAACCCGCCGGCAAAGGACATATCCACCACCTTTTCTCCCTTTGCGGCAAGGATGCTTGCGTATTCATAGGCTTTTGAATGGAGAAAGATGGAAGGGACGCCCCAGCTTTGCATCATATTCCACGGGCTCATCCCGGTACCGCCCCCTGAACCGTCCATGGTGAGGAGGTCACATTTTGCATCTGTTGCAAATTTTATGGCCATTGCCAACTCTTCCATGCCGTATGAACCTGTTTTTAACGTGACTCGATCGAAGCCTATTTTTCGGAGATAGTCAACACTGCTCATAAAATCTTCACGGACCTGTTCCACGGTATCAAGGTTTGTGCCGCCCAATCGACTGTGCCGGGCAAATGACTTGATGGAGCCTTCCTGAAATGCCTTTTGAACCTGAGGCTTTGTCGGGTCCGGATCGACAATATATCCTCTTTCCTTGAGGAAAAGCGCGTATTCGAGGCTGGTCACCTGTATTTCGCCGCCAATGTCCTTCGCGCCCTGTCCCCATTTCAGTTCAATGATGCATTTGTTTCCATACTTCTCGGCAACGAATTCCGCAACCCCGTTGCGGGTATCTTCAACATTCAGCTGGACAATTATTGCGCCATACCCCTCATAATAACGAAGATAGGTGTCGATTCGGCGTTCCAGTTCCGGAGAGCTTTTGATTTTGCCTTTAAGGGTTTTTCCCTTTCCGATTTCCGACTTGCGATCAACCCCGACAACGTTTTCACCGATAACAACCGGTATGCCGATCAAGGCTCCCCCGATGGCAAAAGAATCCCAGTATTTTTCAGCGATAAATGTCGATCCCAGAGCACCGGTCATCAGCGGCATGCGGATTTTTGTTTTGACGTTGCTGCCGAACTCGGTTTCAAGGTTTACATTCGGGAAGATACAGTCATCGGGATCGTTGGTCAGGCCCTTCCCGAGCCCCTGTGAGCCGTAAGCATATCCTTGAATCCGAAGCGAATTGTAGGAAACGCCCACATGCGTTGTATTGTTGGCGCCCGCTGTTACCATTCCGAAACTTCGCGGATAGAGCAGTTTGCGACCCACGAGGCTGGAAAGCCATGTTTCGCATTTACCACTGCAATCGGCCCTGCAGAGCGTGCAAAGGCTGGATTCTGCCGGGTTGCCACGATTGGTGGTTCCGAGTACATCGTTACTTTTTGAAAACCGCATGTTAACTCCTCCTTGTCTGATGAGATTGATAAAAATAAAAAAGGCGTCCACCCAAAATGGGGAAAGACGCCTTTGTCTTTAATTTCCTGTAAATTGTTTATCGCACGTCGTTGTACGAAACTTAAACCATACTAAACAAGTCGTCTGGTTATTAGCAAAGCTAATGAATTTGTCAAGCAAATTTTATTATAATTTTTAATACCCCGTCCGCTTGCGGCGGGGACTCTGCTGGTGATATTATGCAATATTATGGAATTAGGGAAAACATCACACAGCTCTTACAAGATCCGTTATCATATGGTAACCGCTGTCAAATACCGTAAAGCCCTATTAAGCAAGGAAGTGGAAGAATGTATCAAGGAAACCATGCGTGGGATTTCCGAAAGATACGAAATAGTCATCGATGAAATAGGGTTTGATCAAAATCATATCCACATTTTCTGCGGTTCTCATCCAAGCATGGCACCGATGAGAATTTTGGGTATTATCAAATCAATTACAGCAAGAAGAATATTTAAAACATTTCCCAAACTCAAAAAAAAGGAGTTATGGGGTGGCGCTTTCTGGAGCGTTGGCAAATATATTGGAACAGTTGGAGAAGCCACCAACGAAAAGGTTGTCAAAAGATACATCAGAAATCAGAGTATGGATAAACCAGAAGCTGAAAACCGGATGAAGCAATTAAAACTATTCAAAATATGACTCAATTGCTCGATCTGGCAACAGATACCCCGTCCGCTTGCGGCGGGGAGCTTCATTTAAACTAAAAAATATGCAAATTTATTCAGGGCATGAGACCGGGAAGGAAGAGCGCGATCTGAGGAAAAATCAGAATAATTATATTGCATGCCAGCAGCGCCAGAAGCATGGGATACACCCCCCTGAAAATCGCTTCCAGCGGAACATCTTTGGCCACGCCGTAGACCACATAAACATTGACCCCGACAGGCGGCGTTATCACACCCATCTCAGTAATAAGGACAATTACCACGCCGAACCATATTGGATCAAACCCGAGGGCTTGCACCACCGGAAAAAAGATGGGGATGGTCAGCATGATCATGGCAAGGGCATCCATGAAACAGCCGCCGACAAGATAAACCAGGATGATCACCAGCATGACGGCAAATCGCGGGAGCGGGAGAGTGCTAACCCAGGAGGCCAGTTCGTAGGGAACCCGGGTAATGGCCATGAAATGACCGAAAACCACGGCGCCGCTTACAATCGTCATGATCATGCAGCTTATTTTAGTGGTGTCGGCAAGGGATTGAACGAACCCTTCCCAGGTGAGCTGACCTCTTAAAACGGCAATGGCCAGGGTCATGAATGCGCCTGTTGCGGCCGCTTCCGTGGGTGTGAAGATGCCGAAAAAGATTCCTCCCATAACCAGGAAAAAGAGCATCAGCGTTTCCAGAACCCCGGCAAAGGACTTGAATTTTTCGCGAAAGGTACTTCTCGGTCCGGGCGGGGCGAGGGAAGGGTTTTTCGTGACCTGGACGTGAATGGTGATCAGAAACAGCACGCAGAGAAGAATGCCGGGAAGGATACCGGCCGCAAAGAGTTTCCCGATGGACTGTTCGGTGAGGATTCCGTACACGATGAAAATAACGCTGGGAGGGATGAGAATGCCGAGACTCCCGGCCGCGGCCACGGTGCCGGTGGCCAGACTCATGTCATATCCGTATCGTTTCATTTCAGGCAGGGCAACGGTGGCCATGGTGGCTGCCGTTGCATTGGTCGAACCGCATATGGCGGAAAATCCGGCACAGGCGCCGACCGTTGTCATGGCCAGCCCCCCCCGACGGTGACCGAACAACACATAGGCGGAGTCGTAAAGTCTGCGGCTGATGCCGGCGTGAAATGCAATTTGGCCCATAAACACAAAAAGCGGAATCACCGTCAGGTTATATGAAGAGAATACATCCCAGACATCCCGGACAAGGAGACTCAACCCCGCGTTCAGGTTCACCACAAAGCTGAATCCGATCAAGCCCAGGAAGGCCATGGCAAAACCCACAGGCATTTTGGAATACAGAAGGATGAGCAGTATGACGATACCTGTGATACCTGTAGCAGTCAGGCTCATTTTTCAAGCACCCGCATCACGTTTTTTAACAGATCCGATACCAGAATGAGACATACAACCGCTGCGGAAAAACCAACGCCGTAAACAAATGGATAGAAGGGGAGTTCCAGGGTCAGCGACACCTCACCGGACAGACGGAGATCATTTGCGTAAAACATGGACCGCCATGCAATCAGCGAAAAAAGAATTAATCCAAATCCGGTGGTGATGCACGCTATAAAACTTTGTATTCGTTTTGGAAGAAGCTGAACGACAAAGCTTACCGATACGTGCCCTTTTTCCACGGACGTGTGCGCCAGGGCAAAGGCCACTGCCACGGCGCCCAGAAAACAGACCAGCTCGTATGTTCCGGGAACGGGCCTGCGAAAATATCGCAAAACGACATCCGCACATGTCAGCAGCATCATGGCAACAATGGCGGCAGCCGAAACCCAGAAGAGTTTTCGTGCCAGGCCGTTAGATACTCTGTCAAAAGTGTTCATTAGTTTCCGTGCACAAAAGTCGGGGTTGCCATGACACCGTGTTTCGGTACAGGGCAACCCCTTTTTCAAGCCTCCAAGAGGCGGTCGCGATTATTTTGCCGTTAACGCCTGAATTTTATCCACATACATCTTGCCGTCAGGCGTGTTGGTGATAAAATCGTTTATGACCGGGTCCACAGCCTTGCGCCACCGGGCGCTTTCTTCGTCAGACAGCGGTATTATTTTGTTCCCCAGGCTCAAGGTGTATTTTCTGCCTTCATCATCGGTGGAATCCCAAACTTCCCCGTGAACACCGACATATTTTTCACTGACCGTTTCAAATACTTTTTTAACGTCGTCCGGGAGGGCGTTCCATTTGGTGAGATTCATGACGATAAAAAAAGTGGTTGTGTAACCGACGCTGTAACATTCGGTCGTGTATTTAATGACTTCAGCCTGCTTCCATCCCTTCAGGACTTCCATGGGGCCGAATGTGCCCTCGACAACCCCTTTTTGCAGCGCTTCATAGGTTTCGCCCTGCGGCATGGCCACGGGTACGCCGCCCAGCGCTTCAACGACCTTGGCACTGAGACCGGTGGCCCTGATCTTCATTCCTTTGAGGTCTTCCAGTTTTGTCACGGGTTTCTGGGTGTGGAGCAGTCCGGGCCCGTGGGCGTGAAGATACAGGACTTTTACATCATTTAACTCCTGCGGGTTGAATGCTTTTGCAAATCCGTCCGCCACACGGCTGGCCGTTTTTCCATCGGGATAGCCCATGGGGAGATCAACAGCGGCCATAACGGGAAAGCGTCCGCGCGTGTAAGCGAAAAGACTGAACCCCAGGTCTGAAATCCCGTCGACCACTCCGCTGTAGCACTGGGGTGCGCTGGTGAGTGTTCCGCCCGGGAAGATCGTTATCTGCACTTTATTATTTGTTTGTTTCTCGATCTCTTTTGCCCAATCCATGGCAGCTTTGGTCTGGCCGTGTGTCGGCGGAAAGAAGATACTGTAGGTCAATTTAATGGGTTCGGCGTCCTGCCCGAAGGCCGCCGTTCCGAACAGCGTCAGGCAAATTGCTGCAATCCAGAAAGACAGAAATATTTTTTTCTTCATCGAGTTGTCTCCTTGTTAAGTGATCACGTGGAACCTGCTGTTACCATACATGAGACCGGATGTCGGGGTTCACCTCCTTTCACGGGGATCAGAGAAGTAAATCGCAATGTTGTGTTTTTAGAGTTTATTCGGTGTGGTATAACAAAATGGATTGGAAGACAATACAAATCTAAAATTTATTCGTCTTGAAAAACCTTGTCCTCCGGGACAGGCCATAAACAATTGGCTATGCCAGCATATTATTCAACGGGAATAATGGAATGAGGGAGTGATGGGATGATGGGTTACGGCCTGCTGTCAACTTCATAAAATACATGTTCATTTCGATATCCCCAAATTGGTAACATTTCGATTTTCGAGCCAATGACGAGTTCTCTTGACATTAATGCTTTATTGAAATAACAATATCCGGGTTGATAATCAATGGGAATAAATGGATAGTTTTTTTTATAGAGAGGTGTAAGCATATTAATCTGTATCCTATCCCCTTCACAGGGGCTAATCTTAATTTATAAACTTTAAAAACTTATGAGAGGAGGACTGTATGGCATACAGGAAATACAAAGATCGTATTGGGGGCATGAACCACTGGTTATTTGCACAAGATGATTTTGAGCACATCATTGACAGACCTTTCAGGGGGGAGCAATACACAAGGGTCATAAACGGCTCGGGAATTGTCAAAGGGGAACAGAAATACCCCAAGGGGTACCAGGAAATGATCATTCCCGAACTCAAACGAAGAGCGGATTTTTTCAAAGAAGTCCCTGCGCTTAAAGATATCACCCCGGCCGATTCAAAAGTCCTGACGGTTTTGGTCGGTGATAGGGACGACCCGGCAGTTGCAGCCTCAATTAGCTATGTCGGGATGAAATCGACCACAACAAAAATGTCCGGACTGTCCAGCATGATGGAGGAGTTTCCTTCTACAGTTACAACTGCCGAGATGCATGAAAAATTGGAAAAGTGGAACAATGACAGTTCAATTTCTATTTTAATGTTTCAGCTGCCCTTCGGCGGTCAGGCGGGAAAGGTCATTGATGCGACAGCGCTCTGCAACCGTATCGATGTTTCCAAAGACGGTGACGGACTCAATCAGGTAACCCTGGGACTGATGTCCTTAGGTGCCGACCGTTATTATGATTGCTGTACGCCCAGCGGCATGGTTGATCTGGCAAGCGTATATCTTATAAGAGAAAAGGGTGCCAAACTCCGCCCCGACGGAATCGCAAGCTTCGCTGGGTTTGAGGTTCTTGTGGCAGGAAGAAGTAATATCGTGGGCGAACCCCTCTTCAACCTATTGAAACGCTTCGATGCAACAGTACTCGGACCCCTGCATACGCGGACCGGATCCGGTGGATTATCAGACAAGGAAACACAGTTAAGAATAAATACCGAGCTTTCCCAGCGCGCTGACATTGTCTATAGCTGCATGGGTTTTCATCCTTATAAAGTCCATCCCGATACCGAATACTTTTTTACGTCCGACATGCTCAAGGAAGGGTGCCTGATGATCGATGCCTCAACATCTTTTAGAAAGGACGGCAGAACACCTTACGGCGATGTCGACCCCGCGGCCCGTTCCAAGACGGATGCTTTTACCCTGGAGACAGGCGGTGTAGGACCTGCAACGGTAACGAAGCTTGTCCTCCAGGGCTGGCTTGGTATGCTGTACCAGAATATCGAAAAAGTCAGAAAAGCCCTTGAAGACAACAAATCAGTCGTCGTATCGACCTTTACCAGGCTCCTCGCATCCTATGCCGAAGCCAGTGAATCCGATGCGGCGGACAATGCTGAAACACTCTTTAACCGAGCCATAAATACTGACAGCCACCCGATGCACGCCGTCGATGCACTGCAATCGATTTTTCCGGAATTGATGAAGTAATATTTTCCTGACATGTAAGGCCCGTTTCCTAAACGGTGATAAGGGGGAGTATTGATGCTCCCCCTTTTTCGAACGCGGTTCGCGCGGATTCTGAACCGCTAAAAAAAACAGCAGCAAAGAAGCGGCGAACTTGACAGTTTCATCCTGTTTGTGTTATACATAACCGTGTTACAAGCAGGCCGATATATAACATATTGAAATTGCAGCTTATTTCTTATAGATCGTTTTGAGAAGGGTGGCCGACAGTATCGTCTGACGCCTCTTGAAATTCTATTATTATGCGTGAGCATATCAACTTTTTCATATTAAGCGGTACCGGGAGCCCGGGGAAACACCTGACGATTTCCAGGGCGATGTTACGTGTTTTCGGTGTATTCTTTGTCGTCGCTCTAATATATTCCGGTTATGTGATTTATGACTACGCGAAACTCAAGCGATCGGTGCTAAACAACCGGGAGCTCGAACACGATATCTCCAATCTGCAGGATGAGATCGACAGCCAGCGCAGGCAGATTCAAACCTTTGCCGGACTGATCAACACGCTGAAGTCAAATCTGATCGCGTTAGGCGATTTTGAAAAAAAGATACGAATCATCGCCAACATTGAAAGCAGCGATGAGCAGGACAATCTTTTCGGCGTCGGCGGTTCAGCCCCGGAGGATCTCGACGCACAAATTCCGCTTCGTGAAACACATAACAGCCTGATTCGGGGGATGCACGAACAGACGCGGCAGCTTGAACAGGCTGCGGTGCAGCAGCAAGAAGGCTTTGAAACCCTTTACAGCTATCTTGAAGATCATCGGAATCTTTTGGTCTCAACACCGGCCATCCGGCCAACCCAGGGCTGGACGACATCCGGATTCGGATACCGAACGTCCCCATTTACCGGGTTGCGGGAATTTCACAAGGGACTGGATATTGCCACCCGCAAGGGAACATCGATTATCGCGACAGCCAATGGTATCGTAACCTACGTCGGCCCTAAAGGATTTTTAGGCAAGACTGTCGATGTCGATCATGGCCATGGAATGGTCACCCGGTATTCGCATTTATATAAGGCCTTGAAAAAAACAGGGGATGTGATTAACCGGGGAGAAGCCATTGCTCAGGTCGGCAGCACGGGTCGAACAACTGGTCCCCATCTTCATTACGAGGTTCTCCTTAACGGTATTCCGGTTAATCCAGAAAAATACATTCTTAACTAGACCGCATGAAATTCTGCCGTTTTACCGGGGCAAAACAGCATGTGATTTTCATCCGGTTGCTTCAAATGCCCCGGGCGTCGGTTTGTTTTCCCTATCCCTTTTCTTGCCTGCAATCATGTGTGTTCTCCGTTGGACGCATATCCGGTTTATATCGCCGGTTTTATTTAGTCCTTGAAAACCTGGTCCTATGGGACAGGTATTTATATATTTTCGTAACCTGTCCGGACGCGATTCAACTCAAACATTTGGATTTTTAAAAAAGTATGGTACAATTACCAAACAATTGAAGGAGTTGATCGGGACCGATTTAGGAAGGAATATTTCATAGATGATCGCAAACTTTTTAACAAAAGTATTTGGAAGTAAAAACGAACGGGAACTGAAAAAACTCGAGCCGCTGGTTGAAAAGATCAATACCCTTGAACCTGCGATTCAGGCAATGAGCGATGAGCAACTCAGGAAACAGACACCTTTATTCAAAGAACGACTCGACAAGGGAGAATCTCTCGACGACATTCTTCCGGAGGCTTTTGCGACGGTAAGAGAGGCCTCGGTGCGCACCCTGAAAATGCGCCATTTTGACGCACAGCTTATCGGTGGGATGGTTCTGAACTCCGGCATGATCACGGAAATGAAAACGGGCGAGGGCAAGACGCTGGCGGCGACGCTGCCCGCGTATCTGAATGCCCTGACAGGCAGGGGCGTGCACATTATAACGGTGAACGATTATCTGGCCCGTCGCGATACCGAATGGATGGGCCATATCTATACGTTTCTCGGTCTTACCGTCGGCACCATTTTGCACGGCCTGGATGATGAAGAACGCAAAGCCGCCTACGGCGCCGACATCACTTACGGCACGAACAACGAGTTCGGCTTTGACTACTTGAGAGACAATATGAAGTTTTACAGGGAGTCGATTGTTCAGCGCGAACTGAATTATGCAATTGTGGACGAGGTGGACAGCATATTGATTGACGAGGCGAGAACCCCGTTGATCATATCCGGTCCGGCCGAAAAATCCACAGATCTGTACTACCAGGTCAACAGTATTATTCCACGACTCAAGCGTGAAATCGATTTTACCATAGATGAAAAAGCGCGCTCCGTGATGATGACCGAGGAAGGAATTGCAAGGGCTGAAAATGCACTGAAGGTGGACAACCTGTATGATCCCAGAAATATCGAACTGCTGCACCATGTTAACCAGGGACTGAAAGCGCACAACCTTTTTAAGCGTGATGTCGATTACATCGTAACGAACGGCGAGGTTGTCATCGTCGACGAATTTACAGGCCGCCTGATGCCGGGCCGCCGCTACAGCGAAGGCCTGCATCAGGCCCTGGAAGCCAAAGAAGGTGTTAAGATAGAAAATGAAAACCAGACCCTTGCCACGGTTACCTTTCAGAACTATTTCAGGATGTACAACAAACTCGCCGGCATGACCGGAACGGCCGATACCGAGGCGGCTGAGTTCAAGAAGATATACGGTCTCGACGTGATCGTTATACCCACGAATATGCCGATGATCCGGACCGATTTTTCGGATGTCATCTACAAAACCAAGAAAGAAAAATATGAATCGGCCATGGATGAAATCGTAGCGCTTCATAAAAAAGGGCAGCCCGTACTGGTCGGTACGATATCCATAGACGTTTCAGAAAGTTTCAGTGATAAATTGAATAAGCGGGGGATCCGCCACACGGTACTGAATGCGAAAAACCATGAAAAAGAGGCTGAGATTATTGCCATGGCCGGACAGAGTGGAGCGGTGACTATTTCAACAAACATGGCCGGCCGCGGTACGGACATCGTTCTCGGTAAAGGCGTAACAGAACTGGGCGGCCTCCATATCATGGGAACGGAGAGGCACGAGAGCCGTCGAATCGACAACCAGCTCAGGGGTCGTTCCGGGAGGCAGGGAGATCCCGGCTCATCCCGATTCTACCTTTCCCTGGAGGATGATCTCCTGCGAATATTCGGAGGGGAAAAGATCACCGGAGTGATGGAAACGCTGGGGATGGAAGAGGGCGAACCGATAGAGCACAGGTGGATCAGCAAAGCCATCGAAAATGCTCAGGCAAAGGTCGAAGCGCACAATTTTGATATCCGGAAACAGCTTCTCGAATATGATGACGTTATGAACCAGCAGCGGGAGGTCATCTACAGACAGCGACGAGAAGCGCTGGCCGGCAAAAGCTTAAAAACGTCAATACTGGAAATGATCAGTGAAAAGGCGGAGGAGATTACGGATCTTTATACGGACGACAGGACACTTCCCGATGAATGGGATCTGAAAGGGCTTTCCGAATCTGTTTTTAAGCAGTTTAATTTCAGTCTGGGCGGCATCAACGGTGACAAAGCGGACGGGCCGCCTGGCAGAGAGGAAATTGCTCGATTGATTTTTGATGCCGCCGCCGGCGAATATGAAAAAAGAGAAGCCGCCATCGGAGCGGAAGATTTCAGAAACCTGGAACGGATTGTCATGCTTCAAACCGTGGACAACCTCTGGAAGGACCATCTGTTGAGCATGGATCATTTGCGGGAGGGGATCGGTTTGAGGGGATATGGCCAGCAGGATCCGCTCATTGTTTATAAAAAGGAAGGATTTGAGTTATTTCAGGACATGATCGCCAGAATAAAGGAAGAGACGTTGGGGATTCTCTTCAAGGTTCAGATTTCCGAACCTGAAAACATAAATGATTTACGGCGGCCAAAGGAACAAAAACTCGTCTTTTCCGGGGGTGAAGAAGCGGAAAAAAAGAAAAAACCGGTCAAACGAACCGGCAGCAAGATCGGCAGAAACGCGCCATGTCCCTGCGGGAGCGGAAAAAAATACAAAAAGTGTTGCGGGAAATAATGAATTGGAAACAGCCCTCTTTACAAGATGGGCCTTGGGTGCTTATAATAAGACAGTTTCCGGCTCGACCGGGTATAATTGGATATGAGATCCCCTCGTGACGATCTGGCCATTCCGGTTATAAAATCCGGGCGACCTTCACAGCGCATTGTAAATCACCCGGGTGAACACCAGATCAGAAGTTCGGGGAGTTGATTCAGTGAGTATCTTTGGTCCTGAAATAGAAGAGCAGGTATCCTCGGAGGTCGAGGAGGACGTTCGCGAACCGTCTATGTATCGTGTCCTGCTGCACAATGACGACTACACCAGCATGGAATTCGTCGTTCAGGTCCTGATTTACGTATTTCAAAAGACGGTTGAAGAATCAACGCACATCATGCTGAAAGTTCACAGGGAAGGAATCGGGGTTTGCGGCACCTTCACATTTGAAGTTGCCGAAACCAAAGTCAAAATGGTTGAAGCATTGGCCCGGGAAAGCGGGTTCCCACTTAAATGCACCATGGAAAAGGATTGATGCCATGATCAGCAAGGAGCTGAGCGCAACTCTTGGTTTTGCTGTCAGAGAAGCTAAAAAACGGAGACACGAGTATGTCACGATCGAACATGTGCTTTTTGCCATTCTGCATGACGATACAGGTGTCGATATCATTGAGAACTGCGGCGGCAATGTTGAGAGTCTGAAAATCGCTCTGGAAGATTTTTTCAAAGAAAAGGTGGAAGGTATCCCCGAAGTGAACGATTATGTGCTCCAGCAAACCATTGGATTCCAGAGGGTTATCCAGCGGGCGGTGAACCATGCCCGGTCTGCTGAAAAGCCGGAGGTGGCGATCAGCGACATTCTGGCGTCGATCTTCCTGGAAAAGGATTCGCATTCCGCATACTTTTTAAATGCCGAAGGTGTTTCACGCCTTGAAGTCTTGAATTACATTTCTCATGGCGTTTTGAGGGAACCTTTCAAGGAAGGGGATGGCGGGTTTGCACGAACGGAGAAGGAAGAGAAAAAGAAGAAGATGGATCCGCTTGAAGCATTCACCACGGATCTTGTAAAAATGGCCGCCCTGGGAAAACTGGATCCGCTCATCGGTCGCGAACGTGAACTGGAGCGAAACATGCAGGTGCTTTGCCGGAGACGGAAAAACAATCCTGTTTTCGTGGGAGATCCGGGGGTAGGGAAAACGGCACTCATTGAGGGGCTGGCGCAGAAAATTCATGAAGGGCTCGTACCTGACATACTCAAAAATATGCGCATATATTCCCTTGATCTTGGATCACTGCTGGCCGGAACCAAGTTTCGCGGTGATTTTGAGCAGCGCCTGAAAGGGGTTATTGCGGCACTGAAAAAGAAAAAGAACGCGATTTTGGCCATTGACGAAATCCACTCCATTGTCGGGGCCGGCGCTACCAGCAGCGGATCCATGGATGCTTCGAATATCCTGAAGCCTGTTCTCGCATCCGGGGATCTGCGGTGTATCGGTTCAACCACTTATGAGGAATACAAGAATCATTTTGAAAAGGACCGTGCCCTTTCCCGCCGCTTTGAGAAGATTGAAGTCAGTGAACCGCCGATTTCAGAAACGGTTAAAATTCTGAAAGGGCTCAGATCACGCTATGAGGAACATCACGGCATTACTTACACGGATCAGGCACTGAAGGCCGCCGTGGAGCTTTCCGCCAAGTATATCAATGACCGCTATTTGCCGGACAAAGCCATCGACGTAATAGATGAGGCCGGGGCATTTGTTAAATTAACGGGTTCTACCCGCAGAAGGAAAATCAATCCATCGGATATTGAAAAAATTGTGGCCAAGATGGCCAGGATACCGACCGTGAGCGTGTCAACCTCCGATAAAGCGAAACTGGAGTTTCTGGAAGAGAATCTAAAGAAGGTGATCTTCGGACAGGACGACGCGCTCAGGAGCCTTGTTACGGCCATAAAACGATCGCGCGCCGGACTCGGCACACCCGGCAGACCCATCGGCTCCTTTCTTTTCACAGGACCCACCGGTGTTGGAAAAACCGAAGCGTCGCGGCAGATTGCGATAAATCTGGGAATCGAGTTCATCCGGTTTGATATGAGCGAATACATGGAAAAGCATGCCGTGGCCCGCATGATCGGCGCGCCGCCGGGGTATATCGGATTCGATCAGGGCGGTCTTTTGACGGACGGTATCCGTAAGCACCCTCACAGCGTGCTGCTTCTTGATGAAATAGAGAAGGCGCATCTTGACATGTTCAACATCCTGCTTCAGGTTATGGACCATTCCACCCTGACCGATAATACCGGGAAAAAGGCCGATTTCAGAAACGTAATTGTCATTATGACTTCAAATGCCGGCACCAGAGAGATGAACGTCCAGTCTATCGGTTTTGGTGAAAAGCAATTTGATACGGAAGACAAGGGCAAAAAGGCCATCGAAATGTTTTTCAGCCCGGAGTTCAGGAACCGGCTGGACGGGATCATTCACTTCAATTCCCTGAATATGGAGATTATGGAAATGATCGTGGACAAATTCATTGCAGAAATAAATGACCAGCTTGCCGCTAAAAAAGTCGCGCTGGTGATTTCTCCAGCGGTTAGGACCTGGCTGGCCAAAAAAGGATATGATCTGCGATACGGTGCAAGGCCTCTCGGCAGAGTGTTGCAGACAGAAATTAAGGACGCGCTTTCCGAACAGATTCTGTTCGGGAGCCTCGCAAAAGGGGGGGCGGTTTTTGTCGAGCTTGAAAACGACGGGCTGACGTTTAAATATAATTAATCCTGGAGCCTGAATACCGGCGATTGCAATTCGATAACGTGAAACTGAATGTGTGACTCAGCCCCATTATACCGTCGTCAATCCTGTCCGGGGATCAGAATCCCGGATAAACTAATGAGTTCATAATCAATTAAGCATTAAGCCAAAATATTTTCTGACAGGATTAACTGGATTGACTTGATTTTTTTTCACGGTTAAAAATGCCGGTTTTCCTTTTGTCTGACACAATTGCATTCCCCCCCCCTCATCTTGCAACAAAAGAGGGTTTACTGGCCGTGGGCGGTGATCTCACCCAGGAGCGCCTTCTGCTGGCCTACCGCACGGGGATATTCCCCTGGTTTTCAGACGGTGATCCGATTCTCTGGTGGTCGCCGGACCCGCGACTGGTGCTGTACCCAAACGAACTCAGGGTTTCAAAAACGTTGAGGAAGATAATGAAAAAAGCGGTTTTCCATGTCACAATGGACCGCGCGTTTTCAGAGGTGATAAACCGGTGCAGGCAGATTCGGGCACAGAACAAAGAAGGAACATGGATCGTTGACGATATGATTGAGGCCTACTGCAGGCTGCACGAATCCGGTTTTGCCCACTCGGTGGAAGCATGGCACGACGAGGAGCTGGCCGGCGGATTGTACGGTGTTTCACTGGGGAGGTGCTTTTTCGGAGAGTCGATGTTTACGCAAAAAAGCAATGCTTCAAACGTGGCCCTGGTTCACCTGGTTAAACATCTTAAAGAACACGCTTTTGATATGATCGATTGCCAGATGCGGACGCAGCATTTGATGCGATTCGGCGCACGTGAAATACCGCGGGATCGTTTTTTGTCGCAGTTGAAAAGGTCTTTGCAAATGGAAACTGTTAAGGGTAAGTGGACAAAACAGACGTCTTTTAAGAATGAGTACTCGTGTCCAAAACAAGTCAAAACCAAAATATTTTTAGACACGAATGAGGAAAGACATTAAAAACATCACGGAGGAATCACATGGAAATCAAGGCAGTGAAGATTGAAAAACCGGAGGAGTTGAATCTGATCCTGGGACATTCTCACTTTATCAAAACAGTTGAGGATATCTATGAGGCCATCGTCAATGCCGTCCCCGGGGCGAAATTTGGCGTGGCATTTTGTGAGGCCTCCGGGCCATGCCTCGTGCGATATACCGGCACGGATGAAGAATTGATCGAACTGGCAAAAACCAACGCCTGCAACATTTCGGCCGGGCACAGTTTTATCGTTTTCATGAAAGACATGTTTCCGGTCAATGTCTTAAATGCCATCCAGAATGTTCCGGAAGTCTGCCGGATTTTTTGTGCAACGGCCAATCCCGTTGAAGTGCTCATCGTGGAAACAGACCTCGGCCGCGGAATTGTCGGTGTGATTGACGGTTTTCGTTCAAAAGGTGTTGAATCCGAAGAGGATATTCAGAAACGAAAGGCGTTTCTGCGCGCCATCGGTTATAAACAGTGACTACAAATTTCCGTCATCAATAGGCGCTGTCCCATCAGACATGCCGGAGTTCCGCCTCCAGTTTGCCTTCCCTGAGTTGAATGAGCGCGTAGCCGCCCATGCAGAACATTCCCGGGTTGATAACTTTTGTTTTTCCGATATATTCTTCAGATTCTCCTTCGTGAATATGCCCGGTGAGACAGACATCCGGTTGGACGCGCCGGATAAAGTTCAGGACCGACCGGTTGCCCACGTTTTCCCCGGAAGGGAGCATGGCTGCTTTTGATCCAAAGGGCGGGTCGTGGGCCACCAGTATCAGTTTTGGCAGGTGTTTTACGAGCGCGTATGCTTCATCCAGCCACTGTGCCAGCATTTCGTCAGGTACTTCAGCGGGTGTCATGAACGGTGTCGGCGTTGAGTATCCCACCCCCATGATACCGATATTTTCAGCAAGCTGCTTGCCCTTTGCATGGATATTCCATCCCTTCCCGCCCAAATAGACGGTCACCTCGGGGAGGTCCATATTGCCGATCTGGGCGTATATATTGGGGTTTATCCGATATATCCTGTTCAACAGTTTGCTCGCCTTCTCCGTGCCGCCCCTGTTGGTTATATCACCGCTGACGATCACGCCGGCGGCGGCAGAGAGGTTCGGTATTTCATCCAGAAGTGACAGATCGTCGTGTATGTCACCGAATCCGATCCAGAACTTATCGGCTGCAGGCATGGTACGTTCCCTTAATCACGCTCTGTTAATAATGGAGGCCATGTATCCCGCGCCGAATCCGTTGTCGATGTTCACCACGGCAACGTTTGAACTGCAGCTGTTTAGCATGGCAAAGAGGGCGGTCAAACCGCCGAAGCTGACACCGTAGCCCACGCTTGTGGGAACGGCGATGACCGGTCGTCCAACCATTCCCGCCACCACACCGGGAAGGGCGCCTTCCATCCCTGCAACCACAATGAGAACGGATGCGCGGTCGATCAGTTCCTTGTGGTCGAAGAGCCTGTGAATTCCGGCTACGCCAACATCAAAGACAGACTCCACGTGATTGCCCATGACTTTTGCCGTCAGGTAGGCCTCCTTTGCGACCGGGATGTCCGAGGTGCCGGCCGATAGTATGAGAATGGTTCCTCTGCCCTGTATGGGAAGTGCTTTTTTCTCCCACACCACCATTCTGGCCGCCGAGTGGTAGACCGCATCCGGAAAATGTGAAACGATTTTTTCCGCCTGTTGTTCATCGACACGCGTCACCAGAACGATATTTTCCTGGCGAAACATTTTTTCCATGATCCCGACAATCTGGTCCGCCGTCTTCCCCTGCCCGAAGATGACTTCAGGAAACCCCTTGCGAAGGGAACGGTGATGGTCTATATGTGCATAGTCAATGTCCTCGAACGGAATATGGATGAGTCTTTTGGCGGCATCCCCAACCGTGAGCGTACCGTTGGCAACATTTTGAAGGATCTGGTGCAGCATCTCTTTGTCCATGCGGATTTCCTTTATACTTCAGGTAGAATGGCTCAAAAATAGACAAAAGAATCAATCCGGTCAATACATTCCTGACAATGGAGAGAAAAATATGAAGATTGTCGTCATTATCCCTTCGAGATTCGGCTCCACGCGGTTTGAAGGCAAGCCGCTTGCGCTTATTTCGGGAAAACCCATGCTGGAATGGGTCTATGAAAGGGCAAAAAATGCCGAACGGATAAAGGATGTTGTCGTTGCTACGGATGATCACCGAATTTTCAAAGCGGTAACGGATTTTGGCGGCAGCGTCTTAATGACAGCGGTGGAGAACCGATCGGGAACGGACAGAGTGGCGGAAGCCGCTGAAAAGATGGGTCTCGGCGAACAGGATATTGTTGTCAATGTTCAGGGCGATCAACCGCTTTTGGATCCCCGCTGTATCGATGAGGTCGTGAAACCTTTTGCTTCCGACCCGGAACTTGAAATGAGCACGCTGGCATTCAAGATCGTCAAGAAAAAGGAAATAACAGACCCGAAGGACGTGAAGGTTACGTTTGACACCGAGGGTTTCGCTCTTTACTTTTCCAGATCGCCCATCCCTTTCGGGCGTGACAGCTCCATTCGTTTTGACACATACAAACATCTGGGCATTTACGCGTACACCAGGCGTTTTCTGGATAAGTTCAGGAGACTTCCGGAAGGAAAGCTGGAGCGGATTGAAAAACTGGAGCAGCTTCGCGCCCTTGAATACGGTCATCGAATCAAGGTGGTGGTTACCGGGTATGATTCTCCGGAGGTGGACCTGCCGGAAGATATCCCCAGAATAGAGAAAATTATTTAACCTTCGGGCAATTTCTCCCGAGAGGAATTGTTATCCTTTGATTGAGACGACATGCGGTCCATCATGTCCATTACGTCGCCCAGTCGCTCGCCGAGGATGCAACTGATATTAAAATTCAGGTTGGCGACAATGTGTGGAAAGAACTTTAAATCTTTTTTGAGCCTCAGATAGTCGAACTTCAGCGCCTCAACACGGGTAAGGGCGCGAACATCCGCTGTTCGCTGCGTTTCCCTGATATAACCGATCTCTCCGAAAATCTGACCGGCGTTCAGTATGGCGACGCTTTTGGTTTTGCCGTTGCTTCGCCGCACGATATCGACCTGTCCGGACAAAATAAGATACATGCTTCTTCCGACCGTTCCCTGCTCCACCAGCAGGTCCCCCTCCTCGAACTCATTTAGCTCCGAAATCAGGATCGCTTTGCGTATTTGATAGTTTGACATGCCCTGGAAGAGCGGGCTTTTTTCAAGGATTTCTTTGTGCATGGACAGTGCGAGTATTTGGTGGAGACCCACCAGACGGATTCGCAGCATGATGATCGGGGTGATCAAAAGGTTCGCAAAGAGTGCGAAAAGCATGGTGGCGGCTGACAGGGCGCCGAACTGGGCGATTATGGTGAAGTTGGAAAACAGAAGGATGCCGAATCCCAACGCCAGGGACAGGCTGGTGGCGACCATGGGTGTGGCTTCTTCCTGAACGGTGAGCATCACCGCCGCTTCATAATCGGAAGTTCGCCGGCAAAGTTCGATATAACGGGAAAAAAGGTGAATGGTTCCGTCAATGGCAATCCCGATGGCAATAACCGCCACCATGGCGGTCCCGGGATTCAAAGGAATTTCCAGAAATCCCATGACGCCGAACATCATGATGATCGGAAACAGACTGGGGACGAGGGAAATGAGTCCGCCCTTGAATGAGGTAAACATTGCCGACATTATCAAAAATATTACGCAGAGGAGACCGGCCAGGGATTCGGTCTGGGCGACCATGAGGCTCTCCGCGGCGGCGTTGATCATGAGGTTTTCGCCGACAACATAAGCGTTCATCTGGCCGCCGGCCACATTTGACACGACTTCTTTGAGCTCGCTTATGTGCCGGTTCAGGGAATTGGAATCGCTGACGTTATGTCGAACAACAATGTTGGCGCGCCGGAAGTCATGACTTACATAGCTTTCCAGGTCCCTTCGATGAAAGAAGAGCAGATATTGGGCGACAAGCTTGCGGCTTTTCGGTACCGTGAAATATGACGCGTTGCCGCCGTGAAATTCGCGGTTGACGAGAGAGAGGTGGTCGGCCAGGGATATGCTTCGATCGAATATTCCCTGCTTCTCCAGAAAATTTTGGATTTCGACCAGTTTTTCTATATTTTTTGGGTTCTGAAAAGCCTTTTCCTGATCCGATGCAAGGGTGATGAAGAATATCTTCGTGCCGGAAAGGTCCCGGTGAATTTTTTGGGTGTCCCGGATAAGCGGCTGGTTCTCCCGGAAGTAGGAGAGCGGGTCGTTGGTAACATACAGCTTGGAAAGCTGGTAAACAAAAAAGGCGCAAAGAATTGCCGTCACCAGCAGGAGCGATCGCGGGAAACGGCGTTTGGTAAAACCGAACATGCGAACGAACAGATCCGGAAGACCGGCAACCCGATCGCCTTCCCGAAAGAGCCGTGTCCGGCGGGGACCCATGAAGCTCAATATCATGGGCACGAAAAGCATCGTGATCAAGCCGTTTGCCAGAATTGCGAAGGTTGATGCGACAGCGAAGTGTTGAATGAGTCTGATACTGCTGAAAATGTTGCTGGCAAATCCCAACGCCGTGGTGAGTATCGTCAGGAGCAAGGGCACGCCCATATGCTTCATCATAAAACGTGTGGCAAAAACCCGATGGTTTTCTCGGGCCTGTGAGACACCCTGGAAATAAGACGCGATCATGTGGGTGTCCTCGGTGGAACCGATAACCACGACCAGAGAGGGCAGCATGGCGCTTAGAATGTTGATGGGAATACCGATCCATCCCATTAACCCGAAGGTCCAGAAGATGCTCAGCCCCGCAGTGGCAAGAGGTATTATAGCGGCAAACCCGCTTCGAAGAAAAAAGAGGATCGCAAGGACAAGTATGACTGCCGACAGCGGCCCCAGTTTCATGAGGTCATTAAAAAGAATGGCTTTGAGTTCCGCATTGATTCGCGGCGGCCCCATTTGAAAAACCTCCTCAAAGACGGATCGGGCCGGAATAAGCGTCCGCTCCAGGGCTTCGTCAACCCGACGATCGAACCCGGTGTCGTCACGGTCCTCTTTTACGGAAACAAGCATCGCCGTCACGGAACCGTCGCGCGAGAGGAAATTTCCGACAATGAGGGGGTTGTAGAGCGCATCAGACCGGGCTTTAGCGATGCTTGCCGGGTCCTTTGGGGCTTCCGGCAGGAAAACCCGGGAGTCTATTTTCCCCCCTGACCCACGGATGCTGCGCAAACTGAAAAGGTCGTCCACACGTTCGACAAAGTCGAGCCCTTCCAGGGCGTAGTGAAGTTCCTCCAGCGCGGCAAGCTTATCCGGAGACCAGAGTGCCTTGTCTTTAACGTAGACGATGGTGCGATTGTCTGAACCGAACTCCCGCGCAATTTGATCATAGATCTGCTTGTCAGGGTCGGTGTCCGATATAAGACTGTCGAAACCGGTGTCCACGTGGAGTTGTGGCAGGCCGAGGCCGGTAATGACCGTAATCAGTATCAAAAATAACAATACGGCCGGACGGCGGTTCACCCCCAGCATGAGAAGACGTGAAAACATAAGCGTTTTTCTTATTTAGTTTGTTACAGCAATCTGCCGTATGGCACTGTCAGACCTTGTTCCAACTCGAAGCTTTCTCGTAAAACCGGGCTAATGGGTATTCTTTTGAGCCTTGGTGTCAATTTCCTTCGAAGATCGAGAGGCCTTCTGATAAAGACGTTTTTCCGTGTCCTGAACGTGTCGGTCGCTCAGAAGCCACTCCGTCGTGAATATCTCGGAGGGCACGTAATCCCGGGAAAAGACACGCCGGTCAATTTTGATCAGCGTGCTATGCCGCGCTTTGTGGTTTTCCATGAGAATCATGTTGCTGCGCCACATGCCGTCACCCACACTTTTCAGGTCGTGGTGGGTTTTTCGCTTCAAGAACCGCCCCCGAGGGTCGTAATAATCGGTACGAACGATGAAGAAGTTGTCCTGTCGAATGAAATGTCTGCACAGGCTGTAGCCGGTCGTTTGTTCGATCTCCGCATTTTTGGGGAAAGCTTCAACGACAAAAAATGGAATTTTGTCAAGTTTGCGATCCTCTTTCCGGACATAATTAAAATCCGCCAATGCTTCTGTCGTCAGGTCCTCGACGGCAAAATCGGTTCCCAGAAACGGGTTGCTTCTGTTTTTCCCTTCGGTGGATTTGATTTCCTTCCCGAAGGCGGGCAGATAGATCCCGGTTTCGAGGGTGCCGGAGCGCTGGCGTACCGCTAACAGCGCCACACCCCGGACCTCGGCAGGATTGTCGAAAACCAGGAGAAATTTTACCGTTCCATCGGTTTCAACCCTGGTAAAGCGGCGCATTTTTCTGACGTCACGGTTCCCCGCACCGTCAAGCAGAACCATGGTCTGCTCTTCGAAGACATACGGGAAGAGTTCATGTCGTTTGAAACCCTCTTCCATAATGCGACGCCCGTCCCACGTTTCGCCTGCCTGAGCCGGCGGTTTGGAAAAAGCCTGCAGCGGGAGCAGCAACAGGATCAGCACCGTTGCGATCAGCAAGGTTGCCGGGCGTGCGCCTCTTTTTAAATTGTTTTTTCGACGCATCATCCGCCGCCACCCTGTGGACCGGACTTTTCGTTGACGTGTTGCAGGATCTCCCCGGCGATGATTTGACTCAACTCACCCATAAGCGCGCTCATGGCCGAAACCGTTTTCTCGAAACCCGGCTCTGCCGGAAGCTTCGGACTATCCAGATCGGTAATTCGGGTTGCCAGGGGCATTCCACCCTCTCCACGGGAGAGCCGCCACTGAGTCGATAGCCGAACCTGCCCGTGGGAATCTCTCTCAAACTGCATCACCTCCAATTCAACGAGAAAATCCGGGGGAATTGGAGGACGATAGGGAGATATGGCAACGTTGGGGGTGCCGAGAAGCTGGGAAACGTTTTTGGCAAGAGTTCTCATCATGTTTTTTCGAAGATTTCCTCCCCACTGATGGTACTCTGCCAGTTCCAGACGGTTTTGGCCGCTGCGAGTCACGATCTGTGGTCTTTCCAGGTACTGGGGCAACCGAAGCGAGGCGATCTCCACGGACAATGTGCTGTTCATGTCGGTCCGGCTGACAAGGCTGACACCGGGATCGAGCGGATTGAGCACATAGAACCGGGTCGGCGCTGTGGCATTTGGAATGCAGCCGGACAAGAGCCCCCCGGTCAGCAAAAGGACCAGGGCTAAACGGATTCGTGAATAGGGAAACAGCATTATTTCTCTCCTGAAGAATCCTTACCGAAAATGATGGCGTTGGGGTTTCTTTCCAATAGGTCCACAAGGGTACGGATGGAACGGGCCATTTCAGCCAACTCTTCGGTCAACTCAATAAGTCCGGACTGGAAGGGTGAACCGGGCTTGAGCACTTCGTTGATCAACTCCAGTGTCGTCTGGGTCTTGTCCAGCGCCTGATGACCCGCCCCTATGGCCTTTTCCAGATTTATTGCAATGGGTTCGACACGCTGATCCAATTTGAGCATGATACTTTTGAACGCAGTCAGTGATTCCTTCAGGTCCAGTGCGGATTCCTGGAGTGCCGGGTTGTTGATCAGTGTGTTCGCCCCTTTCAGGCTGGCCAGGAGTTCCTCGCCGATCTGTTCCATGTCTATCTTTTCCATTTTGGAAAGGATGCTTTTAACCGATGTGGTCATCTGCTCAAGTTCGGCCGGGATGGTGGGCAACTCCGGATAAGGCACCTTCGCATTCACCAGGCGAACCGGCGTTTCGGGATGCATGTCAAGCTCGATGAACAGTTGCCCGGTAAGGAGGCTGCCGGTTTGCAACTGGGCTCGCAGCCCCCGATCGACCAGGTTTTTTAAGAACTGGGAGGGAGATTCGTTCTTATAACCTCCTCGTGCGATGACCCGCTCGGGCTCGATCTCGATCAGGACGGGGATCCGGAAGGAGTCGTCGCGGCTGTCGAATTCCAGACGGACGTCTTTCACCGATCCGACCTTAATTCCTTTAAACTCCACCGGCGCGCCTACGTTGAGGCCCCTTACAGACCCTTCGAAGAAGAGAATGAAGGTGGCTTTTTTAACAAACGCCTGCTCCTGAATGGACCGATAGTTATCGTACAGGGTGAAAACGAGTTCTTCCACATCCTCCTTCGGGCGTTCAAGCGTTTCCGGAGTTTCAAAAGCGATACCGCCATAGAGAAGGGATTGGACCGATTCCGTTCGCACGCTGATGCCGCTCGCTCCGATGGAAACGTCCACTCCGCTGACATTCCAGAAGCGGGTGTTGCTCTGGACGAGTTCATCGTACGGGGCTTTGATAAAGGCATAGATGAAAATACTCTTGCGATCGTTTCCAAGCTCCCAACCGAGCGCCTCGCCGGCCAGAATCCCCTGATAATATACGGGTGATCCCGTGTCGATAGAGCCCAGCTTATTGGCCAGCAGCATGATTTTTTTCCCCGCCACATCGGCCTTGATCACCGGCGGCACATCGAGCCCGACAAATTGCCGCTGGGGTGCGCCCTCGCCCGGTTCGATCTCGATGTAAGCTCCGGAGAGCAAGGTTCCGAGACCCGTGGCGCCGCGCAGGCTGAGCTGTGGTCTGACTACCCAGAAGCGGGTGTCGCGGCGGAGAAAAGGAGCCGAGTCTTTTTCCATGGCGGCCTTTACGATGACATGAGAGAAATCGCTGCTGAAATGAATTGATTCCACCACCCCGATCTCGATGTCCTTGTACTTGATCTTGGTCTTTTCCGCTTCAATGCCTTCCGCGGTTTTGAATGTGATGATGATTTCAGGACCCTTTTCCGAAAGCGTCTTGATGACGAGCCAGCCGCCGATAATGGCGGTGATCAGGGGGATCAGCCAGACCATCGAAGGCCCGGATTTCTTTTTGATCCTGGGTGCGGGGGCCGCTGCGGCGGCATCGTATTCTGTGCGGGAGTCTGTCATTTTGACCTTTCAGTTTTGTCCCAAATGAGCCGGGGATCAAAGCTGTGGGCAGCGAACATCGTGATGATCACCACAGCGCCGAAAAAGGATACGCCGATGCCGGGCTGAATCGTCGACAAGGCACCAAATTTGACCAGCCCGGCCAGAATCGCAACAACATATACGTCCACCATTGACCATGCGCCCATGGCTTCGGTGACGCGAAAGAGAAGGGTCCGATCCGCGAAGCGCCAGGGAGATTTTTTCTGAATCGATATGAGCAGAAAGGAAAGAACGATCAGCTTCAGCACCGGAACCACGATACTGGCAAAAAATATAATCATGGCAAGTCCCCACATTCCGGATTCGATCAGGTGAACGATTCCGCTGAGAATGGTATTCGGGGCTCCCCGGCCGAATTGGATTACCGTCATTACCGGATAGATATTGGCAGGGATATAAAGGATGGCCGCGGCGCAGATGAGTGCCCATGTCCGTGCGATGCTGTTGGTCTTGCGGCTGTGAAGAGGGCTTTCACAGCGGGGACAGGTGCCGTGACCGTGCTCGTCAAAATATGTTTTGGGAACGAGCAGGGAGCAGGTGTGGCAGCCGATCAGATTCCGTTCGGCCGCAGTGCTTCCCGATCCGGCTCCCGCGAGCTTGATTTTCATGGGCGGCCAGATCAGAGAGGTGTCCAGGTTGGCGGTTGCCGCCGTTGCCGCCAGCATGAGTCCGATAAACGAATAGAGTGAAATCCCCGGGATGATGGTGGCAAGATCGCGAAGTTTGACGATGGAAATCAGTACGCCCAGCATAAAGACGCCCAGCAGAGTCCACGGCGCCAGCACCTTGACCATTCGATAGGCCAATGCCGATTTCCATGGCCGGTGTCCGAATCTCAGAGGCAAAAGGATATAAAGCATCCCTCCAATGATCAGCAGGGGGAAGACAAAGCTTGTCAGAAGCACAAGGATTCCCACTTCACGCATCCCCAGACGGTAAAGCGTCACGGCTCCGGAAATGAGAACGTTTTCCTCGATGCGGCCGCTCGACTTTAAGGAAAGAAACGGGAAAACATTGGCCATGAAAAAGAGCATGAGCGCGGTCAGGCTCAAGCTCAGGGCCCTGTCAAGACTGTTGGGCACATTCTTGTACAGAAACGCCCCGCATCGGCTGCACAGCGCCTTTCCGCCGGCTGGAATCGGTTGGATGCTGTGCAGCAGATCACATTCGTGACAGGCAATAAAATCGCCCTCTGGCAGATGAAAACAGCTGGAATCCCTTGTGGTTTCTTTTGAATTCATCACTAAAAATCGAAAGGACAGAGAGAAAAGTTGAATGCAAGTGAAACTCAGCCCCAAAACAACGGGAATCCGAATGATTGTCCGATGTTAAAAAAAAGACTATAAACGTTAATCCATTAGAAATCAAATATAAAATCATCCCTGGATCACCTGCCGGAAACAGGGTCAAAGGAAGGATGAGAGGTAAGATTGCAGGTGCACCTTTTTGTTTTTGATCCCCAATTTTCTCCGTATATTTTCTCTCTGGCGTTCGATCGTCTTGTATGAAAGATTTAAAAACTCCGCTATTTCCTTTGTTTTTTTGCCTTGCCGCACAAAGTCCGCCACTTGAATTTCAGCAGGGGAAAGATTGAGATATTTTGAAGACAGTTTATGGGCAAACGGCAAGATGATCTCTTTCAGGTTTGTTTCCAGAACTTCTAAATAGGTTATATTTCTTTCATCGGTCTCGCTGGATTTTATTTTGGACAAATACGGCAGAACCAATTCTTTAATGTTGGAGGTCACACGCTCTTCGAAGTTTTTTTTGTCTTCATCTCTTTTTGTCAGCAGGACTTTCAGGGCCGTGTTCAATTCCTCCAGTTTGAGCGTCTTGGCTTCCAATTCGATGGTTCGTTCCGCAACCCGGCGTTCGAGATCATCGTGTGATTTCTGAAGGATTGAACGGTATTGCAGTTCTGAATCCCGCAGTTGCCGTTCCATGTCTTTTTTATACAGTGCAAGTTCCACCACGGCTCTGAGTTCGCGGTCCTGAAAGGGTTTTACGATGTAGCCGTACGGCTCGGCCTGTTTCGCTCTCTCGATAATTTGATGTTCGGTATAAGCGGTTATAAAGATCACCGGAATATCCAGTTCGGTTTTAATGATTTCCGCCACGGCGATGCCGTCCATCTTTCCCGGCATTTTGATGTCCATCAGAATCAGGTCGGGACGAAGTCGTCGGGCCTTCTCCACGCTTTCATCACCGGAATGAGATGTGCTGACAACATTATATCCCATTGCAGTCAGCGTTTCCTGAAGCCGCAAGGCGATGACCGCCTCGTCATCTACGATCATTATGTTTTTCATGTTTTTACCTGTCGATTAAAGTGTCTTGAATTCTATTCCGACCTCTGTCCCATCGTTATTGAAAAAATTCATCTTTCCTTTCAATTGCCCGTTGACCAGATGGCGGGTCAATTTAAATCCGAGACCTTTGGCATTGTCAGGATCTAATCCTTCGGGAATACCGTTGCCGTCATCCCTGACGCTTATACGGACAGTGCCGTCGGTTGGGCTGTCAATGGAAATTCGTATGGATCCTTCCACCCTGTTAATGAAAGCGTGTTTGTAAGCGTTTGTGATCAGCTCGTTCAGCACGAGTGCGCAGGGTATGGCCTGGTTTACGGAGAGATAAACCTCGGAAGGTTCTATGATCGGGTGTATCCGTTTCCCGGGTTCTGAATAAAGTTGAGAAATATGGTCCGCCAGTTTCCGGATATGCTGCTCCATGTTGATCTTATCGTACCGATCGTTTTCATAAAGCTGGGCGTGGATTAGGGCCATGGAATGGATTCTGGTGTGCGCGGCCGCCCACAAATTTTGAATTTTCCGGTCATTCGTGTGGAAACTGCTCAAATCGAGAAGGCTGGCAACGATTTCAAAATTATTTTTAACCCGGTGGTGTATTTCGCGCAAGAGTACTTCTTTTTCCCGGAGCGCTGTTTTGATTTGGGCTTCCGCATGTTTTCGATCGTTAATGTCACGGCTGGCACCGAGAATTGCATGCGGTATACCGTTCTCATCCCGAAGGAATTTCGATGTGATCTCCACCCATCTCGTCGAACCGTCTTTACAGTAGTGTTCCAGCTCTATTGTTCTCGACCTTTTCGGATTCGAGTGCGCGTCGATGGCTAATTCTTCCGCAATAACTTTTTGTGCAAATTCTAAGGAATCCGGCGCAAGTGTTTCCTTAAGGGGTAAACGCATTGTCTCTTCGGACGTATAGCCTCTCTGCTGATAAGAAGATGGAGAAACATATGTAAATTTGAATGATTTCAAATCCATGATCCAGATGACGTCCGATATGTTTTCCGCCAAAAGGCGGTATTTCTCTTCATTCTGCCTCAGCGTTTCCTTGGTCTGCATTAGATCTCTGTAGGAATTGTTGAGTTTTCTCGCTAATTTATTGAAACTTTTCGTGAGGGTAGATATCTCATCGTTGCCGCCTATCTCAATATCTTTAATTTCCTCGTCTTCGTCTTTCCCCTCGGTATGTACAAAATGCGCTGTTATTTTACTGAGCCGTTCGGTGATAACAAATTTAAACACAAAAAAAAGGGATACACAGAGCAGAAAAAGACCGGACCCCATTACGGCAAAATTTTGAATCGTTTCACCCACTAATTTATGGGTGACAACGGTGCTCGGGATGGCGATGGTGTCCATGCCGATCACCTTGCCGAGCGGAAGATGAAAAGATGCCGTAGCGCCGTATTTTTTCACTAATTCGGCCGGCGCATCAGCCGGATCACCGTGGCAGCGAAGACAGGAGTCTTCCATTCGCATGGCACTGAACTTGGCAAAATATGGCTTTCCGTGCAGGGTGACCTCACCCGTCCAGACCGTATCACCGGGATTATTGTTGAAATGCTCAATCATGGCGAGTTCTTCAGGGCCGGCCTGGTTTACCGGATTTCTCGGATTGTCCGCCGAAAATTTGATAATATACTCCGGGAAATTCTCACGAACCTTTTCAAATATATTTCGGGCGACAAAACTGGTAGACATGGTTTCCGGCATGAATTCTCCTTCGGGAACCAGGTCGAACATGACGGGGCGCACCCTTTTGGCCACGTAATCACGGATAGCAAGGTCAAAATTCAACGCGAGGCTTAACTGCTGATTCGTCAGGTTCTCAATATTTAGTCTTACCATTCTGTAGGTTCTATGGAGCAATATGGCAGAAAATATCAGAACAATCGTTCCGATGGAAACAAGCAGTTTTGATTTGATGCTTTTCATTTTTCACCCGAATCCTGTGATTCCACTTTTAAACGGGCCAGAATATGTTACTCTCCTTCATAAATAATCAGGAGACTTTCAAATAAAATTCTGAGTGGTCCCAATGGTATACGAAAAATCGGAAGACATCAAGTGAGGTTGGTATAATTCATCCAAAAATGAAAAAAAGCGGCTGGTTACTCGTATTGCGTCCCAGAGGTTTTTTATCGGATTTCAATGTCTCTCTGAGTTTTACCGGATATCCTGCTCGATGATTGAATCGCTTTTCGGCGCCGTGGATTCAGGTGCCGGTTTTTCCGGCGGGATGGTCTGAGCATCCGGTGCTTTTGAGGTCGGGGGCTCCTCGGTTTTCGTTTTTGGGGGCTTGCTGGATACGGATTTGCTGTTTTCCAGGGTGGTTAATCTCTTCCGGAGGGATTCCATATCGGCATCGTAACGTGCCGTTATCTGTTTCAGTTTTTCCTGAAAATGCACCTGCTGGCTGATCATCGCGAGATCCAGCCCTTTTTTGTCAATGGTTGTCGCAGACAGGTTTGAGATTTCGGATTGAATGCCCTGTTTGAATTTATCGACCGCTTCGGCAAGCATGATCAGTTCCTGTGAAACTTTCGTGTCGATGGCCTGGAGGTCCGACGAGGTCTTTTCAAGCGAATCCTGAATGCTTGTCAGGCCTGTTTCGATGTCGGCAAACTGCTTGTCAAATTTGTTGTTGTCTATTTTTCTGGCATCCCGGATGTACAGGATGGCGGTTTCCACCTCCTTTGCTCTCGCGTCCAAGGCGGTGGTTGATTGTTGAAGGGATTCGATTTGTTTTGCAACCGAATCTTTCAAATCGTCGTGGGACTTGGAGAGGGAAGTGAACCGGGATTCTAAATCGTTGGAAAGATTTTGAACCTCGGTTGTCCCCGTGTCGTGCACCCGGCCGACGCGCTTGTTTATATCCATGTAGGCCAGGAAAAGGACAACGCCGATCAGGCAGGGGATGAGAACGGCAACAAGCGTCACCCGCTGTCCCAGTCTCTTTATCTGAAGGTCTTCCACTCCTTCCGGAAGAGGGGCCTCCGGAACATCATCGTCCAGACGTATTCTGAATTTGGAAGATTCATTCTTCGTCATATAAATCTATTCCCATTCGATGGTGCTGGGCGGCTTTGAACTGATGTCATAAACCACCCTGTTCACCCCGGTGACTTCATTTATGATCCGGTTGGAAATTTTGCCGAGCATCCTGTGGGGCAGCTTCGCCCAGTCCGCCGTCATGGCGTCTTTGCTGGTCACCGCCCGTATGGCAACAATGTTTTCATAGGTACGCTTGTCCCCCATCACACCGACACTTTTAATGGGCAGCAGAACGGCGAAAGATTGCCATAATTTTCTATAATATCCATTATTTTTTATTTCTTCAAGCAAAAGGTCGTCCACTTCTCTTAAGATCCGAAGGCGCTTTGCTGTTATTTCCCCGATGATTCGAATGGCCAGACCCGGTCCGGGAAACGGCTGGCGCCATATCAATTCCTCCGGGAGACCGATCTCTTTGCCCAGCTGCCGCACTTCATCCTTGAACAGGTATTTCAGGGGTTCCACGAGTTTCAGTTTCATTTTTCTCGGAAGTCCCCCGACATTGTGATGGGATTTGATGACCGATGTGGGGCCGCCGAATGCGGATTGTGATTCAATGATGTCCGGATACAGGGTCCCCTGGGCCAGATAGTCCGCGCCCTTGATTTTTTTGGCCTCGGCTTCGAACACGTCCATAAATATCCGGCCGATGATCTTCCTCTTTTTTTCCGGATCAATCACCCCGATCAGCGCTTTTAAAAAACTGGTTTTGGCGCTCACAAACCGTATGTTGATGTCGAGCTGCCGTTTCAGGGTTTTTTTCAGCTTCCCTGCCTCGTCTTTTCTGAGAAGACCGTTGTCTACGAAGATGCAGGTCAGGTTCTTTCCGACGGCCTTGTGGATCAGCAGGGCGGTTACGGAGGAATCGACGCCGCCGCTCAGACCGAGAATGATTTTTTTGTCCCCGACGGTTTCCCTGATTTCAGCAATGGAATCTCTGGCAAAAGATTTCATGGTCCACGAGTGTTTGCATCCGCACACGTCGTAAAGGAAGTTACGAAGCATTGTCTTTCCTTTGGGCGTGTGGTCGACTTCCGGGTGGAACTGGAGCCCGTACAGATTTTTTTTCCGGTATGCCGCGGCAGCCACCCGCGTATTCCGTGTGGAAGCCGTTATCTTAAAGCCGGCCGGCAGTTTTTCAATGGAATCGCCGTGGCTCATCCAGCAGCCGGTCTTTTTGTCCACACCGTTAAACAGCACTTCCCTGCGCTTTACATTCAATTCCGCAAAACCGTATTCTCTTTTTTCAGCCTTTTTGACGGTTCCGCCCAGCGCGTGAATCATAAACTGCATACCGTAGCAAATACCCAGAACGGGGACCCCGATATCGAGAATGTCTTTATCCATGGTTGGGCTGTCTTTTTCATAGATGCTGGCAGGTCCCCCGGACAGAATGATTCCTTCGGGTTTAAGGGCGATTATCTCGTCAAGGGCCACGTTATTCGGCACGATCCGGCAATATACGCGGCATTCCCGCACGCGACGGGCGATGAGCTGGTTGTACTGTGAACCGAAGTCGACGATCAGAATCATGGTTTCCCTTAGTGAAAAAATTTGCGAAAACAGGCTGAATATGTTAGAAGCGGCACGAAATGTCAACCGAATTGTGGTTTCCGGATATGAACAAAATTACCATCCAGATTTATGAAGTGCAGAACCCGTATGAGGCGGAAAAACTCATCGAACTGGGCGTGGACCAGCTCGGCAGCGTCGTCCTTTCCCGGGAGGAATGGAAACTCCCGGTGTTAAAGGAGGCCATAAACACGATTCAAGCCTCCCATGCCCGGAGCAGTCTGATTCCGCTGTTCAGCGACCCGGACCTGATCTGCCGGGTAATGGATTATTACAGGCCCGATATCGTTCATTTCTGTGAATCCATTGCAGATTGCGATGACCTTGGTGATGCCCTGGAGTCGTTGATAGCATTGCAGGAGGGTGTCCGGAAAAGATTTTCGGACATCAAGATAATGCGATCGATTCCCATACCGCGGAACGGAACAGCCGTTTTTGCGTCCGCCCTTGACCTGGCCCGCAGATTCGAACCGGTGAGCGACTATTTTTTAACGGACACGCTGATCGTCAAGGACTCCGGATCCGGCGGCGAGCATCAGCCGGTAAAAGGATTCGTGGGCATTACCGGCAAAACGTGCAGCTGGGAAACAGTCGGAAGGCTTGTTGAATCGAGTCGTGTCCCCGTCATACTGGCCGGGGGTCTTACACCTGAAAATGTGTTCGATGGCATTCTGCGGGTTCGGCCCGCGGGTGTTGACAGTTGTACCGGGACCAATGCTCTGGACCCTGACGGGCGTCCCATAAGGTTCAAGAAAGACCTTGAAAGGGTGAAGCGTTTTGTGCAGGAGACCCGCAGGGCCGAGAAAGCGATTGGGCACCGATAGTTCGTGCATAACCGAGAATTAAGGTTTTTAGCTCTAAAATTCGAAAACCGAATTTCGAAAGGAGTTGTGAACGCATGTATGAAAGCGGCGACCTGAGAAAAGGACTTAAGGTGGAGATCGACGGAAATCCCCATGTCATCGTACAGTTTTCATTTGTCAAACCCGGAAAAGGGCAGGCCCTTTACAAGTGCAAATTAAAGAACATGTTGACCGGCTCCCTGTTCGATCGGACCTTCAGATCCGGTGAAAAATTTAAACCGGCCAACCTGGAAGAGCATGAAATGGAATACCTGTATTTCGACGGCGAAAACTACTGCTTTATGAACACGTCCACCTATGGTCAGGATTTTCTTACGCCGGACCATGTGGGAGACGCCTTGAATTTTTTGAAGGAAAACACGGTATGCAGTGTTCTTTTTTTCGATAAAACCCCCATCGGCATCTCTTTGCCCAATTTTGTGGATCTGCGGGTTGCCCAGACAGACGCCTGGGCCAGGGGAGACACGGCGGCCGGCAGTACCAAACCGGCAACTCTCGAAACCGGTTACGATATTCAGGTCCCGCCGTTTATTGAAGAGGGAGAGCTCGTTCGAATCGACACCCGGACCGGCCAATATGTTGAAAGGGTAAAAACCTGACCCGCGTTGCTCATGTGCCAAATCACCGATCGTCAATCTTCAATTGGAAAGGGTTCGTTCCATTTTTCAGAAAAGAGTATGTTGCGGAGTGGTTTTCGCCCCCTTTTTTTCGGCTTATCTTCTTTCGAGAAACCCACGGCCAGCATCACCGAAACCTTTATCGGCTTGGGTATTTCAAGGATTTCTTTGATCTGGTCAAATTTCATCGGGCTTTTTGACAGTGTATTTTTTGATCCGGTTGCCGTCCATCTCTTCGACGGTGACAAGATACTTTCCGACGGTAATTTCCTCTTTTTCTTCGGGAATCCTCCCGATAGCATCCAGAACATATCCGGAAAAGGTATCGTAATCCTTTGAATCCGGTATTTCCATTCCGATCATTTCATTGACTTCGTCGATGTCTGATTTCCCGAGAACCACCCATTCCCTGCCTTTTCGTTTGACAATGTGGACCTCTTCCCGGTCGGTTTCGTCGCGTATTTCACCGACGATCTCTTCAAGGGCGTCTTCGAGGGTTATGAGGCCGGATACGCCGCCATGCTCATCCACGACAATGGCCATGTGCTGTTCTCTTTTCTTGAACTCGTGAAGCAATGTGTCCAGTTTTTTGTTTTCAGGCACAAAAAACGGCGGGTTCATGATTTTTCTGACATCGATCGCCTTATCCGATGTTGCCTGATGCATAAAGAGATCCTTGATGTTGATGATGCCGATGACATTGTCAAAGTTGTTTTCAATTACGGGAATCCGTGAAAAACCGGACTTGAGGATTTTGGTCAGCTTCAGGGTTTCTCCGGCCTCGATCACAAACATGTCCGCTCTCGGGGTCATGATCTCGGAAGCATTCGTGTCGTCGAATTCAAAAATGGCGTGTATCAGCTCTCTTTCTTCTTCTTTTATCTCGCCTTCCTCTTCAACCACCTCCACAAATGTCTTCAATTCCTCTTCCGTCACGGCGGGTGATTTTTTAATTTTGCCGGTTATCTTCGGGATAAAATTCAGAAAGATGATGACAGGGGTAAAGAGAATCGACAGCCAGTACAGGGGAAAGATCGTGAGTCGTGCGATCAGAATATTGTTTCGCGCGGCAATGGATTTCGGCAGAACCTCGCCGAAGACCAGGATAAGAAAGGTCATGACGCCGGTGGTGATACCGATCGCATGGTTTGGAAACAGTTGAATGGCAACGGATGTTGCCATGGCCGCGGCCGCAACGTTGACGATGTTATTTCCGATAAGGACCGTGGAAAGCAGCCGGTGCGGGTTGTCCTTCATTTTTTTTATCAGCTTGTAGGATCTGCCCTCTTTTTTGGCGATGTGCCTGGCCCGGGACCGGCTGATGGAGAAGAGGGCGGTTTCCGCTGATGAAAAAAAACCGGAAAGCAACAGCAATAAAATCAACGCAATCGCCTGGTATAGTAGAAGAGTGTTCGCGTCCATTTGTGGATATAAATCGGTTTTTCTATTGAAAAGGAAATTCCGTCATGCAATATCAGGAATACGCTATTTCATATAACTATAACTCATATTTAAATATTTTCAAGAAATGAATGAAGATAATCTCGAAAGTATCAGAAACAGATGCGTTTGTGCAAGCATTGACGGCGTCGAAACGCTTTGAAGGCCAGGTGGTCTATCACACGGTGATTCCGTCCGCCCCCGCGGTTTTCTCGAAACCGGCAAAAGCGTGGCCCGAAGATGTGGATCGGCTCATCCGTTTGTCCGGGATCCGGGGTCTTTACCGGCATCAGGCGGAGGCGGTTGACATCATCCGGTCCGGCCGGCATCTGGTTCTGTCAACACCGACGGCCAGCGGCAAGACTTTGGTTTACACGCTTCCGGTCTTTGAGAATATACTGGAGAGGCCGGATTCAAAAGCGCTCTACATTTTTCCCTTGAAGGCCCTTGCCCAGGACCAGCTCCGAACCCTTAATGAGATGGCCGCACATGTGAGCCCTGTAAAAATCGGAGCGGCCATATATGACGGGGACACATCGGCATGGCACCGCAGACGCATTCGTGAAGCACCGCCCAGCGTGATTCTGACCAACCCTGAAATGATACACCTGTCGCTGCTGCCCCATCACCGGAAATGGGCTGCATTTTTTCCCGGTCTTGAAATCGTGGTAGTGGACGAGGTACACACCTATCGCGGCCTCATGGGGTCTCACATGGCACAGGTTTTCCGGAGGTTTCAACGGATCTGCTCCCATTACGGCTCCGCCCCGACCTTTGTTTTCTGTTCCGCCACCGTGTCCAATCCTTCGGTTCTCACCGAACAACTCACCGGGCTTAAGGTGGAATCCATAACGCGGAGCGGTGCGCCACAGGGAAGGCAGCACCTTGTATTTGTGAATCCCGTTGCGGGACCGGCCCATACGGCCATACTTCTGCTCAAGGCCGCCCTTCATCGCGGCCTTCGCACCATTGTGTACACCCAGTCCCGCAAACTCACCGAACTCATTGCCATCTGGGCGGGAAACGAGTCAGGGCCTTATGCCGGACGTATCAGCGCGTATCGCGCCGGCTTTCTTCCGGAGGAGCGCAGGGAGATCGAGGCCCGGATGGCAAACGGCGATCTTCTGGCCGTCATATCCACCAGCGCCCTTGAACTGGGTATCGACATCGGCGATCTGGATCTGTGTATTCTCGTGGGGTATCCCGGCACGGTTGTTTCCACGTTGCAGAGAGGCGGAAGGGTGGGGCGCAGCGGCCAGGACTCCGCTCTGGTGCTCATTGCCGGAGAGGATGCGCTGGACCAGTATTTTATGCGAAACCCGGAAGCGCTGGTGAAACGGGAACCCGAGGCGGCTGTCATCAATCCTCACAACCCCGAAATTCTGGCAAAGCACCTGGTGTGCGCGGCGGCCGAACTTCCTCTGACCGCCGGGGAACCGTATCTGGCCGATGAACCGGTAAAAAAGTCGGTCCAGCGCCTCGAAACCGGAGGTGAACTCCTGCGAAGCGCGGACGGAGAGGAGATCTATTCCGGACGGCGCGACCCCCACAGGCACGTGAATCTCAGAGGAACGGGAAGCCGGCTCAACATCATCTGCAGCAGTACCGGGGAGAGCAGGGGGGAGATCGACGCCTTCAGGGCCTTTAAGGAAACCCATCCCGGTGCCGTTTATCTCCACAGAGGTGAAACATACCTTGTGGAAAAACTGGATCTGGACACGATGACCGTTGCGGTTTCCAGGGCGCAGGTCGAATATTATACCCGGGTGAGGTCCCACAAGAACACGGAGATCCTGGAGGTGCTCGAAGAAAAGCCTGTCTGGGGAACCCGGGTTTTTACGGGACGACTTCAGGTCACGGACCAGGTGACCGGGTATGAAAAATGGAGAATTCATACCCGAAAAAGAATAAACGTCATTCCGCTGGACCTTCCGCCGCTGGTTTTTGAGACCGAGGGGGTCTGGTTTGCGATTCCCCGTGAAATTCAAAAGCGATGCGAATCGAAATTTTTGCACTTCATGGGGGGTATTCACGCCATAGAACATGCCGCCATCGGTATGTTTCCGCTTCTGGTTATGACGGATAGAAACGATCTCGGCGGGATCGCAACACCATTTCATCCCCAGGTCGGGAGTGCCGCCATATTTATATACGACGGCGTTCCCGGCGGGGCCGGGTTGAGCAGGCAGGCCTTTCAACGATCCGGGGATCTGCTCTCGTACACCCTTGACGCGATCAGCGCGTGTCCCTGTGAATCCGGCTGTCCTTCCTGCGTGCATTCCCCGAAGTGCGGTTCGGGCAACAGACCCATTGACAAGTCCGCCGCCTGTTTTCTGCTTGAAAACATAAAAACGGCCCGTAAGTATATAACAGAGCAAAAAAGTGACGAGAAAAAAAAGATTGCGGATGAACTGCCGCATAAGAATAAATTTCCGGATGACCACCCTTCCGATTCAGGGGTCGAAGCAGGCATTTTACCAAACGCCGGAATAGGCAGAGAGATGATGACCGAAGCTGTGGCGGGCAAAGGACCCGGAGGCGGGCGGTCCGGCATTTCAGGCGCCGGCTTCAGGCAATTCGGCAGATTGAAACGGCGGCACAGGAAAAGGACGGCTTCCGGACGACAATCACCCGTGGTTTCAACGGCGGCGCCGAATATGATTCGCTTCGGCGTCCTCGATGTCGAGACCCGGCGATCCGCGCAGGAAGTCGGCGGGTGGGACAGGGCGGATTTGATGGGAATAAGCTGCGCGGTCCTCTATGATTCAGCGGAAGACCGATTTTTTTCCTTTATGGAAGATGAACTGCCCCGGCTGATCGATCATCTCGGTCAATTGGATCTTGTGGTCGGTTTCAATATCAAACGGTTTGATTTCCGGGTGCTCGGCGGATGTTCCGATTTTAAATTCAGCGCGCTTCCGGTACTGGATATCCTGGAAGAGGTGCACAAACGGCTGGGTTACAGGCTCTCTCTGGACCATCTGGCAAATGTGACGCTGGGCAGGAAAAAGACCGCGGACGGCCTCCAGGCCCTGCGGTGGTGGAAGGCCGGGAAGATACAGGAGATCATTGATTACTGCACAGCGGATGTGGCCATCACACGGGACCTGTTTCTGTATGGAAAAGAAAAGGGGTACCTGCTTTTTCAGAACAAGGCCAAGAAAATGGTGCGCGTGCCGGTTAGCTGGTAAAAATTTGAAGTTTAAAGTGAGCTAAAGTGAACATAAGTTCATACCAAGAAGAACAGCTTGAAGCCCTTGAGGTGATATGCCGCCATCTTTCGACCCTGTCAAAAGCGGAAAAGGAGAAACTGAAGGGGGAGATTGAAGACTATCTGTCGTTCCGCCGTGACGGTGACGCATTTTTGTCCGAACATTTCGGCCATGTATGCACCCAGAAGTGCTACCAGAACCAACGCAGCGCCTGCTGCTCGCGGGAAGGCATCATTGCATTTTTCGCAGACGCGGTGGTCAACGTGCTGGTTTCGCAGGACGGAGAGATCGCGTCGCTTGTGACCCGGCTTCGGAAGCCCAACACCGGGTTTAAGTGCATCTACCTTGATGACCGCGGCTGCATGTGGCGGGTCAAGCCCATCGTCTGCGGGATGTTCCTCTGCCGGCAGGCGCAAACAGAAGTGTTCGAGAAAAAACCCGCGGCGAAAAAAACATGGGAAGAACTGAACGAGCGCAAAAAACGGTTTACCTGGCCGGATCGGCCGGTTCTCTTTAACGCCCTTGAACGCTGTTTCATGGATGCCGGGTATTCATCTTCGCTTATGTACATGCACAACAGCCCCGGGCTGTTGAAAGTGAAAAAAGATGCAAAGAAAAATAAAGAGAAGTAAATAGAATTGAACTTAAAATTCAGAAATATAGGTATTATTCCATTGTATTCGGTAACAAAAGTAAACACACTGAGAATGCTGTAAATTGAGAGATTTTTTCTGCAATTTGTTGACTAAATGTTGCCTCAGCATACTGGCAGAAACACTATAAAGGTTCCGGGCATATGGCAAAAGTTATCTCAGACTTATCAAAGGTTATGAGGCCGGCTGATATCCTGGGAGTCATACAAGCTATCTAAAGGCGATCCATTGAAAAATCTATCTCATAGAGATGTCTCTTTTACTTTTCGCCGCATTTAGTTATTCAACCTTGTCAACTACGTTCCCCTTGTTCCCTCAAAAATTGCATCAATGGTTTTAACCGCTTCGACCAGCAGGGAGGGCTTAGCAATCATAAAAACGGCGTTTTTCATGTGATCGGTAAAATGGGACTCCCGGCCGTTGATGTCCTTTAAAAACGGAAACACCTTGCCCTGCACATGGTTGAGCATCTCTTCGGTCTGCATGCGCTTGAACTCGCTCCAGCGAAGATCCTCTTTTCTGACCGCAAAGGGTTTTTGATCCTTTTTAGATTTGTCCCGATGCTCGGGCGGCACCCAGGTGCCGGAAAATCTTTAAGTAAAGGCGTCGCCGGTGAAATCGGCATCAGCCTGCTGTTTTAAATCCAGGTCATCCAGCCGTTTCATAAACAGCAGGTAGGTGATCTGCTCGATAGCGGTGAGGGGGTTGGCAATGCCGCCGGACCAGAATTTATCCCAGAGCTGGTCGATTTTTGATTTCAATATGGGGTTATTTTGCAGCATGAGTTATTTCCTTTTTGTTACATCCCAACGACCGCCTTTGGCAGGGCCGATGCGTCTTAACAAACCATCCTTCTTTAACCGGGTGATCTGCCATTCAACTCCCTTGGGTGTGATACCGATGGCATCGGCCAATTGGGCTGTGGTGATCTGTGGATTTTTGGCGATTAGTTCTAAAATTATCACCCTAGTTTTTTCCCTAGTTTGCACCCTAGTTTTTTCCCTAGTTTCTTCCGGTTTCTCATCAGTTTTTAGATAGGTCGGCCGTGGGAATTCGAGGGTAAACATGGTGTTAAAACGGATGTTGACCTTGGGGCAGTGCTCTTTTTCCAATGCCGTGCGGATGCGCTCGATGCCGGTTCCCATTTTTTCGATATAGTTGCAGCGCAACAGCAAGCTTGCAATCAACGGATTGCGGCAGACGCTACGCTTACCGAACTCACTGGCCGGGAGGCCCTTGGGTAAACCACCTGGATTGTATATTTCCACCCGGTCATCAAAGATTTCAACCATTGCCTGGGCGCCTTGTTCCAGGTAGTCCCGGTGGCATACCGCATTGACCATGGCTTCGCGCAGGGCGACTTCCGGCAGCTCCAGGATCTCTTTGCGGCGAGTTCTTTGGCCGGTAATCTCCCAGCGCAGTTGAAGGTGCTTTTTCAGAAAGAGCAGTGCCTCTTCCACGTTTTCAAGCAGATTGCCGGTCAGTTCTTTGCGATCCAGAATATAGGCTTTGTTGGTGCCTTTAAAAAGAGCGCAGACCACACTCACATGGAACAAGCGCTGGATCGGCTGCTTGGCAAAGAAGAGAACGCCGGTGTGGTTGAGATAAAAAGTGCCGTTTTTATAATCACCGGCGCCGAGATTAAACAGCATACCGGCTGTATCCGATATGGGAGAAATTTTGGATAGATTGAGAAAATGGATTAGCCTCTTTTCGTCGAGCACCTCCTGCCAATCCAAATCCATCCTGAGCTGTTCATCGAAGCGAACTTTTCCTTCGGCTTGAATAAAGGCGGTGATATCGGCCGTGCTCATTTTCTGTGAAGTGGTGCCGTTACGCAGATAAAAGCCCTTGTTGCAGCGGTGGGGACGGTTGGCGCTTTCGGGCACATGGATGACTGCTATCTTGTGTTTCGGAAGTTTTTCAATCCGGATCGTCACCGGCGGATCGCATGCGGCGGCCATATCTTCGATCCGTGAAAGCATTTTGTTTGAAAGATCACAGCCGACAATTTGATTGTGGTCATTCACACCAATAAAAATACGTCCGCCCGAAGCATTGGCAAAGGCCACCAATTCTTTGGAAAGATCCGAGTTGACGCTGCTTTTAAATTCCAGCGTATACCCCTCGCCCCCTTCAAGGATGAGGGCCAATTCTTCATCCATTGTTTTGCGGTATCTCATGCGGCCAGTTGCTCCGTGAGTTGCAGGATCTCGTCGATTTCAGCCGGTCTGAATACGCCTCGAATCCCCTGCGGATGAATGATGGTAAAGGGTGATTGAATAAGATCGCGTTTTTCGACCAGCCCATCCAGCGTTGCATCGCTGCAGGTGGACCAATAGTGGTTTTGCTGGGCGCTTTTTATCAGGGCAGCCTCTCTGGCAACAATATTTACGGAAAGCGGCAGTTCACTGATTTGCTCGACAAGCCCTTCTTTCAAGGTCTCAAACTTTGATTTTTCTCTGCTTAAAAGGACCAGCGAAATTTCAAGCACGTCTTTTTCAAAGCGCATGGCCTTGAAATCGACTTGGGATACCGTTCGGAACAGTGGTTTGATCTGGTTGCGTAAAAATTCGAATTTTTGCGGCGTGAGACGGGTCCAGTAATTGTCGTCGGTGATCTGGTTGAGCGCCGGGGCCGCTTCAATAATAACGACGGAGGTGGACGGCAGATCCTGAATCTGGCTCCGCAGTTTGTCAATTTCCTTGACGGTGATTTCCAATTGTTCGATTGCCAGGGCCTTTTCGATTTTATCTAAACGAATGCCGACCAACCGAACGGGCAAGGGGAGTTGCAGTTTGAGAACCTTGCCTTTGGGCTGAAGTTTGAAATATTCGAAGTTGTCCCAGCAATCCAGGATCAAAAATGCCTCTTTCTCGGTGCACCATGGTTTTATTTTGGCGGTTTCCAGCAGGCGTGTGCCACGGCCGATCATTTGCCAAAATTTGGTATAGGAGTAAACGGGCTTGGCAAACACCAGGTTGACGATCTCACGCACATCGATGCCGGTATCCAGCATATCTACGCTGATTGCAATGCGCGGCATATCATTATGGGTGAACTGATATAGCAGGCCGCCTTTGCCATAAACGCGCGGATCTTCGGAGACGATCACTTTGGCCAGCTCGCCGTGATACTGTGGATAAAGCGCGTCAAAGATTTCTTCCATGCGGCGGGCATGCGCTTTGGAGGCGCAAAAAAAGATGGTCTTGCCCGGCAGGACACCGTTGGCGTCTTTGATGCATTCTTCCATGAACTCTTTAACAATCAGCGCATTGGTGCCTTTGTTTATGACTTGCTTTTCCAGTTGGCTGCCTTCGAAGTTGATCTCTTCAATATCCTTGCCTTCCAGAATGAGTTTTTTCTGGTCTTCAAGGCTGATGGTCCGTTTGCTGATACCTTCCTTTTGGAATTTGGTTTGGATTTTCATAACCTGAAAATCACAAAGGTATGGCGGCGTGCTGTTGACGGCTTCTTCATAGGTATAGGCAAAGGTTGGCAGGCCGTCTTTGCATGCAAACAGCTTAAAGGTGTTGTGATCAATCACATCGGTAGGTGTTGCGGTTAACCCCAGGTTGATGGCTTTAAAGTAATCGAGAATCTCACCATAGGTGTTGTAAATGGAACGATGGCTTTCATCGATGACAACTATGTCAAAAAAGTGGGGAGACAGTCTGTTGGAATCGTCCCGGATAATATTGAGCATGGTTGGGTAGGTGGCGACATAAATGCGCCGGTCCTTGACAATAAGCTTCTCCCCGACTTTCGGCCAGCAAGGTTCGTTGGGAAGGTACTCTTTAAACGCGGCCAGACCTTGCTCGCGCAAAGCGATGCGGTCTACCAGGAAAAGGATGCGCTCAATATGAGCTGTTCGCATGAGCGCATCGACCAGAGCAATAGCGGTGCGTGTTTTCCCCGCACCGGTGGCCATGACCAGCAGAAAGTCACGATGCTTACGTTCGATGCCTTCAAGCACGGCGCGAATGGCACGAATCTGATAATCCCTCCCGGCGATATCGGTATTGATCAGTTCATCGGTCAGGGATTTTTTGTGTTGGCGGATGTAAAGAAAACGCTCCAGATCGTCGAGAGTGGGAAAGCCCACAATCTTGCGCGGCGGGTGGTTTCCAAGATCCCAAAAATAGGTTTCCAAGCCGTTGGTATAGAAACAGAATGGAAGTTCTCCACCTTTATCTTTGCAAATGTTGTAGCAATACTGTTTGGCTTGCTCGCGGCCCAGCGCAGCATCTTTGCTGGTTTTTTTAGCTTCCACAACCGCAAGCGGCTTACGGTCGCGCCCCAATAGAACATAATCGCTGAATTGATGGCCGCCGTATGGGGTGAAGGCCTCTGCCACTTGAACTGGATCCACTAAAATATCATATTCTTGTACCACCTGCTGAGGATCATTAACGTTCCAACCTGCTTTTTTCAACGCAGCATCAATCAGCTCTATGCGGGTTTGCTGTTCTGTTTTCATTGCCGCTTAGCTCGCTGGTTTTTTTCTCGTTTTGCTGCACGGCCCGATTTGATCCACTCGTCAATCTCTTCTCGGTCAAAACGCCACTGACTGCCAACCTTACTGCCGGGTATCTCACCCTTTTGTGCCATGGTATAGAGCTTGGTTTTGCCCATCTTAAGATAGGCAACCAACTCATCAATGGTCAGCCATTTGTCGTTGATCGAGTTCATATCATTCATCTGTTTAATTTGTATCGATAAAAAATGATAAAATATGATAACGTTTTGGTCCTAAAAAACAACAAATATTTTCTTGTCACCCGCTTTTCACCCGTGCCTATAGGGTTATGGAGTGGTGAACATAATTGAACAGCGGGATGTCTTTAAGCTTTTCAATTTATATGAATTGAACCCTTAAAGTGCCGATTTATCCTATTTTGACTAATTGAGATATTTGTTGCAGATCACAGCAGTGTCTCATCCTTTGTTAAGAGTTATTATGTTGCGAGCATACCTAACCATTTAAAATTGTTAGAATATTCGCGGCGACCCACAGAAATATATATTCGTTATAAAAACAACACGTTATAAACAAATCGACAATTTTGAAAGAAAATTGTCAACATAACAATCTGCCGCTTTATATACCCCTTTTAGCCGGACCTATGGCCTTTCCTTCCC
>JBDRPF010000034.1:0-2322 GCA_043827325.1 Pseudomonadota bacterium | reverse complement strand
ACACGTAGAAGAAAAGGGCAACCACTTGGCGATTCGCAGCAAAACAGAGGGCGTATGCGGCAAAGTCTTCCAGGCGGTCGGCGTAGCGATACCGCCGACGATTCGCGAAATTTAATTTGCGACTTTTGCGATTTTGGCATGAGGGTAGTGCCAAGAACATTTTTGTGCCCTGTACGTGCCTGTTTTTATTGAGAATTGAAAATCTAACTGTTAAAGATCAGTTATGCGCTCAATCGAGACGACTTCAGCGCGCGTGACTTTTTAGACGGTGTCGCACATGAAGGAGAAAGACCATGACGGAAAGCATCGTGATGATCCACGGAATGTGGGGGGGCGGCTGGTACTGGGAAAATTTCAGGAAATTCTTTGAGGAAAAGGGGTACCGATGTTTTACCCCGACCTTGAGATACCATGATATGGACCCGAAAGGCACGCCGGACTTCGGGCTGGGAACAACAAGCATACTCGATTACGCGCAGGACCTCGAAGAATATATCCGCACGCTCGATGAACTGCCGATTGTGATGGGACATTCAATGGGCTCGCTCCTTGCCCAGATTTTGGGTGCCAGAGGAATCGCAAGCCGTCTGGTATTGTTGACCCCGGCATCCCCCAGCGGGATAAACGCGCTTAAATTCTCGGTGATCAAAAGCTTCTGGCGTATCCTCACGACATGGGGGTTCTGGCGGATGTCGCATCGTCCGACTTTCGAGGAGGTCGTCTATTCCGTGTTGCACCGGTTGTCCGAAGACGAACAGAGGGCGGTGTACGACAGACTGGTGTATGAATCCGGGCGCGCGGCCGCAGAGATCGGATTCTGGCTGCTCGATCCGAGGGGCGCGGCAAAGGTCGATGAATCAAGGGTGACCTGTCCGGTTCTGGTTGTTTCGGGTGCCGATGACAGGATTACACCTGCGTCCGTCAACCGGAAAGTGGCAGATAAATATAAAACCGTATCCACGTACAAGGTGTTTGACAATCACGCCCACTGGGTTGTGGGCGAACCGGGCTGGGAAGACATCGCAGCGTATATTTTGAATTGGCTGAAGGACGTACCGGTTTGATCTATGAAAAACCCGGTTGAACCAAAAATAAAAACCCTTGAAATGAACAGAACGCCCGAACAAAAAGCAAGAGACAACATAGACAAGATGCTTGAACGGTCCGGCTGGGTGGTTGTTGACAAGAATGCAATCAACTGGAGTATCGGTCCGGGGCTTGCGGTTCGGGAATATCCGACGGATGTCGGCCCCGCCGATTACGTCCTGTTTGTTGATCGTGAACCCATCGGTGTGATTGAAGCTAAAAAAGAAGAGGAAGGCCACCGCCTGAGCGTTCATGAACAGCAGGCGGAATATTATGCCCAAAGCAAACTGAAATGGATTGCAGACAGCCGGCAGCGGGAAAACCTTCACCGCTGTCACCTCTATTTACCGTCTGCTCAAATTCGCAGATGCCAAACGCGTCCTGTTTCTGGTGGATACGAGAAACCTGGGGGAGCAGGCCGAACAGGAGTTCATGGGGTATACGCCGAGCGACGACAACCGGAAATTCACGGAACTATATAACGTCTGCCGGCTGAACTCGAGATATGTCCCGCCGGACAGCCAGGTATGCATCAGTACCATCCAGCGGATGTATTCCATCCTCAAGGGGGAAGAACTCGATGAAACAGCAGAACAGATCAATCCCCATGAATACCTGGAGATAGGGCAGCCCCGGGAAGTTGAATACAATGAAAAAGTCCCGCCCGAATTTTTTGATTTCATCGTGATCGATGAATGTCACCGCTCCATCTACAACCTGTGGAAGCAGGTACTGGATTATTTTGACGCCTTTTACATCGGGTTGACCGCAACTCCGGACAAGCGCACATTCGGGTTCTTCAATGAAAACGTGGTCAGCGAATACCGGTATGAAGAAGCGGTGGCCGACGGAGTCAATGTCGGATTTGACACCTACCTGATTGAAACAAAGATTACCAAAGACGGCAGCAAACTGGTTGCCGAGCAATGGGTGGACAAAAGAGACCGCCTGACCCGCAAAAAGCGATGGGAACAACTCGATGAGGAAATAATTTACAACGGAAACGATCTTGACCGGGATATAGTCAACCCGAGCCAGATCAGAAATGTGATCAAAACCTTTATGGAAGCAAACAAGGATGAGATCACGGCCCTCTCCATTTTTTACAACCAGCCGTATAACCGCAGAAATATCACCTATGATATGCTCAAGGAAGTGCTGGACGTCTTGAAACAAAACAAGCCCCGGCTTGCCCCGGCGCGGGTCTGGCAGGCATACGAGCAGGTGGAAAAGGTC
>JBDRPF010000033.1:0-17297 GCA_043827325.1 Pseudomonadota bacterium | reverse complement strand
AATTAATTATTAATAATTAATTATTATCAATTAAAATGGACATGTAGCGGAATAAGGGAAAGATGTCAAGGAAAAAGATCACCCGTTCAAACTTCCTCTGAAATGAGCCTTGCGCTTCTCCAAAAAAGCGGCGGTCCCCTCCACGGCATCTTCGCTGGCCATGCAGAGCGCAAAGGCATTGATTTCTATTCCACAGCCTGTGGTCAGATCGGCATCCATGCCGATGTTAATGGCCTGTTTTGCCGCCCGAAGGGACACTTTTCCCTTTGAAGCGATGTTCCCGGCGGTTTCATAGACTTCTTCCATGAGCGATTCCGGCTTGCAGACCCTGTTCACAATCCCCATGGCCGCGGCTTCGGAAGCCGAAATCATCTTTCCGGTGAATATCATTTCTTTGGCCCTGTTCTTACCGATCAGCCTGGGCAGTCGCTGGGTACCGCCAAAGCCGGGAATGATGCCGAGATTAATTTCCGGCAGGCCGAACATGGCGTTTTCGGAGGCATAGATAAAATCACACGCCAGCGCGATTTCGCTGCCGCCGCCGAGGGAGAAACCGTTGACCGCGGCAATGACGGGTGTGCCGGAATCCTGGAGCTTATTTAAAATGAAATGGCCTTTTTCGGCAAACCGTTTCGCCTGAAGCGAATTAAAGCCGGCAAGCTCCTTGATATCCGCCCCTGCCACAAAGGATTTTTCCCCCGCACCCGTAAGGACAAGGACCCGGATATCCTCATCTTCCGCGATGTTGTCCAACGCCTGCGAGAATTCATCGAGCAGTTCTGAATTCAATGCATTCAAGACCTTCGGCCTGTTGAACGTCAGGGTTGCAATATTGTTTTCGGTGTTAAAAATAAGATTGTTGTATGCCATGGTGAACCTCCGTAATCCTGTCTTAGTTGCTATGACTTATGCTGATTGATGATGGCTTTCGGCCTGAAATCCATACCGACACATGAAATCCTTTCATTGACGACCCGGTGGGGTTTCACTTTGTCCGGCGTGTAAATAATGAATCCGGGCTACGCGCCGGGCTTCGGGTCCGACCGCATCAATGCCGTCGGGTTTAGCTCCTTTAAATAACTTCGGATCCCGTTCACAATAGCCGAACTGAGTTGATCCTGATACTCCGTGCTGGTCAATCGCTTGCATTCTCTTGAATTGCTGATAAAGGAAGTTTCAATGAGTATGGCAGGCATCTGCGCACCCAGCAGGACGTAAAAGGGCGCCTGTTTCACTCCTTTATTTTTTATTCCGGTGTATTTCTTTCGCATATCCGTGTGAAGGGATTTCTGCACATGGGTTGCCAGGCGGCTCGATTCATTGATTTTGGAGTTCTGCATCAGGTCGCTCAATATCGTCTGCAGGTCGCTGATGTTTTTCGTGGAAGTTGCGTTCTCCCGGGCCGCTACCAGAATCGCATCTTCATCTGTGGCAAGGTTCAGAAAGAATGTTTCGATACCGTATGCGCGACGGTCCTTGGCGGCATTGGTGTGTATGGATATGAACAGATCCGCGTTTTTCGTGTTCGCAATGGCGGTTCGCTCTTCGAGTGTGAGGTTCCGGTCACTGTCCCGGGTCAGGATGACCTCAAACCCCAGGTCTTCCCGGATACGTTTCGCAAGACGTCTGGAAATCTGAAGGACAACGTTTTTTTCATGAACACCCTTTAAATAGCCCGGCGCTCCGTAGTCGCGCCCCCCGTGCCCCGGATCAATGATAATCCGTCTTACCCCGAGCGCGAGCTGCCGTGCCAGCGACCCCGGAGGCGGCTTTGCGGTTTTTTTGTCCATCCGGGGTTCAGGCTTTGCCCCCTGCGCGTATTTCCCCCACACATCCACCACAATCCGGAAAGGATTCTTCAGGGAAAAGATCTTATACGTCTGAAAAGATTTGATATCAACGACGACCCGAACCAAATAGGGCGTGAACTGCCCTGCGCGCGCATCACTGAGAAGATCGTCATTGATGGGAATAACCTTCTGAATGTCTTCTCCAAGCCGGCTGTTGTCTAAATCAATGTACAGACGCTGGGGCTTCTCGATGGAAGGGTCCTTTTTGAGGAGGCGGTGAGTGTACGTTGTTTCGTTATCGACATCGATGACGACACGGGTGTAACTCGGGTTGGACCAGAATCGCAATCCCTGAACCGAGGCGCCTCCCCCTTGAACACGGCTGGCTGTTTTATCCGCCTGGGCTTGAGCCGAAGACAATTTCTCTATTTCCCTTGCGATGCTGTCGAGAACCGCCTTTTCTTCCGCGTCATCCGCGATGACATCTCCAGGCAGGCTTTCTCGCGAAGCCGGATCAGAAAAAGCCTTCAGCTTTTCAAGGGCCTTTTTGTTGTAATGACTTTTCGGGAAATCCTTAACAATCTGATTATAGATATTCAGGGCCTGTTCCCGGTCGGAGGCTTTGAATGAATGTTTATAGAGTTCCTGGTAAAGCTCTCCGGTCTTGTACAGACCGGCGGCCGCCCATGGGCCCGAGGGATCGTGATCGTAAACCGCCTGGTACTTGTCGATGCAGGAAAACCATTTGTCTCTGTATTTCTGCCTGGCGGGGTTCTTGCGAAGGTCGTCATAACAGTTTTCAGCGATCGCGTATTGTCCTCTTTCACTCATTCCGGCGGGATCGGGATTGGCCTTCTGTTCAGGGGGCCGCTCCTTTTTCGTTGCAGACGCCTGCTGCCCCTTTTGCGGAGTGCCGCGGATCTCCTTTTCGGCCTTTTTCCGGTATTGGCTGTTGGGAAATCGCTTTATGATGCGCTCATATATATCCCGGGCCTCTTTTTTGTCCGAGGGCAGAGCGGAGCGCTTATAAAGCTCTTCATAAAGCTGGCCGGACATGTACAAACCGGCGGGAGCCCACGGACCGTCAGGGTCATAGGTGTATGCGTCCTGGAACTTTTCAATGCATGAGAGCCAGCTGTCTCGATATTTCTGTTTTTTCGGATTGTTGCGCAGTTTCTTGTAACACCCTTCGGCATCGGTGTACTTATCCCTTGCTGTTTCCGCCACAGATACGCGCGGCAGCATGGCGCAAACAAAGCAGAATGCAAGCAGGCCGGATATTAGTACACTTTTGTTACGCATATTTCAGTTTTCCAGATCGGTTTCCGGGTCGTCCCGGTGGAAAGATGCCCAAAATGAGCGCTCCTCCCGCAGAACGGGAGGCAGCAGGAAGCCCTCTGAAAGGGGGCAAAAAGCACTTCGGAACCTGAATCAGATATCATGTTTTTAGATCTTTTACCATCTCCTGTATCTCATTTAAAAAGTTCAACGCATCGAGCGGCGTCATTTTTGAAATATCGATCTTTTTCAGCTTATCGATAATCATGTGGTCCGGTTTACGAAAAAGGACAAGCTGCTCCTGTCTTTTTTCGCCGGCGCCCTGACCTTGCATCAAAAATGAAGCGCCCTTCAAGCCGTGTTCATCATTTTCAATGTCAAAAAGAATCCTTTTCGCCCGCTTGACCACTTCGTCCGGGATGCCGGCCAGCCTGGCCACCTGAATGCCGTAGCTCCGGTTTGTGCCCCCTTCTACCAGCTTTCTTAAAAAAATGATCCGATCGTTCCATTCCTTGACCGCTATGTTGTAATTTTTTACGCGGGGCTTTGTCTGTTCGAGCTCCGTCAGTTCATGGTAGTGGGTGGCAAAAAGGGTTTTAACTCCCTTGTTTTTCAGGTCGTGCAGGTATTCCGCAACCGCCCACGCAATGCTCAAACCGTCGAAAGTGCTGGTCCCTCTCCCGATTTCATCCATGATGACGAGACTCCGGCAGGTGGCATTGTTTAAAATGTTTGCCGTCTCCTGCATCTCCACCAAAAAGGTACTCTGCCCCTGGGAAAGGTTGTCCAGAGCGCCGACCCGGGTAAATATCTTGTCTGTGATATTGATGGAGGCCTTTCCGGCGGGCACGAACGACCCCATCTGGGCCATGAGAACCAGAAGCGCCACCTGTCGCAAAACCGTGGATTTCCCCGCCATGTTGGGACCGGTTATGATAAGTACTTGATTTTCAATGTCATCCACTCTGATGCTGTTGGGAACGAAACGTTCACCGGTGATCATCTTCTCCACCACCGGATGCCGCCCGTCTTCAATAATGATATGGCCGTCGGAATGGATCTCCGGCCTGTTGTAATCGTTCAAATCCGCGATTTCTGCAAAATTAAGCAGGCAGTCTAGGCCGGCAAGAAATCGGGCCGCCCCCTGAATGGCCATGTTGTGTTTTACAACTTCGCTCCTGATTTCATTGAAGATTTCGTATTCCAGCACAGCCCTCCGGTCTTCGGAACCCAGAACTTTTGTTTCATACTGCTTCAGTTCATCCGTGATGTAACGCTCGGCATTCACCAGCGTCTGTTTGCGCACGTAGTTTGCGGGAACGCTTTTGGAACGGGTTTTCGGAATCTCTATATAGTACCCGAAAACCTTGTTGTATCTGACCTTGAGAGAAGCTATCCCGGTCCGTTCCTTTTCCCTGACCTCCAGTTCCGCAAGCCAGCTTTTACCGTCCCGGCTGACCCGGATGAGTTCATCCAGCTCGCTGTTGAAACCCGTCTTGATCATCCCCCCTTCATTGACGGTCGGCGGCGCATCCTCGCGAATGCAGGCCTCGATCAGGTTCGCCAGGGCACTGAGATCATCAATGTCAATGTCACTTTGAAAGATATCCGATTCCAGGTGCGAGAGTGAAGACCATATGTGGGGCAAGCTGTTGAGGGAGCGCTTCAGCGCAACAATATCTCTGGCGTTTGAGTGCCCCATGGAGATCTTGCTGCCAAGGCGCTCAAGATCGTAAACAGACTTCAAGCTCTCCCGGATTCGCTTACGAATATCCTTGTTCTTCTTGGCTTCTCCGACGGCATCGAACCTTGCTTGAATTTCCCGGGCATCAAGCAACGGGTATCTTATCCACCGGTTCAGCAGTCTCCCTCCCATTGCGGTTACGGTCCGGTCCAACACGTTGAGCAGCGTGCCCTGCCGTGTGCCCGTTCTTATATTGTGTAGCAGCTCCAGATTCCGGCAACTGACGTCGTCAAGCAAAAGATAATTGCTGAGAGAATAGGTCTCGATTCCCGTCAGGTGCTCGACCTTTTGTTTTTGGGTGTCTTGTACGTAGAAGATCAGCGCACCTGCCGCACCCACGCCGGCTTTCAGCTGTTCACATCCGAATCCTTCAAGAGAAACGGTTTTGAATTGGTCGACAAGCCTTTCGCGCCCGACGCTGAACTCAAACGCACCATCACGCAAAAAGGTTATGGATTTTCCCGACACCGCGTCAAGCATCGGAGAAAAGAAAGGATCATTTTTTGAGGATTCCGGAAGAAGAACTTCACTGGGTGCGATACGATGGATCTCATCAACAAGCGCGTGAATGTCTTTGGATTCGGACACACGGAACGTTCCGGTGGAAATATCAAGATAGCCCAGTCCGACCGAGTCATTTTTACGAGCGACCGCGAGAATAAAATTGTCCGATCTTTCTTCCAGCAGTTCATCGTCAATGATCATCCCCGGGGTTACGACTCTGACGACATCCCTCTTTACCAGTCCCTTTGCCGAGGCCGGGTTTTCAATCTGATCGCATATCGCCACCTTGTGCCCATGGTGTATCAAACGCGCGATATACCCCTTAACCGCCTTACAGGGTATGCCGCACATGGGAATCGGGAATTCATCTTTTTTGTTCCGCGAAGTTAAGGTGATTCCGAGTATCCCGGACGCCAGCTCGGCGTCATCGAAGAACATTTCGTAAAAATCTCCCATCCGGTAAAAGAGAATCGCATCAGGGTACTTCTCCTTGATGGACAAGTACTGTTTTATCATGGGGGTTGTTTTGGAAAAACTCATGAATTAAACGATATGATTACCGAAAGCGGTTAAAATCCTCTGGTTGTGACGCAGGTCATGCCCCTCCAATTCGATCCGGGGTTGACGGAAGGCTATTCGCTTTGTGCTACAGAGGCTTCGTCATTGCTCGGAGCGGCACCCTTGATGGAATCCAGTTCGCTTTTAAGCTTCGTAAGCTCCTCGCGTTGAATTGCCGCTTCGGCGTCCAGACTCTTGATCGTCCTTTTGGATTTGAACCGTTCATAGAGGTTGAAAAAATAAGCGATGAGGAACCCAATAAGGAAAAAGGCGAGAAAAAAAACCGCGTTTGCCAATTCAGGGGTATAATAGGGTTCCAGAAAAGGCATTTTTAAACTCAGCGCTTGCTTTGCTAAAAAAAAGTCCTTGTTTGAATAGAGAAGTATGCCGATAAAACAAGCAACAATCGCCCAGAAAACGATTTTAACATTCTTCATAGAGTTTCCCCCCTCAACGTCACCATTTAATTTCTAATTTATCAAAGTCCGGTTTTAGATTTCTGTAGGTTGCGACAATATGTTCAGGAATGACACGCACATCGGCGAAAACCGTGAGTGCGTTTGTATCGCCGAACCATCTGGGAACAATATGAAAATGTAGATGCTCCTCCACGCCTGCACCAGCCACTCTCCCCAGATTAAGTCCGACATTGAATCCATCGGGGTTCATTGTTTTTTTCAATATTCCAATACACTTTTCGACGGTAAAAAGCAGGATTCCCGTCTCGTCTTTGTCGAGCTGGTCCAGAGAAGAAACATGCCGGGTGGTCGCCACCAGAAGATGGCCGTTAATGTACGGGAACTTGTTCATCACAACCATGGTCGCCCTGCCCTTGTACAGGGTCAGGTCATCCTGTTCTGACAGCGCCTTGCAGAATATACACCCTTTGTCCTTATCGCCCAATATATATTCCATCCGCCAGGGGGCCCACATCGTCTTCATGATAAATCCTCTTCGTTATTTCACGGTAAATCACGAGCCCTCGACAGCCGCAGTCGATCCATGTTTCATCTACCCTTTTCGCGCTTAAAACTCAACCCTTTTCTCCGTTGAGCGGTACGATCTCAAGCTCTCCCCATAGGCCGATCTCTTCTTCAACGATGATAACGAGCCCTGTAACCCCTTTAATACATTTCCCAAAATCGATGGCCTTTCCGATATCCGTCTTTGAACCGACGAAATTGCCGATGGCGGTGGCTGCCGCATCCGCCAGTGCGCAGGATTCAGACACGACACTCACCGCATCGGCTTTTCCAAAGCTCAACGAATGCCCAACGGTTCCCGATGAGGTGCAAACGGCAAACGGCCTTTTTCCGCAATTGAGACGCAAACCGATTCGAAGACTCAATGGTGATGCCCCCGCAAAAATGCCGACGGTAACCGCCCCATCGGTGCGCATAAAGACGTCTCCCCCGTTTTCAACGATGACCTCATCCGTGTGGGATAACAGGCCCCTGCCCACATGCTCGGCAATGGCTCCCGCAACGGCAGCCATGGGGCCGACACCGGCAGCTTCACCTGCCGATGCCATATCCTTTACAATGATCGGTGCCGGTCCGCTGATGCGCAATGGTTTCAGCGATATCAGAAATTCAGGGTGCATTTGGATATACGCCTCGATATACCCCCGGTACAACAAAATGAGCTCCCGTGTGATATCCTCAAGCGGTTTTACGGCATACACAAAAAGATCTGTTTCCTTTACCGCAACTCTGAAGGAGGCCAGCCTGTCTCCGTGAAACAAATAACGATAGGATCGGTTTTGATGCATTTTATCCTGCGAAAGCAGTCTTGATTTTGGATTTTATTTCATCGCCGATCTGTCCGGATTTCAGCAAATCAGGGGTTTGGGCCGCATATGCTCGGGGCACTGCCTCAGAAAATACTGATCCGTCATTCCGGCGATAAAATCTCTGACGATCTCTACCTTGCTGTGGGTTTCAATATAGCTTTCAGACATATCTTTTAAAAAACCGGTAAATATTTTTGACGAGCGATTTTCATTTTCAATATCTCGAATGTACCGTTCAAAAAGGAATTTGAAAAGCGTTTGAATGGTGTCCAGGTGGGTTTTTATTCTGGGATTCATGTAGATCCGTTCAAGATTAAAATCTTTCAAACATTTTAAAGACTCGGATATTTCCGGGGTGAACGCAACAAAGGGCTTCTGGATACTGTTGCCGATGATATCGGTCACCAGATTGTACACAATGGTTCCATTTGTGTTTCCAAGGCGTCTCACGCAGATGTCCGGAAGCTCGGCTCTTTCGATGATGTCAAGCCGTATGGCATCCTCTATGTCCCGTCCGATGTAACTGATGGTATCCGCCATCCGGACAACACACCCTTCAAAGGTCATGGGAACCAGTCGCGTTTCGGGAACAATCGTTTTTAGAGCCATCTCTTCTTCCAGGGTTTCAAATGTTTTGTTGCTTTCAGGTTGAAGCGTCTGATTGTGTATTTCTCCATCATGACAAAGGATCCCGTCAAGGGTTTGAAGGCACAGGTTCCATCCGACCCCTTTGCGCTCGACTTTGTCTAAAAATTGAACGCTCTGAACGTTGTGCTGAAAGAGCCCGATTCCGTATGACACACAAATTTCGGATAGAAATTTTTCACCGTCATGGCCGAACGGCGTATGGCCGATATCATGTCCCAGTGCGATCGCCTCGATAAGATCCCCGTTCAATCCCAGAAAGCGGCCGATGGTCCTGGCAATCCTGGACACCAGCTGGACGTGAAGCACCCGATGCGTAATATGATCGTTCTCAATGAGATAAAAAACCTGGGTCTTGTCGATATATCGCGTGTAGGCATGGGAATGCAGTATCCGGTCCACATCCACGGAGAAGGCCGGACGATAGTCCCTGTCCAAACGGTCCTCATGTAAACGGCGTATGCCCGACTTGCTGAACGTGGCACGGACAGACAACATTGCGGCTTCCATTTTGTTGAGATCCATACCGTTTATGTCTTTGGCCATCTATATTTCTCCATTTTCGATCAGGCGTTCCATAAGCTTGATGTAATCTATCCCCGCCTTTCGAAAGCCTTCCTTGCCATACTTCATATTCGCTTCAAGAACATAATATCGGTCGTCATGACAGCAGACATCGATCCCCACATCATCCCAGCGGCAGGCATGCGCGGTATAAACGGCCAGATCAAGGGCTTCCTGAGGCACGGGATCCAAACAGACCGTCCCGCCCACGGCAACGTTGCTCCGGAATTCGCCTGCCGGAGCAATTCGCCAGTAGGCGTGGACGACCTTTGTTCCGATGACAACGACCCGGATGTCTCTGTCTATGGGCATGTATTCCTGAATATACGCAGGCGCTTTCTCATCGCAGTAGGAACGAAGCCCATCCTCGTTCTTGATGAGGTATACGCCCCTTCCCATGGCGGAGCCCCTCGGGATTTTGGCGATAAACGGAAATTCAAAATAGTCCGTAATCGTTTTTTTCTTTCGGCTGCCGTAGAAAACTTTTGTGCGGGGATGCGGTATATTCAGCAGATCGAACAGGGCTGTCTGCTTGATCTTGTCCTGAACGAATTTATACGTATGATAGCTCGGAAAGGTCTTCTTTCCCATTGCGTCGAACAGGTCGGCGTAAAAGGTTGTCGGATAGTATATCTTCTTCGCTTTTCGAATGAGATCCGCCTCATCCGCACCGTAGTCGGAAAAATTGGTCCGAACACCTAAAGTTTTGACATTTTTACAGCCTCTGAGCCGGGCTTCCAGAGCGATGACTTCGTTCGTTTTTGTCATGATCTTCCAATAAAAACGCTGCAAGATGTCAATCAAACAGTCCGTCCACTATCGCACGGCTTCGCGCCGTGTGGCTCCCGGACCAGTAAATGCGGTTGCATCTGCCGCAAAGCAAATGGCATCTACGCTATCCATCTTTCCCGCTCTAATAAGAATTTTGAAACCACTCCTAAGAAAAAAGCGGTTTCACGGTCCCTGCTCCGGAGGGGTCAGCTGAAATACTGACGGTGAAGCAGAAATATCGACCCAGTATTCGTCAATATCAAGCTGAAAAACAGAACCGTTCTCCGTTGAAAAAACCATGCGCGAAGGGATCCGGTATCCATTTATATTTTGCATCTCAAATAATTCAGCGCGATAACCCAGCGTTCCTTTTCCCGAAAACATTTCAATTTTGAAAACATCTTCTGTCAGCGCATCAAAATATATCTTTTCAAGAACATCTCCCCACCACTTTTTTAAAACGAGGATATATTCGTTCCCGGATTCAGTGTTAATTATGGCGGCGGAGCTGTGTTTGCGGACCGGGATTCGGCCGGATAAAATTGAAACCATATCAGCGGAGTCGATCGGGATTGAAATGAATCGTTTCAGATTGGAATCCGAAGATCGTTTTTTGTAAAAACGACCCTCTGAATGTAAAAAAAGATAAAACCATTTGCCGTCACTTGCAAAACTGACCAGCGGTTGCCCTGATACGCTCCGGAGCGCGATCCGGAGTCTGTCGGGATTCAATCCGATCCAGGCGGCACCGGTAACACTGTTTTTTTTATTATTTTCCCAGTATGTTATCTTTCCCTTACCTTTGAAATATCTCAAATCGGCATTCTTTTCTTTCAACGCCGAAATAAACGCCTGTGGGTCATACAGATCACCGGGGCCGGTGGTCTCCGGGACCCTTCCCGTAATGCCGGCACACCCCGAAGAAAAAATAATCGCCGCCAGAATCAGGCCGGTGAAAAAACACACTGTTCCGGAATTTTTGTAACCTGTTGAAAACAATTTGATATTAGACATCTCCTTTTATTAAGGTGTTTGCCCGTTGAGCTCCCGAATCTTCCTTTCAATTTCTGCTGCGTCCGTTTTCTTGTTTAACAGGGATCGCTTGTAGTATTTAAGTGCGTTTTCTTTGTCGTTGTTCTCCAAATAGGCGTCCCCGATATGTTCCAGAATGATAGGGTCATCGGGAACGAGGATGACGGCCTTTTCCAAAATTGCCAGCGCCTTTTCGAAATGCCCTTTTTTGAAATAGACCCATCCCAGGCTGTCCGTAATATAGCCGTCATCCGGTTTGTATTTTAACGCCTCCTTGATAAGACGTTCGGCCTCGTCCAGGTTCTGTCCCAAATCCGCGTATGTATAGCCGAGATAATTCAAGGCATTGGCATTTTTAGGGTCGAGACGTATCACAGCCTTCATGGCTTCAATGGAATCCTCTTTTCTGCCCCATTTGTCATAAACGACACCCATCCGAAAATAGAGTCTCGAGCTGTTTGAATCAATTTCAAGCCCGTGTTTTAGAACTTCCTCCGCCTTATCGAACTTTTCGGCCTCCTCGTAAAAAGAACCGAGATAAAGGTACAACTCGGGATTGTCAGGAACGGTCTGAATGACGCCCTGCAAATATTCGATGGCTTCCGAAATTTTCCCCTGTTCCTGGTACAGAAACGAAATATGAACCGCGGCATTCTGATAAAACCGTGAATCCGGCCCCACCTTTTTAAGCTCCGCGATGGCCATCTCTCTATCATTTTTACCATCGTATGCAAGTCCTTGAGCATAATGAATATCGGAACTGCCCGGTGCGCCTTTCAGCATGCCGTCAAGGACGACGATGGCGGCATCGTAATTCTTCGGATCCAGGTAGAGCTGAAAAACATTTCGCAGGATTTCCTCCTCCGCCTTGGTCCTTTCGCCCAGGGGTTTCAGCAGCTTTTCAGCCTCCTTTGCATTTCCTTTTTGATGGTAGTAATATCCAAGTTCCATGGCTGCTTGTATATTGTCCGGGCTCATCTTCAGGATGTCCAGAAATGTTTGAACGACCTTATTCTCCTGCCCGAGGGTTCTGTAGATCTTAATCAATTCAAAATGCGGTTCCTCAAGGCGCGGCTCTATATCCAGCGTTTTCCGAAATTCCGCTTCCGCATCGGCCAGTTTTCCCTGCTCCGCCATAATTTTTCCCATATAAAAATGACCGGCATACGAATCCGGAAAATTGTCAACAAGCTGCTGGTATACCCGGAAGGCTTCGTTAAGATCATTGTCGTTCATATAAAGATTTCCAAGAAGGAAGTAGATATCTCTCTGCTCCGGATCAGCGGCAATAATCTTTTCATATGCTTTTTTGGCATCCTCAAGATGGTTCATGCTCTGTTTAATCTTTCCATAAATAACAAGAGCTTCTATATTATTCGGATCTTTTTCTATAACCGTTCCAACAGCGCTTAAAGCGCTATCCCTGTCTTTCTCCTGTAAATAGAGAGTTGCAAGTTCCATTTGTAAAAAAGAAGACTCCGGATCGATTGAAATGGCCTTTTTGAGATCTTCGATTGCTTCAGGCAGATCACCCTTCTTTTTTTGCAGCTGCGACAGGGTAAAGTAGTAATACCTGTCATCAGATTCAAAAGCAGTGGAAGGTTTTCCCCGAAACGGTGATGCCGACGGTCTGTTTACAACACAACCCGCAAAAAACAAGACGGCTATAACGGTAATGGCCTGTTTTAAAAAATGGGCATTCATGCGAAAAATATCCTGCATTATTTTAACTCGACCTTTAAAAATTACGTGTGAGGTGTTTTGGGTGACGTTAAACGAATTATTCAATTCTGAAAGCAATAGAATATAGCGAGTCTTTCGAATTGAACATAGTTCAGATCGGGTTTTACTCCAATGCACTATGCTCGGTATAAGAATCGAAGTCGGGTATTTCCTGTTTAAAATATCCTCTCATCTTCTTGATGATATTTTTTTCTATCTGGCGGACACGTTCCCTTGAGATCTTGTAACGATCTCCGATATCCTGTAACGTGGCCGGCGAATCAGAGAAAATGCGCATGTCAAAAATTTCAAGTTCTCTTTTGGTCATCGTTTTTCTGAACTCGGCAATCTTGTCATGAAGAAGAATTTCCATCTCCTTCTTTGCCATCCTGTCTTCCACGGATTCGGTTTCGGCACTCATAAAGTCAATCCTTTCCGTATCCGAATCCTCCTTTAACGGCGCATCCAAAGAAACATCCCATCCGTCGAGACGCTGGTCCATATCCACGATTTCGCGCTCGGAGACGCCCAGTCGTTCCGAAAGCAGCTTGGGTTTGGGATCGAACCCCTCGTCGATCAATTTTTGTTTTTCTTTCTTAAGCTTGAAAAACAGCTTGCGCTGCCCCTGTGTCGTACCGATTTTAACCAGCCGCCAGTTGTCCATAATGAACTTGAGTATGTAAGCCTTTATCCAAAAGGAGGCATAGTATGAAAATTTGACATTCTTGTATGGATCAAATTTTCTTACCGCCTGCATGAGCCCGATATTACCTTCCTGAATCAGATCCAGGAGATTCTGCATCCAGACTCTCTGAAATTCCAGGGCGATTTTGACCACAAGCCTGAGATTGGCGGTAACCATGGCGTATGCCGCTTCCATATCACCTTTTTCCTGCACTCTCTGGCCGAGCTCTTTTTCCTGATCCCTGGTGAGAAGCTTGTATTTGCTTATTTCCATCAGGTAGCTCTGAAGCGGGTCATACCGGACAACCGCCTTTTCATCGCGTTTGACCTCCGATTTCAGTTCAGACCGACGCTTCGGGGCAACATCCTCGTGGCCTCGCTTGCTCGGGGGTTTTTTCTGTTTTTTTCTACCGCTTTTCATGATAGGGTTCAATTTGCTCGGGGTACCCGCCTATAGCTGTCGGGAAACGGTAAAACGAATCATGGACATCCGGCAGGGTATATGCTATGCACCCTCTTCGTGCTTTGTGCGCCTGTAGCTCAGCTGGATAGAGCAACGGACTTCTAATCCGTAGGCCGCAGGTTCGAATCCTGCCAGGCGTACCATTAATAAATAAGAGATTAGCTCATCCCGGCTAACCCCTTTTTGTTCTTCGGCTAAAGATTAGCTAAAATCTACCTTTTAAACAATTTTCCTTTGAATTGCAAGCTATTTAAGCATCCGATCTCCGGTACCTTTCTCGGAAAGAACTCGGGACGCCGGGCTTTATAAGCATTATTGAACCCTCCCGATCAAAACGAAAACCTTGCCGCATGCGACCTGATAGGAGGAACCTCAAATGGGTACAAACAATCTCATTTTTTTGGAAAATCTGGAATGGTTCGACGAAACAGGCAAAGAACTTGTGCACAGGCTGCCGGAAACCGGTTCAGGAGAAATCAAACTTGGCGCCCAGCTGACCATCAGAGAAAACCAGGCCGGGGTCTTCTTCTATCAGGGCAAAGCCATAGATGCCTTTGGTGCTGGCCGGCACACCTTGACCACTGCGAATATCCCAATTTTGACCAAAATCATCAGCATTCCGTGGGGGCTCAGCAGTCCGCTGAGAGCTGAAGTTTATTTCGTGAATTTAAAAATATTTACAAACCTCAAATGGGGGACGCGGGATCCGGTGGCGTTCAAGGATTCGGAACTGGGTCTGATTCGGCTCCGGGCTTTCGGGGTTTTCAATCTTCAGGTTCGCCAACCCGTATTATTTATCAACAGCCTTGTGGGGACTCAGGGAATTTATACCACTCAGGAGGTCGAGGAATACCTGAACAGGGTCATCGTATCCAGGTTCAATGATTACATGGGAGAAACCATCGACTCCGTACTGAATCTTCCGGCAAAATACAATGAACTTTCCGAAGGGCTTGCCCTTCGCCTTCAAAAGGATTTCAGCCGCTTCGGCCTCGGCCTGGATCATCTCTATATCAACGCCGTTACTCCCCCGCCCGAAGTCCAGCAGGCAATTGACGACCGAAGCCGCATGGGTGTTTTTCAGGATATGAACAAACTCATGCAAATGAAAGCGGCAATGGCCATGGAGAAGGCATCGGAATCAGACGGCGGTTCAGGAGCCGGAATGGGAATGGGGCTTGGATTGATGATGCCGGCCATGTTTGCCCAATACTTCAGCGGCGCACAACCCCGAGCCGGTCAAACAGAAGCCCGGCAGGAGCCGATCTGCCCGGATTGCCGCAATGCAATTCCCGTGAATGCAAAGTTCTGCCCGTTCTGCGGCCATCAGCAGCTTGTTTTCAGTCAGTGCGTCCGATGCGGCAAAAACCTGACGCCCAGCGCAAAGTTCTGTTCACGGTGCGGCCATGCGACGGAAGAAACGCAAAAACAAAAAACTTGCCCGAAATGCGGCAGTGAAAACATCGCCGATGCCGTCTACTGCAACCAGTGTGGAGAAAAGCATTAACATACGCATCGATCACCAATGCCCCCAGTGCGGCGCACCGGCCGTTCTGGAAGAAACTGACCGCCTCTTCACCTGTGAGTACTGCCGGGTCAAGTCCTACATGTTTCAGAAAGATTATTTCCGCTACGTGCTGCCAAATGCCGCGCCAGAAGACAAGACCCTGTTCTTTTTTCCCTACTGGCGCTTCAAGGGGATGATCTTCTCCTGTGTTTCCGACGGGATCAAACACCGGTTTGTGGACGTCAGCCATCAGGCCCTGGAATCCCGTTGCTTCCCCGCCTCGGTCGGGCTCCGGAGTCAGGCCCTGAAACTCAAATTTTCAACCCCCGAAACTCCGGGACGGTTTTTAAAACCGACCCTCCCCTTTGCGCAGGTGATTCAGACATTTATGCAAAGTTTCAGCGAGTTGCTGCCTGATCCCGTCTTTCTTCAGTCGCACGTCGGCGAAACGCTCAGTCTCATCTACTCGCCTTTCTACTTCCGCAATTCACTTTACGACGGGATTCTGAACAAACCGGTCGCCCGGAAACTGCCGGACGATTTTGATGTCACGGCTTTTCCGCAGGAACGGCCGGGACCAAGCATCCGATTCATCCCCACCCTCTGCCCGCAGTGCGGTTGGGATTTGCACGGTGAACGGGATGCGACGATATTGACCTGCAGCAGCTGCAATTCGGCCTGGCAGCCGGGTGTAAACAGGTTCAAAAAAGTTGATTTTGCACTCATGCCGGGGAAAACAGGAGACAAAATTTATCTGCCCTTCTGGCGGATCAAGGCTGATGTCTCTGAAATAGCGCTCGAATCGTATGCGGATCTGGTCAAGATCGCCAATCTGCCGAAGGCCGTTCACAACAGCTGGCATGATATCGAGTTTTTTTTCTGGTCTCCGGGTTTCAAGGTTAGACCAAAGACGTTTCTCAACATTGCACGATCCATGACGCTGTTTCAGCCCCGCGAGAACCTGTCCGATGAAATAGCGGACACCAACCTCCGTCCGGTAACGCTGCCGCTGGCAGACGCCGTCGAAAGCCTGAAAATCACCCTTGCCAGTTTTATAAAACCGCCGCTCAAACTGTTTCCCAGGCTCAGAGATGTTAGAATAACCCTTAAAAAGGCCCTTCTGGTCTATATCCCTTTCACGGAAAAATATTCCGAACTTGTTCACCCAAACTTCCGCATGGCAATCAATAAAAACCAGCTTGCTTTGGGCAAACACCTGTAACCCCTATATTTTCCGTAAAACACTTATCTCCGAAGGTGTTTCACAAAAAACATGTAATTCTCCGCAAACCTATTGTAATTCGCTATTATAATAAGGTGTTGACATCTGTCAGGGGAGGAAAGTATTATCAAACTTCTAACCGGGTTAAATATCACAGGCAGCACAACCGGCCGTCGCCGGGAGTAAAAGCAAAGGGGCCATGTCAATGGTGGATATTGTGGTTTTCCGATCAAGGGTTATCGACTTTTTTAAAACCGGTATATGGCGGGTCCGTTTAAGAGATCTCCCCCGCCGGAAGGCCTTTTTCATCAAACAGCTTCGGATTCTTTTTTTGACAATACAGGGATTTAATCACGATAAATGCCCCCTGCGGGCATCGGCCCTCACCTTCTACTCCTTGCTCTCTATTGTCCCCGTAGCGGCCATGGCTTTTGGCATCGCCAAGGGGTTTGGTTTTGCAAAACGTCTTGAAAACCTGCTCTACGAAAAGTTGCCCGGACAAGAAGAGGTGCTGACCCAAGTCATTGCGTTTGCCAATACACTTCTCGAGAATACCAAAGGCGGTGTTATCGCCGGCATCGGTATCGCGGTTCTCTTGTGGTCGGTGATCAAAGTATTAAGCCACATCGAGGGCTCGTTTAATGCGATATGGGAAATCAGAAAACATCGATCCATTGGCAGAAAAATCACCGATTATCTTTCCATCATGCTGATCTGCCCCTTTCTTCTCATTATGTCGAGCAGTGTCACCGTTTTCATAACCACACAGATTAAGCATATAACCGAGAAGGTCGCGCTGATCGGTTTGTTCAGCCCCATCATATTTTTCTTCTTAAAGCTGATACCCTATGGCCTGGTCTGGGTTCTCTTCACAACGATTTACATTTTTCTGCCCAACACTCGAGTTGATTTTCGTTCCGGAATTGTCGGCGGCGTGTTTGCAGGAACCTTGTATCAGATTATTCAATGGACTTACATTAACTTTCAGGTGCTGGTTGCCAAATACAATGCCATTTACGGG
>JBDRPF010000032.1:0-36176 GCA_043827325.1 Pseudomonadota bacterium | reverse complement strand
ACAAGCGACTTTTTTTAAGGAATAATTTTCTTTCTGATTACTATCGGTTTGAAAAATTTCTAAACCGGATTGGCGTTTATCGCTATTTCCGTGCAAAATTCAGGTATTAACACATAACATTTCAGACCGGGTACCGCGGTGTCTATGGAACAGAGCCCCAGGTGGCACCTTAAAATATTTTTTGCCGCGGGGACTTTCATGGAGTCTTCTTTTAATAATTCGTTGAATTCGTTCAAGGCCTTTTCGAATTGTCCGAACACAAGCAACCCTTCGGCTCCTGCCACGACGGATGAATCGTTTTTACTTTCGATGGGGAGATGAAACAGCTTCTTGATGATATCCTGTTCCGTTGACGACATTTGGACCGATGCCCCGGCCGATTCAAATCTGCGGATGTCGCTTTCCAGCCCTTTGATTTTACTTGTGATCAAGTCCAAAAACATTGTTTTATTTTTAAGACCCTTGCTTTGCCGTATCTTCAGCGCCAGTTTTTCGCATTTTTCCTTTGCTTCCGAAAATAAACTGTGAGAGCGATGAATTTCTATCTCCTTTATGAGCGATTGAATTTCCTGCCGTAAATTTTTTTTTCATTGCGATCACCGGTGGTCAAATGCGTTGGCAAGTGAAATGTTCACGGAAAAGGCCGCCGTTACTCAAAGAAAATGTTAACGCTGTATAATTGTCTTTCTTAAAGACGGGCGGCACGCGTGAAATTTTAAGTACAAAAAATTACAAACGAAATCAAGCCTGATTTATCACCAACTAAATGCCCATAAAAAATAGGGGTTATGGAGGTTGGCGATGCGGTTTGTAAAGCCGGCTGAGATATTCCGTTTGATTTATCGAGCATCTTTGCTATCCTGAGGGCGGTACGGGAACTTCATCCAATCTCGAGGAATGTGTACAATGCCGAAAAATGTTGACCATACGGAAAACGGTTTTGAAGAAGAGGATTTTGCGTCGCTTTTGGAATCTTACAGTGGTACAGCCGGTGAGAATTTTCGGGTGGGCGACAAGATCAATGGAAAAATACTGTCCATCGGCAAAGACGTCGTGTTTGTCGATATCGGTGGAAAGATTGACGGCGCCGTTGATAAAGCAGAGCTTCTAGATGAAAAGGGAGAGCTGCGCCTCGGAGAGGGAGATTCTATCGACCTTTATGTCGTATCCATGGATGAAAGCGAAGTCACGCTTTCCAGGGCGCTCTCCGGTATCGGCGGACTTGATATCCTGAGAAATGCCTGCGAGGATGAGATCCCGGTGAAAGGAAAGGTGATCCAGGCCTGCAAGGGAGGATTCAATGTAGAGATTCTGAACCGGAGAGCGTTTTGCCCGATCAGTCAGATCGATCTTGGATTTACGGGATCACCCGATGACTATATCGGGCAGGCATGCCGTTTTCTCATAACGCAATTCGAGGAGAACGGCAGGAATATCGTTGTTTCCCGGCGGAAATTGCTGGAACGGGAGCAACGGAAATCCGCGGAAGAATTTTATGAAAAACTTGAGGTCGGTTCGATTCTCGAAGGCCGGATAACCCGGGTCATGCCCTACGGGGCTTTTGTCGAACTGGCTCCGGGCGTGGAGGGGATGGTTCATATTTCCGAACTGGGCTGGTCACGAGTCGAGAACTCCGGTGAAATCGTCTCGACCGGGGAAACCGTTGCGGTGAAGATTATCGACATGCAGGCCGGCGACACCCCGAACCGTAAAAGAATCACCCTGTCTGTCAAACAGGCGGGAAGGGACCCGTGGGACACGGTGCCGGATCGCTTCCGAATCGGGGATAAGGTTACCGGTAAAGTTACCCGATGCGCAAAATTTGGTGCCTTTGTTGAAATCGCCCCGGGAATTGAAGGCCTGGTTCATATCAGTGAAATGAGTTACATCAAGCGCATCATCTATCCGGAAGATGTCGTCAGCCCAGGACAAACGGTTTCCGTAATGATCAAATCGTGCGACCCGGACAACCGGCGCATCAGTTTGAGCCTGCGGGATGCGGAGGGCGATCCGTGGCTCAATGTGTCGGAAAAATACCGGGTCGGTCAGGCTGTTGAAGGTTCCATCGAAAAGAAAGAGAGCTTCGGCTATTTTGTCACGCTGGAACCCGGTGTCACCGGTCTGCTTCCGAAAAGCAGTATGCTCAAATCCTCTCACCCCGGAGCGATAGAAAAACTAAAAGAGGGTGATCCGCTGAGAGTTATTGTAGAAAAGATCCATGCGGGAGAAAGGAGGATCACCCTGGGCCCGTCGGATGCGACGGATGAGGGCAATTGGAAAGATTTTATAGCGGAGGATCAAAAATCCATGAATCCGCTGGCAGAGAAGCTCCAGCGCGCACTTAAAACCAAAATTTGATATAATCGCACCACCTGATTTTGCATGCAAGATTCAGGTAAAACGATTTTATTAATTGTTTTTCCAGCGACGGAATACCGCCACTCATATGATTGCTTCCATGTGGAAAAATACCGGCCTTATCATCTTTTTTCTGATTGTTTTTTCAGTAAGCGCGTATGCCGCTACCCGGCAGGAGATTGAATCCGTTCTTGAAACGGCTCGCAGGGATTTGCGTATCAGCATCGCCACTGAAGAACGAATTGCCGCAGCGCTGGACAAACTGAAAAAATCAGGCGCTGCGGCGCCGGATATCATGGAAGACTATTCACTGTATCTGAAACGCGTGCAGGCCATGGTGGATGAAAACCGGACGCTGGTGGCGAAAATGGAAGCGCTGAATGCCAGGTATGATACCCTGAAAGTGCCTGAAAGAACCGTTCAGGCCGACGGGGAAAAAGACATGCCGAGCCCTGCAATTCCTGAGGAACAGGTCGTTGACGACCTGGTTGTGCTGGATCGTCAACTGGACGGCGCTCTGGCCGAATTCGACGAAATGCTGCTTGTTGAATTGGATTTGATACGTGTAAAATCGTCGGAAAGGATACAGGATCTGGCCGGGGAAGCTGCGGCCGCGGCGGAACGGTTGCGTGAAAAAGGCATCGAGATCGATGCCGATGCCGAAGGAGACACCGTCGAATCCGATCAGGGCTCGAACGGCGGGCAAAGAACAGAAGAAGCGGCCGAAGTCGCCCCAGAAGGCGGAAAGGAAACGGAGTCCGGAAAAGACAGAGAAGATGGCGGGGTGACCGCACCGCACAAATCCCGGGATGGGGTGGAAGGTTCCGAACGCCATCCCAAAAATCGCTACGATCCCCGGGGGGATGATATCGTGGCCAGGCAGCTGCGAGAGGCCGCAGAGAAAGAGGCCGATCCCGAACTCAGGGAAAAGCTCTGGAAAGAATATGAACAATATAAGGACAATACTGGCAATTAGTTCTATCTTCATTCTGCTCGCGGGATGCGCCGGCTATCATTCCCAAAAGATCGGTCCAACGACCATGATGAAAGCGCAGAGTGAAATTCCAGAAGAACGGTTGCTGGACGTCGGGATTCAGGTGTTTGAATCGGACGAGATTTCGGAGAAGCAGGCTGAAGAAGAACGCACCAGCTCGGAAATCAGGAAGGCGGAACGCCATTTCATCCCGTATCATCTGAAAAATACACTGCAGCAGAGCAGCTACTGGGGCGCCGTACGCGTGTTTCCCGCTAAAACAGAAGACATCGATGTTCTGGTCAGCGGCAAGATTGTTGCGTCAAACGGGGAGCATCTGGTACTTCACATCGATGTGGTCGATGCCACCGGGAAAACATGGCTCAGTAAAACCTATGAATCCGAAGCTGCGTCGGCGTTTTATTCCGGAAACCTGGCGGGTGAAAAGGACGCGTTTCAGGATGTATACAATGCGATCTGCAATGACATGAGCGCCTACCGGATGCAGCTCTCACCCTTGGCCATCCGGAACATCCGTACTGTCTCGAAATTGACATTTGCAGAGAATTTTGTCCCGTCCATCTACACCGGGTATCTGGCGAAGGATAAAAAGGACATCATCACCGTCAATCGTCTCCCCACTGATGCGGATCCCATGATGACGCGCCTGCTCAGGATACGGGAGCGTGAAAATATGTATGTGGACACGTTGAACGAATACTATGACGTTTATTATCATGCAATGTGGCCCTCATACGAGGACTGGCGAAAGCTCAATTACCAGGAAATACAGGCGATCAAAAAAATAAAGCGGGAAGCCATGATGCGCAAGCTTTCGGGCGCGCTCCTGATGGTGGGTGCCGTCGCCCTGAACGCGGGAGATGTAAACCACACCGGGGCGCTTCAGGTGGGCATGATCCTGATCGGCGGCCAGGTGCTCATCGACGGGTTCAACATCTCAAAGCAGGCCGAGATACACTCGGCATCGATAAAGGAACTCAGCGAATCTTTTGAGAGCGAGATGCGGCCTGTTGTCATGGAGTTCGAGGGCAAACAGTACGAGTTAACCGGATCGGCCGAAGAGCAGTTTAACCGCTGGCGGGAATTGCTGCGTCAGATATACATCGCGGAAACCGGTTTTGATCCGGATGCCGCAGCGGAAAAGGGAACAGAGAAAGAACCTGAAAACGCCGAATAGCATTGAACGACAAATCCAACCATGCCGTCCGAAAAATCCACCCGGCCCACCCGGGATCAAAATGCTTCCGATCTCAACGTTGAGATAATCACGCCCCTCGAGGTGCGCCGCCCAAGCGGGAAAACGGACGCATCCCACCCGTTCCGGTCATCGAGGACAATCGGTTTATTCCTGTTCCTGGTTCTGGCGGCAGTGGCCGGAGGCGGCCTTGTTTTCATCCGCCATTTGTCAAGGCATCCGGTGAATATGGCCGAAGAAACCGTTCGGATAACGCGATTCGAAGCATACGGCCGAGAAAAAGAGGGTTTGGATGATGCCGAAAAGACCTCGCAGAAGACGGACATTGCTGCAGAACAGGCTTCCGCTCCCCTGGAGCGGCAGGCAATTGAACCGGAGCAGGCGATTGAATCCGCAAAGATTGATGATGTGAACCGCCTGATGGAATCGGGTAAACAGCATGAGGCCGACAAGCGGTTTGCTTTCGCCCTTGCCGATTACCGGGCGGCTGTGAAGTCAGACCCTGAATCGATGGAAGCGCAAAAGGCTTTGAACCGGGTAAAAGAACGGATTGCCGGCGAACAGTTTCAAAAACTTATGGCGGACGGGCTGACGGCGTATCACGACGGCAATTATCAAAGCGCCAGAAGTGCGCTGTTGACGGCAAAATCGTTCCGGCCCGATTCACGCGAGGCGCGGGAAGCTCTGGCGCAGGTTGACCAGGCGATTCAGCTGGAAAAGATTGAGATCCTGAAGCAAAAAGCGATGCGCGCCGAACAGGCGGAAGACTGGGAGCAGGCGCTCGAATCGTATCTTGCAGTTCTTGAAATCGACCCCGATATCCGCTTTGCCGTTAACGGAAGAGAACGTTCTCTGGAACGGATTCGGGTGGCCAGGCGGGTTGCATTTTTCCTCACGACGCCGGACGCGCTGGAATCGGACCCGCAGCTGCAAAATGCCTTGCTTTTGATTGACGAAGCCGAAAAGCTGCAGCCGAAAGGGCCGCGCCTCAAGGCCCGGACGGATGAATTGAAAACGCTTGTGACGGCTGCCCGGACACCCGCTAAAGTGACGATCGAATCTGACAATTTAACGGACGTCGTCGTCTATAAGGTCGGCAGACTGGGCCGGTTTTCTTCGTATGAATTATCGCTGAGGCCGGGGACATACACGCTGGCGGGCTCTCGGAACGGATACAGGGATGTCCGGGAGACGATTGTCGTCAAGCCCGGGCAGGAATCAATGCGGGTAACCGTGATGTGTACAGACAAAGTGGAGCCTTAAACATTCGGCCAAGCGGAAGGTCCCGGCTTTGCTCTGCAGATGACCTGGTGTACCAAGGGGCTCTCGCCCGCTCTCCCGACAAATCGGGATCGCTCGAGCCCTCAGAGATGAGATAAGTTTTTACCTGATTTTTTAAGAGGAAAAATCAGGTAAAATAATCATAGCTGACGGAGGGATTGAATGATGACCATTTGAGTTATAAAACTCTGCGGCCTCTGTGAACTCTGTGAGAGATTTGTATTAGACCCTTTCAGGGTCGGTATCAAGCCACCCCTTTTAGGGGTGGTTATAAACTGCCGTGAAGCGTTGAGGTTCTCAAATTGATGGACAAGATTCGGGAAAAACACGGAGAAAAAATATCGACCGGACCGATACGGATCGAACCGATCTCCTTCCGGTCCGGACAGCCCCGCCGAAAGTTAAAGCCGGTTGCTGTTGCAAAAGGGCTTGCAGGCGTTCTTTTCGGTGCGGCCCTGATTTTGCTTTTTGCTTCTGCCTGGTTTGTCTTTACGGCCCGTCAGGTCGTGATTGCAGTAACACCTGCTCCCGATCGCATTTCGATTTCCGGGGGTGTATTCACGCCCCGGGTCGGCGATTACTATCTCATGCGGCCCGGGAAGTACAGGTTGACGGCCTTCAAATCCTGCTTTCACCCGCTTGACCGGGCCTTCCAGATCGATTCGGAAAAACACCAGAGTCTGAATTTCACTATGCGCGAACAGCCCGGGCGTCTCACGGTGCACGCACACCGATCGGGTGATACGGAAAATCGGATTGAGGGCGCGCGAGTGTTCGTTGACGGTACCGAGGCCGGGCGCACACCGGCAGAGGGCCTTGAAACGGCGAAGGGATTGCGGACACTTGAAATTCGTACTGAAAATTATCAGGACGTGAAGAGAGCGGTTGACGTACGCGGGTGCAATGAGCTTCAGACGGTGAATCTGGCGATGTCCCCGGGATGGTCGGACATTGCCGTCAGTTCCGAGCCTCCGGGCGCGGAGGTGAAGGTCGATGGAAGATCGTTGGGCATCACACCGCTGCGTGTTCAGCTGGCGGCCGGTATTTACACGATGGAAATCAGTGCTGACCTGCATAAAACATGGACACGGAGCCTGGTCGTCAAGCCGGATGAACCCCAGGAAATAGCGAACATCCGGCTACAGCCGGCGGACGGCAGATTGACCGTCGAGACGGACCCGGCGGGTGCGAATGTAATGATTGCCGGCGTATTTGTCGGTCGAACCCCGCTTGTGACAGATCTTTCCCCGTCGGAAGATCACGTGCTTCAAATTTCGAAAGCGGGTTATGAAAAGACAACCCGCAAGGTACGGATTTCGCCGGATGAATCCAAACAGCTCAAGATGAGTTTAAAATCCGTAGAAGGAACCGTGCACCTTATGGTGGAACCGCCCGATGCCGAACTGCTGGTGGACGGCAGATCAATGGGTGCTGCGCCGAAGGAGCTGCGTCTGGTCGCGGTGGAGCAGACCCTTGAATTCAGGAAGAAAGGATACCGGTCTTTCCGCACCCGGATCACGCCGCAGCCCGGGTTCCCCAAACAACTGAAGATCGCGTTAATCGGCGAAGAAACGCCTGAAAAAGCCCCGCCGGATTCGATCACGACGAAAACGGGCCACCGGTTGAATTTGATTCATCCCGGGCCCTTCATTATGGGATCTTCTCGCAGAGAACAGGGAAGAAGGGCCAATGAGACCCTGAGAAGTATCGATCTGAAGCGGCTGTTTTACCTGGGTGCCAGAGAGGTCACGAACAAAGAATTCAAAGAATTCATGCCCCTTCACAATTCAGGCGTATTTAAATCTCACCGTCTGAACGATGCTGACCAGCCTGTTGTTCGCGTGACCTGGGAAGAGGCGGTCCGGTTCTGCAACTGGCTCAGTGAAAAGGAGTCTTTGCCGCCCTCCTACATTAAAAAGGGAGATATGCTGGTCGCCGTCGACCCGCCCAACGCCGGCTACCGCCTGCCGACCGAAGCGGAGTGGGAATACTGCGCCCGGTATGTCGACAAACAGACCCTGCTGAAATATCCATGGGGTCAAAATTTCCCCCCGGAACGATCATCCGGAAATTTTTCCGATCAATCCGCAAAGGACTTGCTGTCTAACATTATCGAAGGGTACAATGACGGATATGCCGTTGCCGCACCACCCGGCAGATTCAAACCCAATCAACTGGACTTGTATGATATGGGGGGGAATGCGGCGGAGTGGTGCACGGACTATTATACCCTTTACAGCCATGATCCTGAAAAGACCTATGTGGACCCGGGCGGTCCCCGTGAAGGCAAACACCATGTGATCCGGGGTTCCAGCTGGCAGAACGGAAGCATCAGCACCCTGCGCCTGACATACCGTGGTTACGGCAACGACAGGCGAGAGGATGTCGGGTTTCGGGTTTGCAGGTATTTGGAATAATCATGACAATCCGGTATTTCATCATAATTGTGACATTCTGCATGCTTTTTCCGGTAAAAACCTATTCGGAAACCGTCCCTGAACGCCATTTTACACAGGATGACGGATCAACCCATCGTTCGGACATGTATTCCGCACAAAATAACGAAAAAGAGACAACGGGCGGAAATGCAGCCGGTGATACCGCAAGGGACGGAGAAGACGCATCAGGCACGGAAGCCGGAACCGATGAGAAGAAGGCCCCCGAAAAAGCAAAACAGATAAAACCGTTTGTTCCTTCGGAAAAGATTCCGGCGGACCAGGGGGTGGATTTTCCCTGCGACATTTGAGACGGCAGAGCGCATGGCGCAGGGGGCATAGCGAGCAGAGAATGATGCGTTGACCTGATATGCTTTACCCCATTTAAACCTTGTAGACGGGAACAACCATGAAAAAGACATTTCCAATCTCGACCGAGTTTATGTATCAGCTGTTCTCCCTTGTTTTGATTTTCATTTTTGTCCATGGCGCTTATGTGGGCGTCATACGTCCCAAAGCGGACGCGATCCTTTCCCGGCAGGCCGCCGCCATGGAAAAGGACAAAACGCAGTCCACGGAACGATCGGTCTACGTGCTGATTCGGGACTATGAACAGGAAGCGTGTTTCATTCTCATGTTCTGGGCGCTGGCCATCATGGCCTTTAAAGCCGTCACCACCATACGACACCGGTCCTTGTTGCACAGAGAGCTGATTCCGCTGGCCGAAGGATTGCGGATCCTGCCTGAAGACACTCGGGAACTGTCCCGTCAGATTCAGGCGCTCCAGCCTTACGAGCGGAACGGACTGCTTCCGAGAGCATTGCTGGCGGGTTTGCAGAGATTCAGTTCCACACGCAATGTTCAAGACGTCGCGGATGCCACCCGCGCCTACTGCGCCGCCGAAGGCGAACGGCTGGAATCCGAGCTGTCCATGATCCGGTATATTGCCTGGGCCATTCCCTCCATCGGGTTTATCGGCACGGTCCGGGGTATCGGCGACGCGCTCGGGCTGGCCTACCAGGCCATCGAGGGAGAGATCTTCGGTGTCACACGCAGCCTGGGCGTGGCCTTCAACTCTACCCTGATCGCGCTTCTTATCAGCATTGTCCTCATGTTCATGCTTCACCAGCTGCAGCTGATGCAGGAAAGATATGTGCTGGATACCGAGGCGTATTGCGAGGAGAATTTGACAAGGCATTTACACTTTCAATAAGTTACCCAATGGAGCACTTAAATGACGCTTCTCGGACTTGAACTGAGCGACGCCGGAATCATGGCTGCAGGCGATAACCCGCCGAAGTTGTTGGCGGTCGATGAAAATGCGCATGAAAGCCCCGGATACGCCATTCCGGAGAAGACGCGTCTTCGCGTCGGAAGATCGGCGGCGCGAAAAGCACACCTGCTCCCGCTTCAGGCCAACAACAGATTCTGGGACCAGTTGAACACGCACCCCCTGGAAAAGAAGAACCGGCACTCGCAGAACCATGCGGAAATCGCCTGCGCCCACCTGTCCCGCATATGGGATAACGTTAAAGCGCATGGAGACGAGGTGACCGTCGCCGTGCCGGATTATTTCGGGCGGGAGCAATTGGGGCTTATTCTGGGCATGGCCCGGGAGCTTTCGATGCCTGTCAGCGGATTTGTGCCCCTGCCCATCGCCGCGTCGGTTGACCCCCGGCCCGGTGCAATGCTGCTGCATCTGGACATCCACATGCACCGGTTCGAGCTCACCTATCTTCACCAGGGCGAGGAGCTAACCCGGGAGCAGTCGCTGGCCGTCCAGGAAATCGGCCTGGAACAACTTTACCGGAGCTGGGTGGAGACCATTGCCGCGGAATTTGTTCGGACCACGCGGTTCGATCCGCTTCACAAAGCATCCACCGAGCAGGACCTGTACGACCGCCTGCCCGACGTTCTGGAAATTTTCAAAACAAACGAATCCTTCTTGCTGGAAGTATCGCACGGGAACCACACCTATCGTATCACCCTGCTCCGGGATCTTCTGGAGCAGAAGGCCGCTGCGGTGTACGATCAAATCCGCCACCTTGTTGAAAAAATGCGGGTTCAGAACGGCAAACACGATTGCGCGGCGGTTCTTCAGGCCACGCATCGAATCGCCTCCCTGCCGGGATTGAAGGACAGACTGTCGGAAATGGACGATTGCGAGATCATCGAACTCGAGCCCGGATCCGGCGCAATGGGTGTTCTGCAACTCGGCGGCCGTCTGGCGGATGGTCACTCCGGGCAAGGCGTGTCCTTTTTTACCAGCCGCCCATGGCTTCGGGAAGGGAGGGAAACGCCCCGCCTCTCTCAGCATAAGACTCACGATATGCCGCGGCCGACCCATCTTCTCCACGGCAATGTGGCGTATCCGCTTTCCGAAAAACCGATCATCATCGGCGGCGATGAGCGCAGGGACGGGCAACGTACTGCCATCCGGATACAGACTTCCGGGGTTTCCGGAAAGCATTGCGTGGTAGGGTTGAGTGCGGACTCGATTGTCTTGACGAATTACAGCGACCGGGGAACGTTTGTGGACAATGAACGGGTTGAAAGGACCGTCGTTCTGAGTCTCGGCCAGACAATCCGGTTGGGAACATCCGGAGAAACCCTCCGGCTTATTGCCTGCAAGAATACCGATGAAACGTAGAAAATTAAATGTGTTCAGCCTGTCTTTTATCGACAGCATCTGCTGCGGGCTGGGTGCGATCATTCTTCTGTTTGTCCTGGTGAGCGCGAAGAGCGCCGCTCAGCGGGAAACCGTCACTTCGGACCTGCGTTCAGAGGTGAACAAACTGGAAAAACAGGTTTTGGACGGCAAAAAACATCTGGTCGAGGCACGAAACACCATTGAGCAAGTCGAAATCGAACGGGTGACGACCCGGGGGCGATCCCGTGAGATCATCGAAATAGTAAACACACAAAAGACGGAACTGGCGGACAGAGACAAGGAAACCCTGGCCACCCGGGCACACACAAACAAACTAAAATCCGATTTAAAATCACTGGAAGAGGAACTCCGGCGATTAAAAGCCGGGGCCAAAACAGAGGATGAAATGGGCGCTGCGCTGCGTCCGTTTCCCGGGCAGGGTGACCGCCATTATCTCACCGATCTGAAAATGGGCGGAAAGCGTATCTTTGTTCTGGTGGACACCTCTGCAAGCATGCTGGATGAAACCATTGTAGAGATAATCCGACGACGAAATTTGGACGACAGACAGAAGTTAAATGCCCCCAAGTGGATACAGGTGGTGAAGACCATCGACTGGTTGACGACGCGCCTTCCGGCAACCAGTGAATTTCAAATATACACATTCAACGAAACCGCGCGTCCGCTGGTCCTTGATACAGACGGGACCTGGCTGAATGCGGGGAACGTGGACCAATTGAACCGGGCGGCGGAAGCTATGCACCGGGTTGTTCCGGAAAAAGGGACCAGCCTGCTGAACGCGTTCAAGGCCATGGGGAAAATGACGCCGGCGCCGGACAACATCTTTCTGCTTTCCGACAGCCTGCCGACCATGGGCGGCAGCAAACCGTGGCGAACGAGGGTTGCCAGCGAAAAACGCGTCGCTTTGTTTAACGAGGCGATTAAGGAACTGCCGGACCGGGTGCCGGTAAACGTTATTCTTTATCCCATGGAGGGAGATCCGCTTGCCGCGGACGCGTACTGGCGCCTGGCCAGGAAAACCAGGGGATCTTTTTTCTGTCCTTCGAAAAATTGGCCGTAGTGATGAAAACCCGGAGACGTGACATAGACGTGTTCAGCCTTTCCTTCCTTGATTGCATCTGCTGCGGATTCGGTGCAATTATCCTGCTGTTTGTGTTGTCAAAATTTGCCGAACCGGTGGTCATTGAAGAAATCAAAAAGGACATGCAGTCTGAAATTGTGCGGCTGGAGAAAGAGCTGTTTGAAATCCGGGGTGAAACCCGGATCCTGAACCGTGATCTGACGGCGAAAAAAGAGCAGCTGTCCGAAGAATCGAAAAAACTTGCCCGTCTCCAGGGGGATCTTTCGAATGTCGAAGGGCAATTCGCCGCGTCCAAGGACGACGCCGAGGTTCAGAATATTATCGAGGGAAAACTGGCCCGGGCGCGACAGGAGCTCACAGAAGAAATGCGGCGGCTTCTGAAAAGCCTGCCGAAAAAAACCACCAGCGAGGTGGGCGGCATTCCGGTGGACAGCGAGTACATCATTTTCATTATTGATACATCCGGCAGTATGCAGCGATACGCCTGGGGCATGGTACAGAAAAAGATGCAGGAGACGCTCGATATCTATCCAAAAGTCAAGGGTATTCAGATAATGAACGATATGGGCAATTTTCTCTTTTCCCAGTATGCCGGGAAGTGGATACCGGACACTCCCGCCCGCCGCAGGGCGATCGTTTCCGCCATCGGTTCCTGGCGCGCTTTCAGCAACAGCAGCCCGGTGGAAGGTGTCACGGCGGCGATCAGGATGTTCTATTCGGCAGATAAAAAAATAAGCCTGTACGTATTCGGCGACGAGTTCAGCGGCGCGGCAATCCAACCGGTCGTTGACGAAGTGGACAGGATAAACAGAGCGGCAAAAGACGGTTCCCGCCGCGTCCGGATTCACGCCGTGGGTTTTCCGGTCGTTATGGATAGAACCAGTCAGCGCGGAAACACAGGGGAACGGTTCGCCACCCTGATGCGCGTTTTGTGCCAGCGAAACGGCGGTACATTTGTCGGGCTGAACAACACAGTACCCTGATGCGTAAGGTCGATAACCGTTTATGTGTCTTTCGGAAAGATAAAAACCACCGAGGAGCTTCTTGACTGCCGGATTGTCAGAGATGAACCCGTTGAAATCCGAAATGGTCTTTTTATCCGTCGGCTTCGTTTGAATGTGTTTGAATTCCAGTTAATTGATGCCGTTCCCAATATTCTGCACACCCTTAGATCGTTGGGAATCGGCGTCAACGAATTCTAATTTCAACAGGGCAAATCGATTATTGAGGAGTTGCCTTTTTGATTTTTTTTGGAATTTGGGATATATGTAATCAGAAAGAACTGGCTGCAGGTTGTGCTTGTGGAAGGGAACCTTCATCTGTCAAATGAAAAGAGAGGTGCTGGCATGAGAGAAATTCGGTTAGACGACGGTACAATAAATGTTGATGGAGAATGGCTTTCAGTCGAAGATTTGACAAAGCGGATTCAGGAAAAAATCCAGGCCGGCGAGATGAAATTTACAAATCTGGCTACAGCTTTAGAAGAATTGAACACGGCCCTGGAAAATTCTCATACACTTGAAGTGAGAGTTGTAATTACAAGGGATGAGTACGAAAAACTGAAGGCCCTTGGTGTAGAAGACGACCGTGAAAACGTTCGCCGGGCAATCATCGCGTTTATCAGGGGTGCCGCTCACGAAGAGCCCTTCGAAGCGGATGCTCATCAACAGGAGACTTCTGAAGAAGATCCTGACCAACAAGAGGTTCCTGTAGAGGATGCTGCTGTTCCTCAGGTAACCATTGATTGCCCTCACCCGCAGTGTATGACCCCGATAGAGATCACCACGGACGAAAGACCGATAACGATCGAGTGTTCGAATTGCGGCGTAAGCGGTGTCCTGACGGTTGAAAATAAGTGGGCGAAACCGGGCAAAGAATAGATTAACCTGCTACGAATAGATTATTGCCATAATCTACTCGGCGGCTTTGTCGATGTCGATTATCTTCCCGTTGAGGTAGTCCTTGGTTTCATATTTTGTTATGTTCATGAGTTTACGCGTTATCTGTCCGATTTTTTCAGCCTGATCCAATATTTTGGCAATTTTTTCCCGTGCCGGATTCTCTTCCGGCACATCCATTGAAATGATTTCCGACAACCCGAATATCGCCATTAATGGCTGGTTCACCTCATGGCATATGGCGCCCGCTATTTCGATGACGCCTTGAAGTTTTTCGTAGTGGAGCCTTTCTTTTTCAGCCTGTTTCTTCTCGGTCAGGTTTCTTGCGACACAAACACTGCCGATGTTCGTTCCATACTTATCTTTTAATCGGCTGATGGAAATGTTGGCAGGAAATATTCCGCCATCCTTCCTTTTCATGTTTATCTCGTAATCTCTGACAAAACCGTCTTTGCGTAACCAGTTGAGCATTTTTTCAAGCTCGTTCTTGTCCGCATAAAGATCAAAAAAGGATTTTTCTTTCATCTCAGAAAAAGCGTATCCATAAAGCTCTGCGGACATCTTGTTCCATTTTATGAAACGGCCTTCCTGATCCACTATACCGATGGCCTCTGCCGAATTGTCAAAAACATTTTCAAGGTAGTCTATGGTTTCTCTTAATTTTTCCTCAGATTGTACGCGAACGGTTATGTCCCTGAAAAAATTCAGCGTGGCGGGTTTTCCTTCCCAGTCGATCCGTATCCCGGTGACCTCTACCCAGATAATTATCCCGTCTTTTGTGACAACTCTGAACGCATAGGTGTCCGGGGCATCATCTCCTTTTAACCTCTTGACGTGGCGCTCAAACACCGTCTCCCTGTCATCCGCATATATAAATTCGAAGGGATTCGGGTTGTTGACAAGTTCATCCTTGGAATAGCCTAAAAACGTGGAGATCGCCGTGTTCGAAAAGACGATGCTGAAATCCTGGACAACCAGGATGCCGACATTGACATTGTCGACGATGTGACGGTATTTTTCTTCCGACCCGCGCAGCATCTCTTCGGTTCTGTCGCGTTGGGAAATCTCGTTTTCCAGCTCCCTGATCCGCTGTTCCAATTTATTATGGTGATGTTTTTCACCCATTGAGAATTTTATCCGCAGGTCCTGTGTCGTTTTCCAGAAGTTTCTTTAAAGATGAGATCGTTTCATTATACGAGTTTTTTCCGGGATGCAACTCTTTTAGTAAATTCTACAAGGCCCTTTCATTCTTGAACCGCTCGGCGGATTTGTATTCCTCAATGCCGGCGAGGATGAACCGCACCCCGCATACGGTGTTGATTTCATTTTCGTAGCACATACAGAAAAGAGATCTATGGTGATTTGAAAAAGTCGGAAGTGGAGAATGAAAGGCTGCAAAAACAGCTTGTCAAAAGGCAAGCAAACAACGCATTACTGTTGCGTGTGTTTCCGGAGGAAAAAATCCAGCAGTCTCGACTGGTCGGACGTCATTGTCCCGAATTGTATCCTCAACTGCCGCATCGGTAATGAGCTGAACGATACCGTGTTGTCGATACTTAAATCCTCAACGGATTTAACCTTCAGTTTTTTCAAATGGAAATCGTAAACAGCCGAAAACAGTTCAACCTCGGATAAAACGTCAACCGGTTCACCGTTGTCGACGTACTGAAACGTCAGCCCGCCCATGCTGATGTCTTTGACCTGTCCCAATTTTCTATTGCCGGAAGTCACGACGGCGAATGTTCCCTCCTTGGCTTTTAACCGCTCATGCTTCCTTCGTTCAAGATTGTCATTTACGTCATTCATCGGCGGGATCCCTCATGTTTTAAAAATATATGCTGTAAAGACTGCGCGCAAGACAGGGTGACTATTACGATATTCTCCACGGCCATGAGTGTGAAATCGCCATGGGATTTTCCGCATCTGAAATTTTCTATTGAGAAATTCAGGCGATGTCAAGCCTGATTATTCACCGACAAATTGTCTATTGAAAATAAGGGTATGTCGAGGGATGAAAAACAACATCAATGGGTTGCGTTTATGGGGAAGCTTAAAATTTTATTTTTTCTATTGCCGAAATCTGCTCTATTTCTAAAAAAAACGGGTCAGCCAGATCAGGACACCGTTCGAAGGGATGTAATAATAATTTGAATTGAGCAGTTTAAAACCGCCGTATTCAGAGCCTGTCTTTCCGTAAGTGAAGTTGGCACCGGCTGTTATCTGCGTATTTTCCGTTAGATCCCACGCGGCCCGGGGCTGAATGATTCCGGATGGATCCGACGTATTGTTGATAACCGTCAGGTAAAAATTAAGCAGGGGGTGCAGCTCCACCTGGATTTCGCCGCTCAGGTACGTCCTGCCCAAAACAAACAGCTCGCCCCGGACCAGGCGCGAATAAATGTCCGGATCGTTAAGCGCTTCCGGATAATTATTGTCTCCCAGGCCGTTAAAGTAAAACTCCACGAGCCCGTGGCAGTTTTTCCCCAGCCAGGCCCATGAATAGTCCATATTGGCTACCAGCGAGAGAAAACCGGTCCTGCGGGTGGCATCATCAAGAAAGGTGTATGTCGCGTCCAGGCGCCAGGCCGCGTCCCTGTAGTACCCCCTGCTGCCGAAACCGATGATGGTGTCACCGTAGTTTTGCGCGGCCATGGCGTCAAACTCCGTGTCGCCGACCGCGGTGTGAAGCTTCCCGGCCAGGGCGGACTGGTCGTATTCAACATCACCGTTCACTAAATTTCGTCTGGCAACATACACAAGCTGAACGTCACCGAAATTTTCCACGGGAAACCGGACGGTTGCCATGTCATCCCCGACCTTGTAATCCCGAATTATATCTGTCGGTGAAAAGGGATTAAACAGGTCCATGGGGTTAAAAATGAGACCGTTTCCCCAGGTCAGCGCCTGGCGGCCGACAGACACCGTTCCCCATGACGGCTGAAGGGTCAGGAAAAGCCGGTCAAGTCGATGGTACCAGATGTAGCTTTCGCCTTCGGAAATGGTTTTTGTAAAGTCCATGAGGCGTCGATCATCATTTATGGGCGGGCGCAGCAACAGGTTGAATTGGTCAAAACCGGGGAAGAGCCGCTCCAGGTCCGTGAGCGCTCGACGCATGTCGCCCCCCGAAAGTATGTTTTCATACTGTATTTCGAAATATCCCCATGCGGACAGAAATGTTTTGTTTTTCAGTCTGAGATCTGCGGCGCCGTTATAGTAGGTGTCCGGCCCCACGGGCTTTAAAAAAGATTTTTCATCGGGCCGGGACGCATCGCCGTAGACCCTGAAATGCCCGCCCCACTCGGCATCGATGCCGTCGTACCACGAACCCGGGGCAGGGGACAGATTTTTTGAAACAGGGGGGGGGCTTTCCGAGGCACACGGGATACAGGGGAATGTCATGGCAAGAAGCAATAACGGGATCAGCCGTCCGGTTATCCTGAAATAAAATATTACATCGCGAATTTTCGGGAGCGGTTTCATTTTACGGTTTTATTGTTTGATCCGATCATCCGCCACCCGACCGTCACGGAGATACACGATTCTGCGGGCATACGCTATGACCATGTCGTCGTGTGTGGAAAAGATAAACGTGACGCTTTTCTTCTCGTTCATTTCCTTCATGATTTCCAGCAGACCTTTTCCGGTGGCGGAGTCCAGGTTGGCTGTGGGTTCGTCCGCCAGAACGATGGACGGGTCGGAGACGATGGCCCTGGCCACGGCCACCCGTTGCTGCTGGCCGCCGGAGAGCTCGGCCGGACGTCTGCCGTACATGCCTTCCAGGCCCACCTCGTCCAGTATGGCTTTTGCCCGATCTCGCCGCTCCCCCGGGGGCACACCCTGGAGAAGCATGACGAATTCCACATTTTCCACGGCGGACAACACGGGGATGAGGTTGTACGCCTGGAAAACAAAACCGACGTGATGCAGCCGCAGATCGGCCAGTTGGGACTGGTTCATTTTTTCAAACGCATTGCCGTCCACGACAATCCGCCCGGAATCCGCCGTGTCCAGTCCGCCGATCATATTCAGCATGGTGGTCTTTCCGGAACCCGAAGGGCCGGCCAGCGCCACGAATCCGCCCTTGTCGATCGAGAGATCCACGCCTCTGAGCGCGTGAACTTCCACTTTGCCCTGATGGTAGGTTTTTTTAACGTTGGTGCATTCAACGATGGGCATATGCCGTCTCCTGTTTAGCCCGCATTTCTCATGAAGAATTTATTTTGGTTTTGAAAACAAAAAAGAAACTGCCTAAAATAAAGTAAAGATCGAACAATAAGCATCTAAAATCATGTAATTGTTAAACATGCGTCAGATATTATTAAATGTGCGCCAGGGCCTCCACCGGCGTGAAGCGGGCTGCCTTGGCCGCCGGATAGAGGCTGACCAAAAGGCCCAGGACCATCACTACCAGGTTGGCCACGATGACATCCTTTACATGAATCACCGGATAAAGCATCCGGGATATGCCGGCAAATTCGGCGCCGGCTGCCAGGGCGGACAGATCGATGCCCGGGCCGGACAGGGCGAGAACAGATAAAAAGGCCAGCAGGTTTCCGACGGCCGTCCCCGTTACCAGAAGGAGAAACGATTCCAGAAGGACATCCATGACGATTTTCCCCGGCTTCATGCCCAGGGATTTGAGGAGCCCGAACTCTCTTATCCGTTCGAATATTGCCATAAGCGTCGTGTTGACGATACCGAACCCCATGGCAATGAAAACCACGATGTACCAGATGTAAATAAACCCGTCGGAGATTTCCAGGTAGGCGGTGAGAATCGGCAGCAGCTCCTGCCAGGTGTCTGCCTCATATTCATCCCGGGGAAGCATTTCTTTCAGTTCGGCGTTTACACGGGCGTTGTCCCTGTGATCCGGCAGCAGGATGGCGATTTCGGAAATGCCGTTTTTCAGTTTCAGCATCTGCTGTGCCGCGGAAAGAGTGACAAAGACATACTGTTTTTCCGTGGCCTCCATTTCAGCCGTGAAGATTCCGACGATGCGGAAGGCCCGGGAGGCGACGTCCCGGTCGGCGGCCTGACACATCAGGACCAGCTTACGGCCCATTTTGGTCTCAAACTTATCCACGAGGGCTTTCCCTACGACGATACCGTGGACGTCATCCTCCGTAAGGTATCGTCCCCGGGTTACGGCGTTCCCGATGAAGGAAATTCCTGCTTCACGGTCCGGGTCGATTCCCACCAGTGTTATGCCCCCGGTGTGCCGGGCGTTTCCGGCAATGGCGGTGACCCGCACCCGCGGCGCCCAACGGGCCCCGGGCGGCAGGACCTTCTCCAGAGCGGCATCCACCGTTCCGGGATCGGTCATGCTGTTTTCAACGACCGGGTCGCTGCGATACCCCTTTTTGTGAACCTGGATGTGTCCGGTGAGAGTGGAGATGCCGTTTTGAATCATCCCTTCCTCCATGCCCCGGGTGAGCGCACCCAGAAAGATCATGTTCCACACCCCGATGATCACGGCAAGCAGGATGACGGTTGTCCGCCTCGGGTTTCGCCAGATGTTTCGCCAGGCTATTTGGAAATACAAGGGGAAGTCCTATTTAAATTTAGAAATTATCGATTTTCACACGTGTGCCATCGCTTCCACCGGGCGCAGCCCCCTGACCTTGAGTGCCGGGTAAAGGGCAGCCAGAAAGGTGATAAAGAGCACCAGGGCCGGCCCGGTCAGTACTGAAAGCAGGGAGAGTTTCGGATGAATCCGCCCGGAGATACCGTACTGACTCAGCAGTTCGGATGTTCCGGGGATTTGAATCCCGTGGACCTGAAAATAGCCGGTGATGATACATCCGAGGGCGATCCCTGTGGTAATGCCGAGCAATGTGATGCTCAAGGATTCGATCAGCAGTATTCTGGTCAGCCGTCCCGGCCTTGTGCCGATGGCCATGAGGATGCCGAATTCTCTGGTCCGCTCGAAGATCGCCATCAGGAAGGTGTTCAGGATGCTGAAAGCCACCACCAGGATTAAAATGAGGTAAAAAATAATCCCGCTGACCAGATCCATTTCGATGGCCTGCCGCAATCCGGGCATGAGCTCTTCCCAATCCAGGACCGCCAGGGGATCGGTATTCCGCATTTCGTTCATTCCGTCCAGGATCTTTTCTTTTATTTCCGGCACCTGTCTCAAGGATTTTCCCACGACCACCACTTCGTGGACGGCTCCCCGCATGGAATAGATCTCCTGGAAATCTTTCAGCGGAATCTGGATGGTTCCGCGGTCGAAATCGTCAAGCCCTGAGCTGTAGATGCCCTGAATCTTGACAACCGTTGCGGCAACGGAGCCGTCGCGTCCCTGGCCCATAACGGTCAGCTCGTCACCCGGTTTTACTTTCAGGTTTCGTGCCAGGAGTTTGCCGACCAGGGCCTTTACGGATGCCGGATCCGGGTCGCCTTTGTCCAGGTAGGCCCCCTGTCGGATCGAGCTTTTCAACGTTGAAACCGCGCTTTCCATGGCCGGATCGATGCCCACCACGAGGGCACCGTATGTCCGGTCTCTGGAGGAGACCAGAGAGAAGGCCTGCGCGCGAAACGTGAAGGCGTCCACTTCCGGAATGTCGCGCAGAACGGCACCGATTGATTCGGGATCGGGTACCACCAGCCGCACGCTCTGTTTGTCCTGGTAGCCCCGGGCCTGGACCTGAAGGTGCCCGGTGTGGATTTTCACGGAAGAGTTGATCATGGTTTCATAGCTCCCGAATTGAAACGACAGCATGAAGACCAGCAGCATGCTGGCAAATGCGATGGCGGCCACGGTCAGGACGGTCCGACGGGGGTTGCGCCATATATTTCGCAATGCCATTCTCGCGTCCATGCGCACCTATCTCCTCGGATTTTGCAAATTGGACAGCGTGAAGAGGCTTGATGGCAGACTGTCCGTGAACTGGATCATTTTGTGTTCCACGACGGTGTACCTGTCTGGCTCGTCAGGCTTTTGCATTACCAGCTTGACGGGATAGAGCTTTCCACCGATCATTTGAATGTCCCGGAACCTCAAAATTTTGACCGGTTTTAACTCTTCATCGAAAAACGCCTGTTCGAGAAAGATGTTGTCTTCCCGGATCTTCAGCACCTGCATCCCCCAGACCACGGGAGCATCGGGCTTCGGCATGGATTTGACGATATAAACCGTCTTTCCGTCATGGGTTTCGGTTCCCGTAATCGTATGGGTGTACTCATTGATCAGCGTGTCGGATTTGGCCAGATCGTTGTTGGAAAAATCAGAACCCATCCAGGACTGAGACATCATCGACGGCGGGAGCTTGATCACGCGGTTGATCTTGGGATTGTACATCCACATTTCCCGGCCCTTTTTCAGGGTGCCGTTTCCGTTGTCCTTGGGCGGCGAAAGAATGATGAAAAGGCTGTTCTTCTGGCCCAGGGTCCATGCCTTGATGGTGACAACCCTCTCCCAGTCGGGGCGGTGAACGGTCATCTCCACCAGAGAGACCGATGCCTTGTCCCGTAGGTAATTGAAACCCGCTTCAACGAGGGACTGCCCGTCCAGGGCGTTTGCGCGCTGCGGAAGCGCGGCAAGGCAGAATACGGCGAGGTAAAAGAAGAAGCGCCTTTTTGTCATATACATACTATGAGTAAATAAAAAAGATCGGGTCACTTAATGGCAAAACTCGTCGATCAAACGGTTAATGGTTTTGGCACCTTCCGCGGAAACATCCTTAAAAAGAAAACCCGTGTTGTAAAATTCCGAATTTTCGAATTTTTCGCACCATCTGCTCACGGCGGTAAAATCGAAGTGCCGGTCGGCCTGAATTTCCTCCGGCAAGTGCATCTGCAACTGAAAAACAACCCCTGTCTCAATGGGTTCCTTGCTGAACATCATCAATCCCTCGTCCGAGATGTCCACCGCGTGCCCTATGACCTGGTTTGTTTCCCGGTTGGTTACTCCCAGGTAATAGACTAAAAGCATTCTTTCATACTTTCTGCTTTTATCCAATGAATCCTCCTTGCGGCCGTTTGTCCATGCGAATTAAAATACGCCGATCCCCGTGAGAGATGCTAACAAATCGATAATATATACCGTCATGTTGTCGGGCAACTCCCGGAGATATAATACCACGGAGGTGATACGGCTTGCAATGAGTTAATGAACACTAAAGTTTAGGCTTGGGTTGTTTTACCGAACCGAAGTAGATTGCCAGGAGCACGACAAGAACACCGATCCAGTTGATCAGGCTTGTCGGCCGTTGAAAAAACAGGACGTCCCACACAAAAGCGAGGGCCGGCTGAAGGAGCAGGATAAAACCGGACAGGGATGCGCGGACCATCGGCAATGCATTGGTGATAAGAATCCAGCCGACGACCTGGCTGAACAGTCCCAGTGCGGCCAGGGCAAAAAAGGTTTGCGTGTCCGGTATCCCGAAGGTGTCGCCGGTACGGAAAATCTCCAAAGCCAGAAAAACGGACGCCGTGAGGGAAACCAGCATCAAGACATAGAAAAAAGACAGGCCGGCCTGCTCTTTCTGAAGTTTTCGCAGAATCAATAAAAACACCGCGTAGCACACGGCGGCCCCAAGACCGAAATAAACACCGATCTTGTCCAATCGGCCCATCTGCCCCCAATCGATGCCGACGATCAGAAAAAGCCCGGCAAATGCCAGCGGGATTGAAATCAAAAACAGCGCGCCGACCTTTTCCTTGAAAAAAAAGATTCCGATACCCGCGAGTATGAACACCTGAAAATTGGGCAGAATCGTTCCCAGCCCCGGCCCCACATACAGAACGCTGTGGTGATAGAGCACAAGGTCAACGGCGAAAAGCGCGCCGCAAACCAGACCCGGCAGCAGGTTCCGCCCCCCGTTCCACACCACTTCACGGCGGAACAGGGCGGCTGCCAGCAGAATGACACCTCCGAAAAAGACGCGGTAAAACGCGGAGCCGGTCGGCGTCACGTGGCTCACTTTAACCCAGACGCCGGAAAAACTGATCATTACCGCGCCGGCGACGAGGCTCAAAAAGGCATAACGGTCCCTGGAGGCCTGCAATATGTGCGTGAGCGTCATGAAAAACCTCACAAGCTTCGGAGAAAAAAAGGCAGAGCCTGCTGAAAGCTCCGCCTTCATTTTTCGGTAGTGTTGTGCGCCTGTTTCTTGTTTTCCTCCGAACCCGGCAAAACCACCCGGTTTTTCGGAAAGAATCAATTGAAATGGACCAGCGCTTTCAATCGGAAGCCGTCGTTGGATCGGTAACACAGGTTGAACTCTTGAGCAGGAAGCAGTTCTCCTCGGTGCACTTGAGGCCGTTGGTACAATATTCCCCCTTGCTGCAGGAGCAGTTTTTCTTGTCGTTAAAAGTTTTGATATCCATATACCGGTTCAAGAATATTGCAAAATTATTATACAGCGCTAATGAGAAATCCGTCCAACATCAAATTCGAAGAAGAGGTCAGGCCGAAAGAAAAATTTTGCATTCGGCCCGGAAATTTTAAGCATCTGCGTATAGTAAAAAAAAAGATGCGTGTCAAATGAAATGTGCAATGAGTTACATAAAGCGTGTAAGCACATTTTGCATAATTTTAAGATGGTTAAGGAGATTGGGAATCCGTGCGGACGGTTGCTGAACCATTGTGCCGGGACATGAGATGCGGGGATTAAAACAGCTGGAATTACACGATAATTGATTCGCCGGCTTTTATTCTGTGGGACAGAAGAACTCTCCCGGTATCTCTGCAGCTTACGTGTATGATGAGAGAATTTGCCGACCGTGAGATATATATTCTGTAATCTGCGTTATTCCACTTCATCGAAACCCGGCCGGATAAAGGCCCTGGCGTTGGGGAACTCTTTTTCCGCGATATCCCGGATCCGTTTGAGATATCTGATGATTTCGAGGATCTGTTTTCTCCGGCTTTTGAAATAGTTCAACAGCTCGCCCCACGCGCTGATGGACCGGTCCATTCCGATCAGGGCGACTTTGGCCGAACCGTCGGAGTCTTTCGAAAAGTCATCGAATTCCAGTTTTTTTTCACTGTCTTTGCTTCTCAGCGCTCTGGACAGTTTGACATGAATCGGGTGCGCGTACCATCTGACAACCTGGACCGCGTCCTTCAATGAAATCGGGGCTTCACTTTCTTCCGGGTGAACCAGCTTCAGGTGCGGGTGATTGTTATGGTTCCGGAGGCCGTTTTCGATCAGGGGCGCATTTGATTCAAACCATCCGTCAACCCTGTCGATGTATGCCTCCGATATGCCGGACAGGATGTGAACCACGTCCGACTCGTCATCACTATCCCCGGATTCAACGGCATCTAAATCTATCCCTTCTTCTCTGGCGATCTCCTCAATCAGGTTCATCGTCGATTGGAGGGTTTCCGTGATTTTTTCCCAGAACAGGTCGCTGAAGACATCCACTGCGTCGCCGGAGTCTTTTTCTTCTTCCTCCATCGCGTAGGTCCGGCATCGGGCGGTGAACCGGCACCGTTCGCACCACCTGTCGCAGTAATTGTAGATTCCGGGGATGTACCCCGGGTCTTTTTCATGGTTTTCCGATTTTTTATCGTCCATTCCTGATGCCTTTTTGAGATGGCTTCTCGATATCAGTATTGATCTATCTTTTCAACAGGCCAGATCTTTTTTACCCGAATCGCAGGCCCTGCTGCAGACGAAATGCGATGCACAGAATCACGTGAGGGGCGCACACGAGATTGTGCACTTTCCCCGATTTGCCGCGCCGCCGAACCCGCCGAACCCGCCGGAGCAACGTCATTCCAAAATCCACGTTGAAAAAAAATGAATTCCGCGAAACCTTTACCGAACAAGGGCTCGCCGGGATAAGCCCGGCCCGCCGGTTGGCTTTATCCTTTGAAATAGGTGCAGATGGGGGCTTGTGGCATGGAAATTGATAAGAAGTGGTTTCAAAACCCCAATAGATCATTTTTTTCAAACCGGAGATAATACCATGCTTAGAAACCGTTTCTGTCTTTTTCTATTTTTAATGGCACTGGTGTCTGGCTGGGGACTTTTTGCAGGCTGCGGTGGCGGAGGGGACGGGACATCAACATTCGGTTCGCGTTCACGGGGATTGATGTCGGGTTCGGTCGGATTGGGTCCGATTTCCGGCGGCGAGGTGATTGTCAAAACCCTGTCCGGCACCCGGATCGGCAGCGGCACCACAATGGAATTTGATCCCGCAGTAGATACATTCATGTCTGAAGGAAAAATATTTTTGAACAATAAAGAAGATCGCCGGGTCGGGAAATTTAATGTCGGCAATCTGGTTCGAACCGGCCTGTCAGATGACGATATCGTGATCGTCAAGGTATCGGGTGGTCAGGACGTTGATCCGAATGACGATGGTTTCATTAGTGAGAATGAGGGAATGAACGGACCGCTTCTGGGAGGTGATATATATGCTGTAGTCAAACTTTCCGACCTGATTAGAGGAAACGTCGTAGTGAACGTGTTTACAACCCTGTCTTTTGCCGGTTTACAGGGTAATCTTGACCCGGACGAAGTCAAAGCCCGGTTGGATCGATTTGCGCGTTATATCTTTAGAGATCTGAATGCCACAGTATTTAACGGCGACCTCAACAGCGACGGCGTTGTGGACATGTTTGATATATATTACTATGACCCGACAAATCATAATTTTCAGGGAACTGAAAGCAGTCGTATCCACGACCCGTGTTTGCGGGGCCAACACTTTATTGATTGTCTCATTCCGAATAGCGAAGCCCAGCCAGATACTTTCATAGAGGCGTTGCTGAACGGTGCCGGCGCTGATTTCATCGAGGATTACATGGCAGCCGCCAGAGGATATGGCGATGCAGATGGTGATGGCCTGTCGAATATTTTTGAAGATCCGGCAGTTCACGATACGGATGGAGACGGCATGTTTGACGCTGATCCATTAGAAATCGACATGGATGATGACGGTATTCCGGATGATGACGAATTTCGATACGGCCTGAATCCCTGGGTAGATGACGCTTCGGAAGACACGGATCGTGACGGTATTAACAACATTAAAGAGATTGACAACGGTTTGAATCCGGTTGACGGAAGTGACGGAGCGACTGCCGATTCCGACGGCGATGGGCTCAGCAACGCATTTGAAATTGAAACTGGAACGAATCCGAAAAATTCAGCGCCGCAACCGTTTAATACTGCGATACCGCTTTCAGTGGATCAGAACACCAACGGCGGGGTTATCATCAATGCGAGTGACCCGGAGGGTGATGTCATCGGATATGTGATTTCCGGTGCATCTGCTCATGGAACGGAAAGTATTGATGCCTCGGGATATCTGACATATGAGCCATTCGCAGATTACCACGGCAGCGACACATTAACGGTTGAACTCAATGATTCTGCCAATGGCGGCATTGTAACAGTTCGGGTCGATGTTGCCGTTAATGAAATAACCCCCCAACCGCCTGCACTGAATGTGACAGCTTCCCCGGAAATCATACAGATCGGCGGTTCCGCTGCCGTAACCTGGAGTGCCACACATGCCGATCTTTGTTTCATCGAGCCCGGGATCGGGATTGTTGATATACGTGGCTCCATTCACGTTGCACCGGAAAGGACGACTACATATTCCATAACAGCCACAGGCCCCGGTGGTACATCAATAGCTTACGTTACAGTTGCCGTTAATTATCCAGTGCCAACGGTAAATATAAGCGCTCGCCCAATGAATATCCTTCCAAGAGAGACATCCACTCTTTATTGGGCTTCAACCAATGCGGATTCATGTTTCATCGAACCTGGTATAGGTAGCGTTGATGTAAATAGTTCGATCATCGTTTCACCAACAGAAACTACTACATACACCATCACAGTAACTGGCCTTGGTGGTACAGATACAGCTGACGTTACCGTGACTTATTCAGAAGTTAGAGTAAATATAAGCGCAGATCCTAAAAGCATTTTACCCGGGGAAATATCCACTCTAACCTGGAGTTCAAACGACGCGGATTCATGCGTTATTGAGCCCGGAATTGGCAGAGTTGATTTAAATGGATCAATTCAAGTTTCACCGGCAGAAAGCACTATATACACCATTACAGCAACAGGGCCTTTAGGAACAACTACGGCAAGTACTATCGTCAATGTGATGGATACATCAACGCTTCCAACTGTCGACATACTTGCTGATCCTGAAACTATTTTAGCAGGTGAATTATCGACTCTGAGATGGAACTCAACACATGCCGATTCATGTGTTATCGAACCCGGCATAGGTATCGTTGATGTTAATGGATCGGTGCAAGTTTTACCGACAGAAACCACAACATATAACATCACAGCTACCGGATCTGGTGGTATAGGCAAATCTGAAGTTACGGTAACCCTTGTTGTATCAGGACAACCTTTGATTTATATCACTGATCCTGTAAACATGGCGACAGTTGACGTTGATGCCATCACGGTTTCTGGAACTGTTAACAACGATTATGTTAATATCTGGGTTAATGGGATTGCGGCCTGTGTAAGCAATGGGGTTTTTATGGCTGAAAACGTACCTTTACAGCCTGGCGCAAACCGTATCATTGCTACTGCTTCGATCATAGGCACAGGAGTGACTGGATCAGACAAGATTCATGTAGTGCGTGAGTATGAATATCAACCACAACCTGAAAATTCATTTGGCGAGCAATATGAGGATTTAATGCCTTCTGATGCTCTTGTTGCTGAATACGATTCCAAACGGTTCTCAGTTATTACTGGTTTTGTTCGGGCAATCGACAACTCACCAATAGAAGATGTCTCTATCACCATTCATGATCACCCGGAATACGGCACTGCAACAACCGATCTTGAAGGTAGTTTTTCCATACCAGTTGAAGGTGGAAAAACCTTTATCGCCGTCTATCAGAAAGATGGATTGATTTCTGTGCATCGAAAGGTCTATGTGCCCTGGAACGACATCTCTATCTCTGAAACCATCCAGATGATTTCAGAAGACCCTGCGTCTACTACACTGACATTTGACGGCAACCCGGATACAGTGGTGACTCATAAAAGTACAGAAGTGTCCGATGAATTCGGGCACCGATCATGCTCCATGGTTATTACCGGAGATAACAAAGCGTATTCCGTGGATGAAAAAGGCCAGGTGCTCGAGGAGTTAACCACGATCACCACACGCGCCACGGAGTTTACCACACCGGAGCTTATGCCGGCAAAACTCCCTCCCACCTCTGCCTATACCTATTGCGCGGAATTGAGTGTAGATGGCACACAGAGAGTAAAGTTTGAGAAACCGGTAATCACCTACGTGGATAATTTTCTGGGGTTTGATGTGGGAGAAATTGTCCCTGTGGGATACTACGACCGGGACAGAGGGGTCTGGGTGCCCTCTGACAATGGTGTGGTTGTTAAACTGCTCGATACTGACACTGATGGTATTGTGGATGCCCTCGATGTGGACGGGGATGATCTGCCTGATGATCTAAATGGCGATGGGTTCTTTAACGATGAAGCAATGGGCTTAAACGATGCCCTGAGGTATCCTCAGGGTTCCACATTCTGGCGCGTGGCAGTGACTCACTTTAGCCCTATAGACAGCAATTGGCCTTACGGCCTGCTACCTGATGCCGTTCCTCCAAACTCACAAGAAGTGCCCAATACGGACCAGCAGAAAAAAGATGACCCCCAAAGACACATATGCTCCTACGTTGAGGAAAGAAGTCGCATTTTCCACGAGGACATCCCAATACCTGGCACTGACATGGCCTTACATTACGCCAGCAACCGTGTAGATGGCTATAAAAATGTAATAAACGTTCCAGCCAGCGGCGAGAGCGTTCCGGATAGTCTTAAAAGAATTGTCGTTGATGTAGAGATAGCCGGAAGAACGCTAAAACAAACCTTAGATCCTCTGCCTAACCAGAAAGCGGAGTTTATCTGGGATGGGCTGGATCATTTAGGAAGGCCGGTAATCGGTACAACAACCGCTAAAGTTAGCTTGGGGTTTGTTTATGATACTTTCTATTATACTCCAGGATATTTTGCCCAGGCTTTCGGCCAGGCAGGAATAGACCCTACATCTATCCCGACACGAGGAGAATCTATATTGTGGAAGTACAACACCTTAAGTATTGATATGACAAAAGAGAGAGGACGGGGAAGTATCGCTGATGGCTGGACACTATCCTCACACCATTTTTTAAACCAAATGGATACGTCTACTCTTTATAAGGGCGGTGGCTCAATAGCTAAGAAAAATTCTCTTATCATTGATACGATAGTAGGTAATGGCGAACCAGGTTTTAGCGGCGACGGCGGACTTGCAATTCAAGCAACGCTTTACTTGCCCTTAGGTTTGGACTTTGATGCGGCTGGCAACCTCTACATCGCGGATAGTTATAACAACATCATCCGAAAAGTAGATACCAGCGGAATTATCGCAACCGTGGCCGGAAATGGTACAAGTGGCTACAGCGGCGACGGCGGACCTGCTACAGAGGCACAGTTTTATAGTCCGAATAGCGTTACAGTAGATGCTTCGGGAAACATTTATATTGCAGACGTTCATAATCATAGCATCAGAAAAGTGGATGCAAACGGAATTATCACCACCGTGGCCGGAAATGGTACAAATGGTTACAGCGGCGACGGCGGACCAGCTACAGAGGCACAGTTTTATTATCCGAATAGCGTTGCTGTAGATTATTCGGGAAACATTTATATTGCATCCAGATCTCACGTCAGGAAAGTGGATACAAACGGCATCATCACCACCGTGGCCGGAAATGATACAAGTGGCTACATTGGCGACGGCGGTCCTGCCACTGAGGCAACAATTCATTATGCTGAAGGCGTTGCCGTCGATGCCTCCGGTAACCTCTTTATCGCTGATTATGCGAACAACCGTATCCGAAAAGTAGATGCCAGCGGCATTATTACTACCGTGGCCGGAAATGGTACACGTGGTTACAGCGGCGACGGCGGACCTGCTACAGAAGCACAGCTTTATTATCCTAGTAGCGTTACAGTAGATTATTCGGGAAACATTTACATTACAAGTAATGGTGATAGCCGCATCAGGAAACTGGATACAAACGGAATTATCACAACCGTGGCCGGAGATGGTTTATATGATTATAACGGCGACGGGGGACCTGCCACTGAAGCACAAATTAGTATGGCCAGGGATGTTGCTATAGATGCTTCGGGGAACATTTATATTGCAGACACTTCGAATCATAGAATTCGTAAGGTAGCAGTCCCTGCGGTCTTTGATCAGTTTGTGGCTGCCGGTGATATCACATTTACCGAGGAAAACGGTTTAGGTCATATCATGTCTGGCGCCGGGCTCCACTTAAGGACCATTGACCTTGCTACAGGTGTTGTCCTGCGGGAGTTCGGTTATGATCAAGACGACAACCTAATATCTTTAAACGATCAGTTTGGCAACCAGATTACGATCCAGAGAGATGCTAGCGGTGTGCCCATTTCCATTATATCCCCTGATGGTATAACCACTTCACTGAAAATAGATGCTAATAACCACTTGACTAGAATAACTTATCCGGATGGCAGCTATTATGACTTTGAATACACTGCAGAGGGCCTATCCACTGCTAAAACAGATTCAGAAGGCAACCGATTTGAGCATGTGTTCACCGATAATGGAAGAATATCAGATTTTACCGATGATGAAGGAGGATTCTGGCAGTTCTCAAGAAATGCATATGAAAACGGCGACATTCTCTCAGAAGTTCTCACCGGGGAAGGCAATCTTACCTCGTATCTGGATCACACTTTTTCCACCGGTGCTTACACATCTACCATCACCAATCCCACGGGAGCTGAAACCATATTTATTCAATCAGCCGATGGGCTGACCGTGAATCAGACTCTTCCCTGCGGCAAAGCGTTAAAATATCATTACGGCCTCGACCCGCAGTACACATTCAAGTTTGTAAAGGAAATAACGGAGCGTGAGCCATCAAGCCTGGAAAAGGTTGTCTTGCGGGATAAAGCCTACCAGGATACGGATTCGGACAATATCCCGGATCTGATCACAGAGACTGTATCGGTTAACGGAAAAACCACATCTGTAGAAAATGATATTCTTCAATCCCGGAAGGTCTTTACTTCTCCTGAGGGCAGGATGGTGACGACACTTTACGATCCCGAGACGCTTTTGACTCAAAGCGTGAGTGTGGCCGGTCTTTTTGAGACAACTTATGAATATGATTCCCGTGGCAGGCTGACATCGACGGACACGAATGCCCGGCAGGCCCTGTTTACATACAATGCGCAGGGTTTTGTCGAAACCATAACCGATGCGGAAGGTTTTATAACCGCTTACATCTACGATGAGGTGGGGCGGTTAAAGCGGGTCGATCGTCCGGATGGCAGTTCTGTCGAGTTTACTTATGACCTGAACGGCAACATGACCGTGCTCACCAATCCATCCGGCGTCGATCACGGCTTCGGGTACAGTTCAGTCAATCAAAGAAACATCTATCAAGCACCCGTAAGCGGCAATTACCAGTATACCTACGACAAGGACAGGCGTTTGATTCAAACCCGCTTCCCGTCAGGCAGAAAGATCAACAACATTTACGAAAACGGAAGACTCAAACAGGTTCAGGCGCCGGAGGGGAATATCGACTATACGTATTTCTGCGGAACAACCGTGGCGTCGATTGTCAATGGAAGCGAGACAATTTCATATGCATATGACGGCAGCCTTGTAACATCAGAGGGCTTGACCGGCGCTGTGAACCAAATTTTCGAATACACCTACAACAGCGATTTTGACCTCTCCGAAATCACATATGCCGGAGGCACGACAGTCTATTCATATGACGATGACGGTCTCCTGATCGGGGCAGGGGGCTTCAGCATCAACCGAAATGCAGATAACGGACTTCCCGAAACGGTGACCGGTGGGACATTGAATATCGCCCGCACCTTTAACGGACATGGCGAGATGGAAGAACAGGGCTTCACTGTTGGCGGCAGTCATGTCCTTTCCTGGAACCTGTCTCGGGACAACGCGGGAAAGATCACGGCCAAGTCGGAAACAGCAACCGGAGTTACTTCCGGTTACCAGTATTCCTATGACGCTCTGGGAAGGCTTCTGGCCGTATACAAAGACGGCATCTTGGTAGAAGAATACGAATATGGTCTTAACGGTGTTCGAACCTATGAAATGAATCTCTTGAGGGGTATTGCCGGGAGGACGCTGAGTTATTCTGATGAAGATCATCTGCTCAACGCAGGCGATGCACAGTACCAATATGATGTGGATGGCTTTCTTGTTTCCAGAACCGGGGAAGGGGATGTCACCACTTACGACTATTCATCCCTAGGAGAACTTCTGGAGGTTACGCTTTCGGGCGGAACGCACATCGGGTACACCCATGACCCGCTTGGCCGAAGAATCGCGAAAAAAATCAATGGTGTCACTGTTGAGAAATACCTCTGGCAGGGGCTGACCCGGTTGCTTGCCGTGTATGACGGCGGTGACAATCTAACAATGCGGTTTGAGTATGCGGATGGGCGAATGCCGGCTGCCATGAAAAAAGAAGGTTCCACCTATTATCTGACATACGACCCGGTGGGTTCCCTTAGGATTGTTGCGGATTCATCGGGTAATGTGGTAAAGAGGATAGAATACGACTCCTTCGGCAACATTATCGCTGATACCGATCCGTCGTTTAAAGTGCCCTTTGGTTTTGCCGGCGGTCTGCACGACAGGGACACCGGACTTATTCGATTCGGCTACAGGGATTACGACCCGGATACCGGCAGATGGACCGCAAAGGACCCGATCTTTTTCGCCGGAGGGGATACGGATTTGTATGGGTACTGCCTGAATAATCCAATTAGTTTAACAGATCCGTTGGGGTTGGAATTTTCTGATATCCTTCCCGGTATTAAAAAAGCAATTGTAGAAGGTTATAAAGGGAGCACGTATGCAGTTAGTGAAACAACGACGTCAATTGTTGATATCGCAATGAATGGCCACCCTCTTGCGAAAACAGCATTGGGTATTGCTTTTATCAGTGAATCAGTTCCATTGGCAGGGGCTGTGGGTATATATGGTTCACCTTTTATTATATCAGCTGCGTATAATGCTGCACCGTACTCTGAGGCTATCGTTGATTTTACTTTCGGATGGTTTACATCGATTGGACCACCAAGTGGCTGGGGGTATTTAAGCAGTGGGACCAAGTATCTTTACGAGATGATTAGAGATATTATTTCACAGCCAAGATCTACTCCATGTGAGGACAAATAGTGGCGAGACTTTTTTTCATTCTGTTGGGGGTTGTATGGGGTTTGTTTGGAATTCTCATAATAATTAACCCAGCTTTTTACCATTCCGAGTTGCGTTACCATTTCGATTTTACAGAAATTAAGTGGCCTTTTGGTGGTGGGCTTATCATATTAGGATGTTTTTTTATCTGGTCCTCTTTCCGTAAAAAGGTTATTGACGCAGAAAAGAGAGAAAGAGATGAAAAAAGAGTTTTGATGTGCCCAAGATGTATAAAGCCTTTTTACAAGAAAGATGCTCCTGCATTAAAATGCCCTGACTGTCAAAACTATCTTGAAGACTTGTCAGGTTTTTATGAGCGACATCCAGAGCTAAAACAATTAGGAGAGAAATAGGGTGCGTCCATTAATCCGGCGCCGGCCGGGGTCGTGCCAAGCCAACCATACAAATAAACTTCTGATATTTTTTTGACAATAATTTGTTTGACACGCAAACTACTTGGCCTTAAATTATATAGTGAACGTATTAAACCTTGAACCAATCATACGAGCAGTTCAGGGCACAAAATGCAGCGCTTTAATGGGCGTTCCCTTGAAAATAAGGTGAGAACTGTTCCATGATTAATATAACAATAGATAATGGAGGCAGACGCTCCGGAATGGATAGACGGGTATTCTTTTATGGAGTCCACCTTCCGGAGAGACGATCTGCCAAAGACAGAAGGCGTGGGTTTGACCGTAGAAACGGCGATGAACGAAGAAATGCTAATAGATCTGCAGGCGATCGCAGGAAATCTTTTTCGGTTTGATTTGATTGTCAATATTTGACAACTGATTATTCCATCCATACCTCCTCCTCTAATGCCCGATCGCGGTATTGCGAATCGGCTCAAAATGCTTGTCCGCCCACCTGGGGCGGATAAACCTCCGAAGGGATCACATACTCCCTTGTGTGCTCAGCTTTTTCACCGCCTCGCGCTTTATCCGCCTCCGGCGAACTTGCCCTCGTCACCCCGGCTAAATAAGATAGCGCATTTAGCAGGGCGGGCATGATTTTAGGTTTTGAAACCACTTCTATCTTTTCCGGATATTTCCTTTTGACATACAAACGTCCTTATAATAGCATGTCGAGTGTTGAATCGCCGATGAAACGCGAAAAATTATTATTATTTCAGATATTTATGCATTCATTGACATGTCATCCACGTATTTCATCTAAAGTTGCATGACACAGTATGTCGTATAATTGTTTGTATTTATTTGATTTTCAAAAATGACATGCAAACAATAAACGGGGATTGGAAACAATCTTGAGAAAGATCGGTTTCATTTTAATTTTATTGTTTTCCGTTTTTTTTTCCATATCTGCCTTTTCCAGTGAAAACGAGAACGCCGCCATCACACCCGCCAGTGCCTCACAGGTTCCTTTTTTCGGAAATTACCACGCCCTGATTATCGGCATCGATGAATACAAAGAATGGCCGCCGCTCAAAACTGCCGTCAGAGATGCGGAGGCAATACAGAGCGTTCTTGTGAGGAGATACGGCTTCAGCAGCAAAAATGTCGCCCTCAGAACAAACAATGATGCGACAGGCAGCACAATCATTAATGATCTTCGAAGGCTGGCGTCAAGCCTCGGGGAACAGGACAATCTATTGATTTATTTCACCGGGCTTGGCCGGCTTGATGACCTGACCGGAGATGGGTACTGGGTGCCCTTCGAGGGTGATCTCAAAGATACGAACACCTGGATATCAAATTCCATAATGACGAGCATTTTGAGTTCTGAAAGGGTCAGGTGTAAAAATATCATGGTCATTGCGGATTCCTGTTACGCCGACACTTTTTTTAAAGAAAGCACGTCTCGTTTGTCACTTTCAGACAAGGATTACAAAGAAAGTATGATCAAACTCGCTTCTCTTCGTTCCAGACAGATCATTACCACCGGCGGTATCGAGCCTTATATGGACGGCCCCAGGGGGGGGCACAGCTTGTTCGGTGAATTCTTCATTAAAGCCTTGAGTGAAAACATTGGATCAATCATTGATCTCGAGAGCGTGTGTCACAACATATTGCGCGAAAGTGGCGGCGAAATCAGCTGGCAAAAAGCACATATCGGCCGGTTTCAAACCCCCATGGACAAAGGCGGTCAGTTTGTGCTGTTTGACAGGGAAAAATTTATCGAGAACGAGAAAAAACAGGTTGCCGAAGAGGGAAAAATAAAAGAGCAAGCGCAGTTGCAGAAGATCATAGAGGAGCGAAACAAGCTTGAAGCAGAACGCCAGCGTCTTGAAGAAGAAAAAATGGCGTTGGAAGAAAGAAACAAGCTCGAGGACGAGAAAAATAAAATTGAAAAGGAAAAAGCAGAAAAGGATAGACTTTCCGAGGAACAGAGGAAAGCAAAGGAACAGTTAAGCGCACTTCAGGAAGAACGGAAAAAGCTCGAAACCGAACGCCAACTCTTCGAGACGGAAAGGGCGGCTCTCGAGGAAAAGAGAAAGTTTGAAACCGAGCGAATTAAAATTGAGAAAGAGAAAATCGAAGAGGCAAGGATTGCCGAAGCGCGCAAGAAACTGGAGGAAGAGGCAAGGCGTCTGGAAGCGGAAAAGAAGTTGACGGCTTCTATTCCAAAAGAGGTGGTGCCAAAAATTATTCTAAGAAGTCAGAAACATTTATTTAACTTTGGCGATGTGAGAATGGTATCAACGTCAGAGGTGAAAATTCTGAATTATGAAGAACTCAACTTTTTTGACTCGAAATGGAATCCGGACGGGAATTTCGCCAATGACTTTGCGGATAATGGGAACGGCACGGCAACTGATCGTGCAACGGGTCTTATGTGGCAGAAGAGCGGTTCTGACGAAAAAGAAATATATTCCCCAACAACGGGATACGTCAAGAAACTGAACCGGGAGCGTTTTGCAGGATATAATGACTGGCGGGTACCGACCCTGGAAGAACTGGCTTCACTTTTGAACCCCAAAAAGAATAAAGACGGCATTTACATAGACCCGATCTTTTCAAAAATAGAAGTTTGTGTGAGTGCAGATTCGTATTT
>JBDRPF010000031.1:0-13060 GCA_043827325.1 Pseudomonadota bacterium | reverse complement strand
AGGAGGTGACATTATGGCAACAGAAACAAAACGTGCCACTATCTACTTTGATCCTGACTTGCATAAGGCGTTACGCCTTAAATCCGTTGAAACTTCTCGATCAGTATCTGACCTTGTAAATGAGGCTGTCAAAGAGGCCCTTGCCGAAGATGCTGAGGATCTTCTGGCCTTTGATGAAAGGGCGGCTGAACCTCTGATCAGTTATGATGAAATGGTCAAGAGGCTGAAAAAAAATGGCCGCATATAAACTTTTTTTCAAAAAGTCGGTGCAGAAAGATTTTGATACCATCCCGAAAAAGGATTTGAAAAGAATCCTAAGTCGAATAAAGACACTGACAGAAAATCCTCGTCCGCCAGGATGTGAAAAATTAACCGGACAGGAAAGATATCGTCTGCGTCAGGGACAGTACCGTATAGTATATTCAATTCAAGATTATGAACTTACGGTTTGGATTGTGAAGGTTGGGCACCGTAAGGATATCTATCGCTGAAGCGAATCAGCGGATGAAACAGACGGGAAGAAACGCGAGCCTGTAGCTTTTTACTTCAAATCAAACCCTATCGCATCCAGCCCGCTGGTTATCCGCTTCGCTAGCTATTGTCCATCCATAAATCGGCAAATTTGCCATACAGCAGGAGGATAAAAATGGGACACCGGTCCCAAAAATCACGAAATCAGAATCAAATGTGTTTCCACCTTGAGCACAGATAAAAAATTGCCGATTTTAGATATTCTTCTCCCAACGGAGGCTAACCTATTGAAATTAAAACTGCTATGACAACTGCTTTCGAGCGATCGTCAGCAAGTTGGCCGATACAATCGAAGCCCAGCATAACTTTTAAAGGATCGAAGCCCTTTCCAAGTACACCGGGCAAAACCAAAACATCTTTTGATCCAAGATATGCCGGATACGATACCGGCCCGATAGCGCCGCAGGCGTTTGTAGACCCATTGGCTTCGACACATGCCCTCTACTTTGAGGCTTTAGATCACTTTAGACACTTTTAACTTGTACGGCTTTAAAAAAACAGCCCGTTCCAGGGGTAAACCAAAGTCGGGCCGTCTGGGCCCGGATCTTTACTATGAGAAAAACGGTGCAAGAGGTTGAACTGAAGGGGTACGTGACGGGAGCCGTCGGCAGGATTACCGAACTGCACGCCGTGTACTATCATCAGGAGTGGGGTTTTGGTCAGTTCTTTGAGGTCAAAGTGGCCGGAGAACTGTCGGCGTTCCTTGAGCGGTTTGACGAAACACGTGACGGGTTCTGGACGGCGTGTCTCAACGGTCGTGTGGAAGGATCCATCGTAATCGACGGCGCCAATGCCGAATCCGAGGGTGCTCACCTTCGATGGTTTATCCTCTCGCCGGAAGTCCGCGGGCGAGGTCTGGGCAATCGTCTGATGGATACGGTTTTGCGATTCTGCCGGGATTTGAATTATGCCCGGGTTTATCTGTGGACCTTCGAGGGGCTTCATGCCGCCCGGCATTTATATGAAAAATTCGGGTTTGAACTTGTGGCGCAGCATGAGGGAAACCAGTGGGGAACGAGGGCCATTGAACAGAAATTCCTTTTGGAAATCAAGTCTTCACTATGAGATACACGATGTATCCCGCGTAGCAGCACAGGAGTATGAGCCCGTCCCTTCGCTTCAGCGTAAATGTCTTCCGCATCATCAGCCACGGCAGAAAACTGATGAACATCATCACCAGGTAATCGACAAGCAGCCCGCTTTCGATAAAGCCTTCCGGGATCACAATGGGTCTGGCCAGGGCCGCCGCTCCCAGGACGCTCAAGATGTTGAAAACATTGCTCCCCACCAGATTGCCGATACTGATGTCCATCTCCTTTTTCAAAGCGGCAACAACAGATGTGGCGAGCTCCGGGAGCGAGGTCCCCAGCGCCACAACGGTCAGGCCGATGAACTTTTCACTGACGCCGAAAGTTTTCATGATGATCACGGCGGCGTCGATGAGAACCTCCGCGCCGACGATCACGCCGGTGATTCCCGCCGTGATCATTACAATCTGTCGGGTCCGCGACGGAATATGCTCCAAATTTTTTACAGTGGACTCAAACGCGGCGCCCGCGTCGCTGATTGCCGGTACGGACTCCCTGACCGCGCTGTAATAGTTGAAATACGTGTACAGAATGATTCCGCCGAACAGCGTCGCGCCCTCGAGTCTTCCGATGTTGGAATTGAGGGAAATGAGCAGAAGATAGAGGGAAACACAGAGCATAACCGGTATGTCCCTGCGGATGGCGGACGGGCTGCTCTTTATCGGCTGCAACGCGGCGGACAGGCCGAGAACCAGGGCGATGTTACAGATATTGCTGCCGATGACGTTCCCCACCGCGATCATGCTTTTGCCTTTGACGGAAGATACAACGCTGATCACCAGTTCGGGCGCCGATGTCCCGAAGGCAACGACGGTCAAACCGATGAGAAGAGGGGTCAGGCCGAGACTTCGCGCAAGGCTGGAAGATCCCTTTACAAGCCAATCCGCACCGAAGTACAGCATCAGCAAACCGATGACGAAGAGAAGGATTTGGATTGTCATTTTATTTTTTGACCAGGATTTACAGGATGTTCAGGATTTTCTGCCTTTCCTCCGGAAAGGCAGAAAATCGATACCCCCTCATGTTAATCCATTTTACATACCAGATGCGTGCGGTTTAAAAAACAGATAAAGTTTATATCCTGGTCCTGCATGAAAATGAATGAAAAGCTTATTTTATAATTATCGGAAAAATGTTGCATTAACGTTTTGGGTTGCGGTAAAACACTTGCGGTTTTTTACCGGTTTTCATAAAAACGAAATTGCCCGGCCGGTTTGAAACGGAACATTGTTCCGGCAACCGCTTTAGAACAACATTCTTGGAGTACCAGCAATGCATTACGAAGGCAACATCATTCGTCCCCCGAGCGAGGCAAACAGCATTCTGCTGCAGGCTACGGTGGGGTGTTCACACAACAAATGCACCTTTTGCGGCACATACAAGGGGGAGCGGTTTCGCATAAAACCGGATTCCGTTATTATGGCGGATATCGCATTTGCGGCAAATTACTGCAAGCGCCAGCGCCGGGTGTTTATCTGCGACGGAGACGCGCTGATCATACCCCGGGAAAGGCTGCTGAAAATACTGGCGGAAATAGAGAAACAGCTTCCCTGGGTCACCCGGGTGGGCGTATATGCCAACGCCAAAAGCCTGAAAATGAAGACCCTTGAAGAGCTCAAAGAACTCAAAGCCCACGGCCTGGGCATCGCTTACATGGGTCTTGAGAGCGGTGACGACGTTACCCTGAAAATTATCAGGAAAGGCGCAACCTCCGAAACGATGATCCAAATGGGAAAAAAGGCGAGGGCCGCAGGGATAAAGCTTTCAATTACCGTACTGCTGGGAATTGCCGGCAGATCACGTTCCCTCATCCATGCCAGGGAGACCGGCAGGGTTCTTTCGGCTATCGACCCTGAATACGTGGGGGCCCTGAGCCTGATGCTCATCCCGGGGACTGCCCTGTACGATGAATATGCATCCGGAACATTTCCGCTGCTCGGCCCCGATGAAATGCTGGAAGAACTGAAAACCATGATCGCGGCCACGGAACTTACAAAAGGTCTTTTTCACGCAAATCACGCATCCAACTACTTGCCGATCAAGGCACGGCTGCCCAGAGACAAGGATTCGACCATACGGCTCATCGATGACGCCCTCTCCGGCAAAATACAGCTTAAACCGGAGTATTTGAGGGCATTGTGAGTCCTGATCTAAACCCTCCGGCTCCGCCGGAGGCCCGGAGCGGACAAGCATTTTGAGGAGGCTGGCAACACAGCCGTTGGACGTAAGATGTATTTTTGAGATAGCTTCTATAAACCAATTGAAAAGGAGAGATACGTCATGACCCAGGGCCCGAATGACAACCCGGCAACTCTCGACACCCTCTGCATCAACACGATCCGTACACTTTCCATGGATGCCGTGCAAAAGGCCAACTCCGGCCATCCCGGCGCGCCCATGGGACTTGCGCCCGCGGCTTATGTTCTCTGGACCCGGATGATGAAGCACAGCCCGGAAAACCCCGGCTGGATCGACAGGGACCGTTTTGTTCTTTCCGCCGGTCATGCCTCCATGCTGCTTTACAGCCTCCTTTATCTTTCGGGATATGATGTAAGCCTCGATGACCTGAAAAATTTCCGGCAGTGGGGAAGCAAAACACCCGGTCATCCGGAGTTCGGGCACACACCGGGCGTGGAAACGACCACGGGGCCGCTGGGACAGGGTTTTGCGAATGCGGTCGGGATGGCCATGGCCGAGCGGCATCTTGCGGCCCGTTTCAACCGGCCGGGACATGAGATCGTCGATCACTGCACCTATATGATATGCGGCGACGGAGACATGATGGAAGGGGTGTCTTCCGAAGCCGCGTCCCTTGCCGGGCACCTGGGCCTTTCGAAGCTGATCTGCATTTACGACGACAACAAAATCTCCATTGAAGGCCCGACGGACATTACTTTCACGGAAGACGTCGCCCTCCGTTTCAAGGCGTATAACTGGCACATACTGAAGGCCGATGACGGTAATGATGTCGATGCGATACACAGCGCTTTAAAAGCGGCCAGAGCAGAAACCGAGCGGCCGACGCTGATCGTGCTCCGAACGCATATCGCCTACGGCAGCCCGAATAAACAGGATACCGCGGACGCGCACGGCGCGCCGCTGGGCGAAGCGGAGGTGGGGCTGACCAAGGCGAACCTGGGATGGTCTCGAGACGTGACGTTCCAGGTGCCCGATGAAGCGCTGAGCGCATTCAGAAAGTGCATGGAGCGGGGAAGAGAAGCGGTGGCCGGATGGCAGGAAACATACGTGGCCTACACAAAAAAATATCCGGATCTGGCAAAAGAATGGGTGGATGCCGTGAGCGGGAATCTGACCGGCGGATGGGATGCCGACATCCCCGAGTTTACGGATGCCGACGGCCCCATGGCGACGCGTGCCGCGTCCGGGAAGGTGCTGAATGCCATCGCGAAAAACCTTCCGACGCTCATGGGCGGCTCTGCGGATCTGGCGCCCTCCAACAAGACATATATCGATGATTCCACCGAGTTTCAGAAAAACGCATACAGCGGACGGAACATCCGTTTCGGCGTGAGGGAACATGCCATGGCTGCGATAATGTCCGGGATTCAGCTTCATAAAGGCCTTCGGCCGTACGGCGGAACATTCCTCGTTTTCGCGGACTACATGAGACCGGCGATACGTGTTGCCAGCCTCATGAAACTGCCACTGATATTCATCTTCACCCATGACAGCATCGCCGTGGGAGAAGACGGGCCGACACACCAGCCCGTCGAACAACTGGCATCTCTCAGGGCGATCCCCGGCCTCACCGTCATTCGACCGGCCGACGCCTCTGAAACCGCGGAAGCCTGGCGCCAGGCGCTTCGAACCACGGACGGACCGACGGCGCTTCTTTTAAGCCGGCAGAAACTCCCGGTACTGACCGGCAGCCGTTCAAAAGACGGGCTTCCCAGGGGGGCGTACGTGCTGTCCGATGCCAACGGCAAACCGGACATGATCCTCATCGCCACCGGCTCGGAGGTGCACATCGCCCTTGAAGCCCAAAAGCGTCTTTCCCGGGAAGGTGTGGCCGTACGGGTCGTGAGTATGCCCAGCTGGGAACTTTTTGAAAAAACAGAACAGGCATACAAAGATCGTGTGCTGCCGCCGGATGTTCCTGTGCGCATGGCCGTGGAAGCCGGTCTCCCCATGGGGTGGGAACGTTATGTAGGGGACAGCGGTTTTGTGCTTGGAATAAGCAGCTTCGGTGCTTCAGCGCCGGGTGGAACGGTCATGGAAAAATTCGGGTTTACTTCCGAAAATATCGTTGAAAAAGTGCTGTCGCTATTAAGGAGATAGCAGGGGAGTGTAAAATGACTCGCAAGCGCAAGAAAGGGTTTGCCGGAAAACATCCGGCAGATCGGAAGGCAGATCCCGCAATCGCCGGGGCTGTTCGCGAAAGTGCTGAAAATGGGAAAATCACTTGTGCCGAGGCCTTTGCCGTTTCCGGCGAACAGGGGGCCCCGCCGTCCGAAGTGGGGTTCACCATCGATTCCCTCGACCTCCGTATCGCCGAGTGCCAGCTGGGACTTTTCGGGTACCGGCCGCGGAAGAAAATCGTCCGGCCCGCGGACTCGGTGTCCGGAGAGATGGAAGGCGCAATCCGCGACGCCATGGTCGAAAACCGGCTTTCCTGTATTTCGGCGTGGAAAATCGCTGAAAGATTCGGTGTGGGAAAAATGGAAATTTCATCGGCATGCGAGGCCCTTAAAATCAAAATCGGCGCGTGCCAACTGGGGGCTTTCTGACTTGACACATCCCTTGGATTTATTTATAATCGCTCCATCTCCACCTCTTTATACATCTCTGATTTAAATATAGAATCTCAGGACGGGCGTTGAACAACCGGGCTTAATACTATCTCTTATCAATCTTTTATACAGTGAGGGGTCTAAGATGAGCAAAAAATGGGTGTATCTCTTCGATGAAGTCGAACTAGCTGAGGAGTATGTGGGTCATGAATGGGACAAGGTGCGCGGATTGCTTGGCGGAAAGGGGGCGAACCTTTCGGAAATGGTGCGGATCGGAATACCGGTGCCCCCTGGGTTTACCATAACGACCGAGGCCTGCCTCACCTATCTCGCTTCGAGATCCACCTTCCCGGAAGGACTGAAAGAACAGACGCTGGCAGCGTTGAAGACCGTCGAAGAAGCCAGCGGAAAAAAGTTCGGCGACCGGAACAACCCGCTGCTTGTGTCATGCCGCAGCGGCGGCAAGTTTTCCATGCCCGGCATGATGGACACCGTTCTGAACATCGGCCTGAATGATGAAACAGCCGAAGGCATGGTCAAATTGACCGGAGATGACCGCTTTGTTTATGATGCGTATCGCCGTCTCCTGCAGATGTTCGGCCATGTCGTAATGGGCGCGCCGGATGAGGCTTTTGAAGAAGTCATCACCAAGGCCCGTAAGAAAGCGGGCGTCAAGACCGACACCGAACTGACAGCCGATGACTGGAAGAAGGTAACGAAAAAATTCAAAACAATTTTCAGTCGGTATGCGCACCGGGATTTTCCGTCCGATCCTTATGAGCAGCTGACCCTGGCCACCGAAGCGGTTTTTAAAAGCTGGAACGGAAAACGGGCCGTTGACTATCGAAATGCCGCCGGTATTTCTCATGACCTGGGGACGGCGGTCACCGTTCAAACCATGGTTTTCGGCAATATGGGCGAGGATTGCGCGACCGGTGTCGCGTTAACACGAAACGGCACCGTGGGAGAAAACCGCATCGAAGGGGACTATCTGACCAATGCCCAGGGAGAGGATGTGGTGGCCGGTATCCGGATGACCAACGACATCCTGGAAATGAAAAAAGAGATGCCGGAAACGTATGCTGAATTCGAGGCGATTTGCAACAAACTGGAGAAGCACTACCGCGAGATGCAGGATGTCGAGTTTACCGTGGAAAAGGGGAAACTCTGGATGCTGCAAACCCGCGATGGAAAACGCACCGCCCAGGCTGCGGTTCGCATTGCCGTTGAAATGGCGGAAGACGGTCTGATCACGCGTGAGGAAGCGGTCATGCGTGTTTCTCCGGCGCAGGTGGACTTTTTTCTGCACCCGCAGTTCGACCTAAACGCCATAAAAGCGGCGAAGGATTCGGGCGACTTTCTGGCCAGGGGCCTCAATGTTTCACCGGGCGCGGCCTATGGAGTGATCGCGCTCGAAGCGGACACGGCCGAGACCTGGGCCAACGCGGAGGGAAAACAGGTCATCATGGTCCGTCCGGAGACACGACCGGACGATGTTCACGGCATGCTGGCCGCCCAGGGAATCCTTACCAGTCGGGGCGGTCGTACCAGTCACGCGGCGCTGGTTGCGCGCCAGTTCGGCAAGCCGGCAGTCGTCGGTGTTTCCACCCTCGAAATCGATATGGGAAAGCGCCAGATTATCGTTGACGATAGAGTCATCAAAGAGGGAGAGTGGATCTCCATTGACGGAACCACTGGTGAAGTCTATGCCGGTAAACTCGCAACGATGGTGCCGGACCTCAAAGATCCGTTGCTGATGAAACTGCTTTCGTGGGCTGACGAGTTTCGCAGTCTCGGTGTTTGGGCCAATGCCGATTATCCGGCTGATGCGCAGCGTGCCCGTGACTACGGCGCCGAGGGAATCGGCCTGTGCCGAACGGAACATATGTTTTTTGAGTCCGCGCGGCTGCCTTTTGTTCAACGGATGATTATGACAGACCTGCCGAGTGAGCGGCGTGAAGCGCTCGTCTCGCTGCTGCCCTTTCAGCGGGAGGACTTTGTCGGTCTCTTTCGGGTCATGGACGGTCTGCCGGTGATCATTCGCCTGATCGATCCGCCGCTGCACGAGTTCCTGCCCAATCAGGTGGACTTGATGAGAGAGTTGTCCGATCTTAAAATCCGTCTCAAGGACGCGGGCACACTGGAGGGGATCGACAGGCTGCTGGAGCAGATCGAAGAAAAGGAGCATATTTTCAAGCGGGTCGAAAAGTTGCACGAGATGAATCCGATGCTCGGCCTGCGCGGTGTCCGGTTGGGCATTCACATCCCGGAGCTGACCACCATGCAGGTGCGCGCTATCTTTGAAGCGGCGTGTATGGTGGCAAAAGAGGGCGTGGACGTGCATCCGGAGATAATGATTCCCCTGACCAGCCATGTCAATGAGTTAAAAGTTCAGCGGAAGGTTCTCGAGGCCGAGGCCAGGAAGGTCATGGACGAACAGGACACCGAGGTGAAATACAAGTTCGGAACCATGATCGAGATTCCGCGTGCCGCGCTGACAGCGGATCAGATCGCCGAATACGCCGCCTTTTTCTCATTCGGGACCAATGACCTGACACAGACCACTTTCGGGATTTCCAGAGACGACGCGGAAGCCGGATTTTTAATCGAATACATGGAGCTTGGAATTCTCGAGGAGAATCCCTTTGCCGTTATTGATCGGGACGGCGTGGGCGTGTTGATGAAAATAGCGGTCGAAAAGGGACGCTCCGTGAGACCGGACATCGAGATCGGCATCTGTGGAGAGCACGGCGGTGATCCCGAATCCATACAACTGTGCCACGAACTCGGGCTGTCGTATGTTTCCTGTTCGCCGTTTCGTGTTCCTGTCGCGCGTCTTGCCGCGGCGCAGGCGGCATTGCGTACGGCGAAAAAATAGTTTTATCGCGACCACACCGGCGCGCCTTGCCCGGTTCGCGGGAACTCGAAAAACAGCAAAGGGGCACTCATTTGAGTGCCCCTTTTCCATTTTGGTTGGTGCAAAATGCCGCCAAGATCACGGCTGTCAATTCGTTTGGATTGATACTGTATGTGCAGAGCCTTTTCCGCCATAGCTACAAGTGGCGGTGGATCGCCCGGGCAAAAAAAAGATTGTCTGCGTGTGTCTGTGGCTAATATATTTATTTGCGCTGGCACTATCCGCCGAATCGCTGATCCTTCCCCAAAACCGATTTCATGTATTCCAGAACCAGCATGGCCTCCATTTCACGCCGTGTCAGTTGAGCCAGGTACTCGCCGTTCTTGAGGAGTTCCGTGAACGCTTCGTCGGATGAATTTTCATCGGAGAGCCGGTTTTCCAGTGTTTTCAAATAGGGTTTGACTTTTTCTCTCAGGTCGTCGAGGGAAAGCGCTTCGAGTTGCGAGCACATGCCGGCCAGTTCCGGTTGCGCGGGGAGTGACGGGTTCTCTAAAATGGCTTTAAAACCCTTTGCGTAACGCACCATCCCGTTGTAGATGTGATGATTATTCACAAAGTTCATGTTTGACCAACCGGCTCTGAGCCATTTAAACGACCCGCATCTCACCACCGGGGTTTTGTCGTCAGCTTCGTAAAAAACAGAGACGCCGAAGGAGTCATACATATAGGAATCCACCCACCCGAGCCCGGTTTTTGAAATGCCTTTCTCCCCCGAATAAAAATAGTCCCAATCTTCATCCTGCCCGAGGATGAGGCCTTTTTTGCCCACGTCGGACATGTCTTTTTGTTTGTCGATTTGAATGAGGAGATTCCGGCCCCGATACTTACACAGAATCAACACCTTGTTCATATCGTAGCTGTAATAGGCCCCGGAAGACTGATCCGGCGTTATCTCAATATGCTCAACGCCCCTGACGATCACCGGAGAGGACGACTCCGGCGGAAGTGTCCACAACCGGGGCAGGGGCTGTTGCGTGCCGTTGACCTCCGACCAGTAGCTGAGGCGGACCGCGGAGGGCATTACCACGGTGGCGGGGATTTCAGAATTGTAAGTGTACTCGAGGATGTGGTTCAGGTCCTTTTGGATGTTAAATTCGTAATAGGCGGAGTTCGCGCCGTCCTTTTTTTCCGCATAAAAAAGAACAGAATCGTTTTTGGGGGCTAAAACGAAATCCAGCACCTTTTCAACACGCTGAAGATCAAAAGTGTCCGTGTTGTCCGGAGAAACAAGTGTTAGAAGATAATCCAGCCCGGGAGTCAGCTCATCGGGGATTTTTGTTTCTTCCAGATCAGTTGCGACCGCTGTTGAGATCGAGAAAAAAAGAAAAAAAGACACCGCAAGGGCCACCGTAAGAATTTTTTTCGTCATGTATCAGAAACCTCTTAAATTAATGAAGATATCGCTTTTTCTTTCCAAAAAAAAGATCAAATATGACTTTTCCGTCACGCCGTTAGGTGAATAAACAATGGAAACAAACATAAAACAGTTTCCGATGATTGCAACCCGGAGAACGATTGGAAAAAAATATTTGACCGTATGCCCCCGTCTTTTATCGCAATTTATCTGGAAAATCAATCTCTATTTTCACGCTATGGTTTCCTGAACCATATGTATCTAAAAACAGGATAGATCCTGCTAAACCCATTACTCCAACACCCCAGTATACCAATATTCCAGTTTAGCCGATTAATATGGCATAGCCTTTATTTTTAACCTGGCCAGAAGACCCGGTTTTTCATGATTAAACAAAAGAGGTGTACGTTTGAGGGAGGGGGTGGTATGAAAATATCTGGCCCGGATTCCGCAGAACAGCAAAATTGTCAGGGACAGCCTCGAGGGGAGGAAACTGTCGGCACGTATCCCGGAAACAGAACCGATCTGCCAATGGATCGAAAATTTCAAAAAGGGGACCGGTCAATGAACGTTCAAGAAGCCGTGATGGCATTTTCCCAGAGCGACAAGATTAAATCCGGCATCATATGGGCAAATCAGGCCCTTGCGCTGTTTACGGACCTTTCGCCGGCGGAGCTGAATGGTGCTGAAAGAATCGTGAAAGTGCTCGTCAGCATGATCGCCCATGAAATCCATCTTGCCGGGAGACTTGCGCCGGATGAAGCGTGGGACGAGGTTGAGAAACATGTGGATATGGCGGTAGTGATGGTCAATTCAAAGATGATCCAGGAGTCGGGATTTCATCTGATCCAGGCGCTGACCCGGGTCACCAGCATTGCCCAGCGGTCTATGACGGTTCTCAAGGACAAGGGGATTTTGTGAAGGCTTAAATTGACGGCTTCGTAAAAAGTCCAATTTCTGCGTTGCGCTTCATTTCGTGTTCACTGCGGCGTACATAAGTACGCCTCATTCCCCGAAACTCGCGACGCCTTAAACTTGAACTTTTTACTTTGCCGTCTCAATGTTGATGGTTTCGTAAAAAGTGTCATTTCCCCTCCCCTGGTGGGAGGGTATTAAGGGAAGGGGGATATAATTAGCTAATATTCCATTTTATTCACTCTCACCCCCACCATCTCCCATCAAGGGAGAGTGAGCTTTTGGATTTTTTACGAGTTCATCAAATTTGAATTCCTCGCTGCTTGCGGCGCGGGATGAATTCAAATTGGCAGGGTGTTATTCCGACGTTGCATTTTCTCTTGACTTGACATAAAATCTCTACTATCTGAGAAAGTTCTGTTTAATCCCCAGTAGCTCAGTTGGCAGAGCAAGTGGCTGTTAACCACTGGGTCCGCGGTTCGAGTCCGTGCTGGGGAGCCATTTCGACTCAAAAAGGGCACCATTAGATCATTAGTGGTGCCCTTTTTTCGCTCAAGGTCTCCGACCGAAGAGCGGATTCAAGTCGAAATGGCCCTGAGCCTGTCGAAGGACCTATCGAACGGCCAACAAATTTCCAAAAACAATTAACCTTTTCGCATCGAATGGCCTGTTCTGAGTTTACCTTGAGTTTATCGAAAGGCTTGTCGAAAGGCCTGACCTGAGCCTGTTCTGAGTTCGTCGAAGGGTTTATCGAAAGGCCTGTCGAAGAACACTTCAAGCGATATCAAATCGATAGCAATTTTCTATTTTCACCCTCGAAAAGTTAATGATTTATAAACCATTTTGCGGTTTCTTTTATAAATTTGACAAATATATTGAAATCAGATATTTAGAGCCATTATGTATTTTCAACCCCCCGTGTTACTGAAACGGGGCTTCCCTTCTATCAAATGTGTCTCAGGTAAACATGCTGTAACTTTTGATGAAGCAGCAACGGTATTTAGAGACTCAAAGGCACTTTCCATATTTGACCCAGACCACAGTGAAACTGAAGAGAGATGGATAACTTTGGGTATTTCGGAAAAAGGAAGATTATTGATCGTAATCCATACTTTTCAAGAAAAAAGCGAAGATGCTGTTACGATTAGAATTATTTCAAGCCGGAAAGCAACAAAACAAGAAATTAAAACATATGGTGAATGAACATGAGAAAAGAGTATGATTTTTCAAAAGGGGAAAGAGGCAAATTTTATCATCCAGATATGAAGCTAAACATTCCCGTTTATCTCGATGAAGAAGTTTCTGCTTTCGTAGAGAAAATCGCGAAGAAGAAAGGGCTTGATCGATCCTCGGTAGTGAACGAGCTTCTCCGGGGTGATATAAAAATTTCCGAGGCAATGTAGTTGATCATAGTAAGGAACGTTAACCGTTCTTTGCATCCAGTGCTTCGCGGATGGCAGCGCCGATTTTTTTGATCAGATATGGTTTTCTGATATAAGCGGAG
>JBDRPF010000030.1:0-59453 GCA_043827325.1 Pseudomonadota bacterium | reverse complement strand
GGATTTTTTTACTCTTGCGAACATGGGAGCCTCCTAAATAGACACTCCCATTATTATGGTTTAGATACTTATTTGTCAATACTTTTATGCGCTTTCTATGGCACTACCTTTTAAAGCTCAGAAAATTTCACATTGAATGATCACAGACACTTATACCGGCAAATGAATTAAATTTGTTCTTCAACTGTTAAAGAAAAGTCAAAACATTCAGCGATTGACACCAGGCGCCTGGTGGCGTATTCTACTACCTGATTTGAAACGCTCAGTTTAGGTAATATAAAACCGGGAGGTGATTACATGGCAACTGCAACGGTACGTATTCCCGAACAAAAAAGGGATATCCTTAAAGTGATCGCAAGTATCGAGAAAAGGGAAATGAAAGAAATTCTCGACGAACTCATCGACGAATATATAGAGCGGCACAAAGAAACCCTGGACATTCTCTCAAAACCGGAATGGGTAGACGTTATAAAAAAGGGAAAAGCAGAAATCTCGAAAGGGATCAAAGGGAAATCTCTTGATGAGCTGGAAGATTGAAGTCAAACTGATTGCTGAAAAGTATTATTTAAAGCTTGACAAGAATACCCGAACACGGATGATGAAGGCTCTGCGGGAACTGGAAAATACTGACGATCCTTTGTTACATCCTAATGTCAGAGCGCTGACAGGAAAGCTGCGAGGAGATTTTCGTCTTAGAGTCGGGAAATGGAGGGTTTTATTTACGCCGCATATTGAAAAAAAGATGCTCTATGTTTTTGCCATCGTTCCGCGTGGGGATGCCTACTGATAATTTCGAATGAGAGTGAAAAAGGCGCAGGCTTTGGCCTGTGCCGAAATTGTGCCCAACATCATTTGAATTGAATACGGTGTTCAGCGGGCGCACCAATGAAAGAATAAACAGGCGGTGTAGAAGAAATGCACACCGCCTGTTTTTTTTGCTTCCGGCAGGCAGGGATCCAAGAAGAGGGTTTATGCGCCTTTGGTGCAGCGTCCTTAACCCGCATTTCTCAGAAATAAATGCCTCAGGGGCGTGAAATATCCGTGTTAGAATGTTCCGAATTTATCTGAAAGTATAATACAGCTTGACATATTATACCTTTAAGAGATAAAGTATAATATGAATTCAAGGCTTAATATTGTACCCGTAATGGTGAACAAATGAAACTGGAAAATTTTAAAGCCGGTAACTACCGGAAACAATATCAATACCAAAGTTTTACCCCTTCTTTGGTAAATCATGAGTGGACCTGGGAAGACCCTAAAATAAATACGCTTCTGGAATACGCGAGCCGGACTTTAAGCGAACTAAATGCCTTTTCCCTGATAGTCCCCGATGTTGATTTGTTTATTCAAATGCACATTGTGAAAGAGGCCAATACCTCCAGTCGAATAGAGGGTACAAGGACCCAAATGGATGAAGCCGTAATGGATCGGGAACAGATTGATCCAGAAAAACGAGATGACTGGCAAGAAGTCCAAAATTACATCCAGGCAATGAACGAAGCAATAGATGAATTACCCCACTTGCCGCTATCCAATCGGTTATTGAAAAAAACGCATGACATTCTGTTGCAGGAGGTTCGAGGTGAGCACAAATTGCCTGGCGAATTCCGGCGGAGTCAAAACTGGATCGGCGGCACCAGCTTGAAAGATGCTGTTTATATCCCTCCCGGCCATGATGAAGTCCCGGCGTTGATGGCGGATTTAGAAAAATTTTGGCACAATGATCAGATAGAAGTGCCGCATTTAATTCGCATTGCAATTAGCCATTACCAATTCGAAACCATCCATCCTTTTTTAGATGGGAATGGCCGCATTGGCCGCCTATTAATTACCCTTTATTTGATGAGTCATGGAATCTTGTACAAACCGTCATTATATCTTTCTGATTTCTTTGAACGTAACCGGAGTGCTTATTATGATGCGCTTACTACAGCAAGATTATCTGATAACATGATCCGGTGGATTAAGTTTTTCTTAACGGCAATTATTCAAACCGCTGAAAAGGGTAAGCAGACTTTCAGAAATATTCTGATTCTAAGGGAACAAACAGATGGGAAAGTCATAACGCTTGGACGGAAAGCGGGCAATGCACGCAAGCTGATTTTGTCTTTATACCAAAAGCCGGTTTTGACCGGTTCTGCCGTAGCAAAAATTTTAAATGTAACGCCGCGCGCCACAAATGCATTGATTAATGATTTAGAACGGCTGGATATTTTAAAGGAACAAACCGGATTCAAACGAAATCGGATTTATGCGTTTGAAAAATATTTGATGCTTTTCAGGGAGTAAAGGATGCCCGGAATCCCAATTATATTTTTGAGCAATTAAGTATAATACAATAATTTATAACGACTGTTCAAAACATCAAGTATAATAAGAATTTCTAATTACGCTTTTTGGGGTTTTGTTCCGGTCACTTCGGGTACTTCCCCTTTATACGACGATTATTGAATGGGAATTAATCCGCAACTCCTTTTTTTATCCCCCTGTCATTTTATGGCCAAATGTTACCCAATTCCAAAACAGCCTTGACTGTTTTGGAATTCCTGGATGCATTGCGCCATCGTGTCGGCGGAAAAATAGCCCTGTCCAATATGGCCGGCGATTTGCAGATCTCGCCGAAGACAGCAAAACCCTGGCTTGAAGTTCTGGAAAGGATGTATCTCGTTTTTCCGGTCTATCCCTTCACCCGATCGCTGCCGCGTGCGGTTTTAAACACCCGTTGTGATCAGGCGGCAGTGCTGGCGCCCAGCTTCTCACCGTATGCCATTTGCATTCTCAGCCCCAGGCGCTCGACGGCATGGCGCAGGGCCGTGTTGATGGGCATCAGTTTCGTTCCCAAGACGGGGTTGAGGCCGGAAATTCGGGTTCCGTAAAGGGCAAAACTGGGGGCTTCGTTCTCGAGGCTGATTGCTGCGGCAACACTGTCGGGATCGGCATGTTTTAAATGTTTGCATATTGCCAGCGCCAATTTGTCCCTGCTGTTCCGCACGGCGGCATATCCGAACAACCGGCACACGGCCGGCCGCCAGGTGTAAAACTCACAATTCCCCGGGGCTTCAGATGCCGGGTGCGTTTGATAGAAGACGCAAAGGCCGGGAGGGTTTTGAGCGGCGATGCGCTCCAGCCAGGATGACGCTTCACCCCGGAAAAGGATCTCGTGAGCCGCCGGCAACATCTCGAGAATCGTGGTTTGAACGTCACCGGTGGGGCAACACGTACTGCACCCTTTGGAACACCGAAGGCCGCTTTTTAATTGAAAATGGGCCACCCTTATATCGATATCGGCAAACAGGGCCGTTACCTGCGATAGAATTTCCAAGCCGTTTCCTCAATATTGTTGAAAAACACCAACCTCAGTCATCGGCCCGACCTAAAAACCTAATGCCGTGTCTTTGCGCATAAATATGGTGAATAAACGCACGTCGATCCGGGCATTGATATGCTAATTCGGATTTTTCCGATGTAAATAGGGGCAGAAAAAAATAGTTCAAACTAAATTTTCATTCTTGACAGTTGGTATTTAAGCATTAAATTAAATACTAAAACATCGAACAAAGGAAATGATTATGCTTGAAGACAAGGTCGAGGTTGTGGCCGCACTGTTGAAGTCCATTTCACATCCTATTCGCTTGAAAATACTCTGTATTCTTCGGGAGGGAGAGAAGGCGGCAGGCGATATTCAAACAGCGGTTCAAACCACAAACGCCAATGTTTCGCAGCACCTGACAATCATGCGCAATCAGGGAATCATAACGTCTCGGAAGGAAGCCAATTTCATATATAACCGGATTGCCGATGAACGTGTTCTGGATTTGATGAATACCCTGCAGAACTTGTTCTGTTGAAATCGCTATCGGCAATACGATTATAAATTTTTATGATTTTAATCGTTCGATAAAACATCAATCCGGCAACAACCGGGATTGAAAAAAAAGGAGGTCAGTTATGGCAATAAACGACTATATTCACGTCATCGCCGGGACTTTTATCCTCGTCAGCCTTGCGCTGGGAAACTGGGTGAGTCCCTACTGGTTTTTGTTTACCGCCTTTGTGGGGGCCAACCTTCTACAGTATGGTTTTTCAAAATTCTGCCCGATGGCGCTCGTTTTGAAAAAACTGGGTGTTACTGAAACGAGGTAAGGGGGACAGATGGAAAGAACAGTTATATTTCTGCTGGTTGTGGGTTTTTATTTCCTGATTCAGATCTATGTTCTGCCCAGGATGGGTATTTCAACCTGAATGCGAAATTCCTGCCGGGCGGCAGGAGATAGCGACAAGACCAACGCACCTGAAGCGGTAAAAAAGGTTTTCCAACCAGAAACAGATAAGAAGTGAGGAGGGTTGCCGCCTCGGAAGAGGGGGAAAGGCGATCAGCGAGCAGAAGAACGCATACCACAATTGCACAACGCGATATCGCCTCATTTCAAATCCTCCTTTAGCTGAACTTGAGGGTCCGCTAACCAGTGCATGAGTGTTCTCCCAACCTTAACGTGGCATGTGAGGGCTATTCATGCTCTTTGATGTAATAGAGCGTTGCCCCGACAGGCGCAAATGACAGGAAAAAGATGCTTGCCACCGGAATCAGAAACAAAAGGCCAAACCCGATGTGAAACGGCAGGGTTTTTAAAAGGAATTTGAAACGTGTTTTGAAAGGGTGAAGCCGTCGGGCCGGAACAAGATCCGTGTTGTCCCAGGCCAGAAAGGTTACGGCCGCTACAGAAGATATGATCGTCACAACCGGCCCCAGGGGTGTCAGCCATCCAAGAATGATGATAACAAGACTCAGCATAACCGGCACGATGGCACGCGGAATTTCCTGTTTGATCAGATAAAAGAGCTGCCTGAAAATGGGTATTTTTTCAGGCTCCTTTTCCCGGCCGGACTCCAGACGCTCGGTAATCCGGGACATGGTATCCATGATGATTACACAAAACAGGATTTGAGAAACGAGATACGAAAAGACCGAGGACAGCACCACGAGAAAGAGAGACAGCATCCAGGAGAGAAGATGCCATAACCAAACGACCCACGGGCTTTCCGGTCTTGACCAGATAAAATTTAATATCTCCTGATGGTACACCAGAATCAAACTTGCGGAAATGACAGTGATAACAATAACCACAGCTATCCGGATGATGCCCAGGAAAAGGAGCCCGGGAGTTTTTACGCCCAGCCAGAACCCCCGGAGGTTATACCGTATGCCATCTAATACGCTCATGTTTATCCACCTTTCGTTTGCAGTGCAGCTTATCCGGATGTACCCTGAAATGCGGGAGAAGCATCTCTATTTATTTGACTGATGAAATAAAATAGAGTTGATTGTGTTTTGTTTCAAGTTATTTTTAGTCTTTGCTCCTTAAAAGACAAGATTCGGTTAAGTTTTGAAGATCCTTGACTTTAGATCGCCCTTTGTTTAAGTTTACCGGAATCTAATCAAATTAAAAGGAGGTTGTATATGAAAGACTTGGATACGTTTTTAAAGACGGTCGCGGATGGTATGAAAAACATGGCACAAGGCGTTGAAGCACTGGCAGAGAAACTGGAAAAAATGGCAAAATCACAAAAAGATGTCAAGGCGAAAAAGAAAGATACGGCCGAGGATAAACCTTCGAAGAAAGCCGTCGCCCCAAAACCCGCCAAGAAAGCCGTACCCAAAAAAGAAAAACCCATGACCGCGGCAGACACGCTCTTGGGAGTTGTAAAGCGGTCCAGAAAGGGTATTGATACTGCCACACTCATTGAAAAGACGGGTTACAATCAAAAGAAAGTCGCCAATCTGATTTTCAAACTGAAGAAACAGGGAAAGATCAAGAGTGTAAAGAAGGGCGTTTATGTGAAAGCCTGATTGTTGACTTTTATTTTCAACCGATCAAAAAAATGATCCAATATATTCAAGGTCGCACGGTTGACAGGAGACAGGCAATTCGTCTTTACCACCAGTCTCAAAGCCTCATGAAAACATTCTTCGCATACGCGCAATCGATCCAGAGGTGACTGTCCGCAATGGCGCGTAAAAAAAAAAAGATGTTCGTCCGGATCGCGACAGGTGCGGCAACGATTTTTGTTCTCCTGTTCCTTCTGATCCTTCTGGCGCCCCGGCTCGTGGACATGACGTCTTACAAGGAGAAGGCACTGGCGGAAATCTCGCGGGCAATACAGGGGAAAGCGGATTTTCAGGATGCCGAGCTGTCTTTTTTCCCGCGTCCTCGCCTCGTGATCCTTCACGGGAAAATTTCCATTCCCGGAGAAATGGATGCGGCTGTTCAATCCCTTGCGATTTATCCCGAGATTCTGCCTCTTTTCATGATGGACGTTCGGGTATACAGACTTCAGGTCGAATCTCCGGACATTACGATAAACCAGGCAGAATTCCCGGGGAAAGAGAAAAAAGGGCAGGCGGCCCCCTCCGAGCCTGTCGGGAAAAAGCTGCAGTCCGGTTTGGCGTATATTGCCTCAAAAGTGCCGGGCCTTGTCCTGGCGGTGAAGAACGGGAGCCTGAACTTTACAAAAGGCAATGTCCCCGGTTTCTGGTTCAAGAACATCCAGGCCCTGGTGAAGTGCCCGCCAGACCGGCTCGATGTGGATTTGAAATGCGAATCCGGGTTCTGGAAACGGATTTTTCTGAAAGGGTCTTTGGATCCCGAGAAACTGGACAGCTTCGGACACCTTGAAATCTTGAATTTTCAACCCCGGGGGATCACAGGTCATTTTTTCCCTTCATTTGAAGGGTATCTGGGGGATTCAGAGCTGAACCTCAACCTCGACTTCAAAACAGACGGGTCCGGATTTTTCGAGGCGGACGTTCAGGGCTCCATACCGCTTCTGACCGTGTATCCGGGGAACAGAAAACTGGTGATAAGGGGTAAGCGCTTCAAAGGGGCGGTTTATTTCAGCGAACAGGAGCAGAAGGTTTCCCTCTTCGAATTGGACCTGGACGACCCCCGGATCAATCTGTCCGGGGAGTTCCGGGCGGACCGGAAGACGCCCCGGGCAAGCCTGGAAGTGATCGGCAGAGATGTCGATGTGTCGCCGGTGCGGTCTGCGGTCACTATCTTTGCGGGTGATATCCCCATAGTGCGGACGATTCTTGATATCGTGAGAGGCGGCAGGGCGCCCGAAATCCGTTTTCATTCCCGCGGAAAATCCTTGGGAGACCTGGGAACCTTAAAAAACATGGTGATCGCGGGAAACTTGAACAACGGAAACATCTTTGTGCCCACTGTCGAGCTGGACCTGAAGGCCGTGAGCGGCGAGGTGACCATTTCCAATGGAATTCTGGAAGGGAAGAACCTGAACGCAGTCCTGGGCAACTCCTCGGGGCGTGACGGCACATTGAAACTGGGCCTTGACGGCGAAGACCCCCTGTTTCATCTGGATGTTGCGCTGGATGCGGACCTGGCCCAGCTACCGGCCATTCTCAAACGGTTCGTTAGAGACACATCCGTTCCGGAAACGGTTGACCTGTTTGAGGATGTGAGCGGAAATGCAAAAGGACGGCTGATTCTGGGTGAGCGCCTGGATTCGATCAAGACGAAATTAGAGGTTTCGGAATTCAACCTGTCCGCCCGTTACCGGCCGCTGATGTATCCCCTAAAGATCCGCAGCGGACAGAATGCTTATGACGATGGACACCAGGTTGTTTTTAAAAACCTGGTAGGCAGCTTGGGGGCATCGACCTTTTCCGGGCTTTATGCCGGGTTTGATTTGCGCGAACCCCTGCAACTGGAAGTTCAATCCAAAGCGTCAACCCTTGATGTGAAAGAGATTTATGCCCTGCTCTCATCCTTTGAAACGCTGAAGGATTCGCTCAAGGATTATGGCACACCGTCCGGTACGATCAACGTGTCGTCGCTGGCGTTGAAAGGACCGCTGTCCGAACCCGCGCAGTGGCAATTCAAAACAGATGGCACGGTTCAGGGCCTCGTTGCGAATGTTTCCCGCCTGAACGGCCCGGTGACAGTGATCCGGGGCGAATTCAGCGCCACCCCGGAAAGACTCTCCGTGAAGGGTGTTGAATCAAAATTGCCGGATGCATCGTTCGTTGCATCGGGAACGATAGACGGCTACATGAAGGGCCTTCGAAAAGCAGACATGGCGTTTCAGGGAGAGATGGGGCCGGAAGCGCTTCAAAAAATATCGGACCTTATCAACCTTCCCCCTGAACTCGGCGTCCGATCCCCCCTGACCGTGTCACAATCTCGCATAACATGGGACAACGGCGGGCCAACCGCTTTTACCGGGGTTCTGGCGGTGAAGGGCGGTCCCGAAGTTTCATTGGATGTAAATCTGGACGCCGGAAAGCTGATGGTCAAGGATCTTCACATCCGGGATAAAACATCCGATACAAAAATGGCAATGACAGTTGACGATAAAACGATCGGCCTTGATTTCAAGGGGAATCTGAACCGATCGACCCTTGACGGGCTTTTGAAGCAGAACCGGTTTCTCACCGGCGGGATCGACGGGGATTTCCGCGTTCGGATCCTGCGGGACCAGCCCCTGCGGTCCTGGATTTGGGGAAAATTACACGCGACCGGACTCGAACATCCATGGCAACCCGAAGCATTGGTGAAGATCGAAAACGTTTCATTGAGTTCGACGGAGAACCGTCTTCTGGTCGAGTCGATTCTTTTCACATTGGGAGAGAACAGCCTGTCCCTCGGCGGAACGGTGGAGATGGATGAAAACGGCCCCCGGTTCGATCTGGACCTTTCGGCGGACGGTATCGAGTGGGAGAACGTTTTAAAATTGTCCGGGAAAGAGAAAAAAGAGCTTGAAAAAACAGATCGCAAAAGCCACTGGGTTCGATCACTTCGGGGGGATGTCAGAATCAAGTCAGATTATTTGACGTACGACCGGTTTACCTGGCGTCCGCTCCATGCAACCCTCACGTTTGACGGTAAAGGTATGGGTGTCGACCTCACCGAAGCCATGATATGCGGCGTTTCAACCCCGGGGTCTCTCAGGCTCACACCGGAACAGATACAACTGGATTTCAAACCAATGGCCCGGAACCAGGAAGTCGAATCCGTGCTTCCCTGCTTGTGGACCAAGGAGAGTGTCGCGAGCGGGCGTTTTGATTTTGACGGGGTGTTGACGGCCAAAGGGGAGCAAGCACACCTGGAACGGATTCTTCGCGGGAATTTTCAATTCAGCTCTTACGGCGGCCGGATATACAAAGACATAATAATGGAAAAGATTTTCAGCCTGCTGAATGTCGCGAATATTATTCGGGGAGATTTTTCAGCATTTTCAAAACAGGGGTTCATCTATCATTCCATCAAACTGGATGGAGAAATTGAAAACGGAAAACTTGTGTTTAATGAGATCATTATGGAGGCGCCGTCCATGAACATCGTAGGTCAGGGAGAATTAGATATCATCGAACAGAAGGTGGATCTCCGGCTTCTGGTGAACCCGCTGCAAAAGATAAGTCTCGTTATCGGTAAAATTCCGGGGATCCGTCTTTTCACGGGCGACGATCTTTTTTCCTTTCCCATGAAAGTCACGGGCAACACGGCAAATCCGAATACTTCAACGATTCCCGTATCAGAAATAGAATCCGAACTGGTGGAAACGATGAAGAATCTGCTGGAAGAAGAGTGAAGTTTCACCAAATCGCAGCACGATTTTATTTGCCGAACAGACCTTTCAGTTTTTTCCCAAAACTGCTGATCCCCTTTTTGGCCCCGTCGACAACCGTTGTTGCCGTCCCTTTTTTTTCTGCCGGTTTTCTTTTCGTAACGTTGACGCCTTTTTTTGCCGCCTCGATGGCGGTGAGACAGGGGTTTTTGTCTCCTGATTTTGTGTCCAGCAGGGCCGCGGCAACGCCGAAGGGACCGAACAGCAAAAACCCGCCGGCAGCCTTGCCAAACGTTATGGCGGACCGCATGGAATCGACGGCGATCGAGGGGCTTGCAAGCGTTCCGCCCAGCTTGAAGGGATTGGTCAACTCACTCAGGCTTGCGCTGATCCCGCCGATGCCTTCCCTGGCAACCGGTATGAAGGAGATATCGAGCTTTTCGGTTTTTAAATCGATAGTTCCTTCGCCGACCACGTTCATCCTATCAGTGCTCAAGACAAACGCGGTACTTTCCGCCAGCCCGTTTTTGACGTCAAAAAGGCTCACGAAACATCTGATCTGCGTATACTCTGCTTTTTCCTTCAAGGGATTGATGAGATAGAGAATACCCGAACTCAGATCGCCGCCCAAAAGATCGACATACGAACTGTTGATCCGTCCGTTGTTCATCTCCATGCGGGTATGGCCGTTGAGCCCGGCCATCAGGGCTGAAACGGAGTCCCCCCGGGACGTCAGGTCGAAATCCGCGTCCAGTTTCCCCTCCAGTGAGTCCGTGATGCCGAGTTCTTTGAGCATGCGGGCCAGATCCAGTTGATCGACGGTCAGCTTTGCCGCCATGGCCATGGGCTTTAGCGTTGACTCCAGGTTGACACGGCCGTCCAGCATTCCGCCGCCGATGATTGCCTTGAACGGTGCAACTTCCAGGCGTCCGTTTTTGAGATGCACGTTCACGGCGAGGTCTCTCAACGCAAGTCGGGGCATGATCAGCCGCGCGACGCTGATCTCAGCATCCGCGTCAACAGCCGCCAGCACCTGAACCGGCAGGGGGGTGTCGGAAAAGACCCTGTCTCGTGCGGACGCCGGTTCCGGGGCCCCGGCGCTGTTGACCCCCGGATTTCCTTTCAGAAAAGGGCGCAGGTCGAGTTTTTTTGAGGACAGTGCCGCCGAGAGTTTCGGCGGTCTGCCCGAAAGGCTGATTTCCAGCGATCCGTCAATGGCATTGTCCCCGGAAGCGGCCTTAAAATCGGAAATTTTATAAATATCAGGGGCGGGGTCTGACAGGCGGCCGCGGATTTCAAACGGGCCTTTGAGGGGCAGCGGTTTTCCGAAAAATTGTTTCAGGCTCGCAACATCTTTGCCCTGAAGCTCAAAGTTCAGTTGAAGCCCGCGACGGTGAAGCGGGTCGTCAACCGTCCCGTCAAGGGTGAAAACACTGTCGCCGGCATTTGCCGTTAGGTTCACGGACCAGTTTTTGTGGGGATCGGTCAGGTCCGTCAGGGCGCCGAGTGTTCCCGAAACATCAACATCGCCGCCGTTGCAGGCGCCTTTCATGGTGAAAGTTATCGGGCTGCGGGTGCTTTCGGATTTGGCCTGGAACGTATTTATGAATGCCGTGAACGGTCTGTTCCCGGCGTTGCCTTTATATGTCAGCACCCCCTCTTTTATCCGAAGATCCTTAAAAAAGAACGCCGGCAGTGTTGCTTCAACTGACGGCGTTTTTTCTCTCCCGGATTCCGGGACTATTTCTTTTCGGACGGCTTTGAACTCAAGGTTGGTTCCGCCGGATCTGTCGGTTTCGATAAGGATGTCGGGTTCAACCAGAACAAGCCGACGAATCTCAATGTCACCGAAGATCAACGGAAACAGTGCAAGCTGCACTTCGACGCGACGTATCCGGACCATTTCCGGCCGTGATCCCCACGGTGCATTTTGGAGGCCCACATTTTCAACCAGAAGCAACGGCGCAAAACCGAATCCAATCCCGATGTTTCCACCGATGGTCAGCTTTCGGCCCGTGTTTTCCAGCGCCGCCCGGGCGATCTGCGGTTTAAGACGGTTAACGTCGTAACCGGAAAGAATTACATATACGGAGACGATTACAGCGGCTATCAGGAGCACGAAAGCCCCGACAGCCCATTTCCACCGCATGTCAGTTCCTCCGTTTGGATCGAACCTTTCCGCGACCCTGGCGAACGGCCCATAATCGGCGGCAGGAACGGCGGATCATTCCGTTAGACGCAGGCTGCACCGATACGACGTCTTTTCGGGTACGGATCGCATGCGACCGTTCCCTCCAGCGGAGGCATTATTTTGTTGCGGGGACGTCTACCGGAATCCCCCACCAGCCCTGATCCTTGGATTTCTCGGCCACTCCGGGTGTGGGATTTTCGTAACCCGAAACGCTGAATTTAAGGTGGTCCCAGGTTTTAAACATGGAGGAATGCTGCCAGAATTCGGACTCCTTTGCCTGCTGTTGAGAAGCGCAGCCTATTGCAAAGACAATTAACATGAGAACCAACGCCAATCGTAGAAGCTTCATCTTTTTCTCCTTTCCTAAACGGGTGTATGATAATTTTCTTTTCATACCTGACTATTTAAGCTAAAAAAAATAGCAGGTCAATTAAAAAAGAATTTTATCGATATAAAACAGCGTGTATGGTTTGACCACGCCTTGGTCACGACAAATATAACCGTTTTTTGGGAAATAGCAAGTTCAGACGATAAAAATCACGGTTCCCGGCTATAAAGATTTTACTTTGGAGCACCTCGCATTGGATTTCAACGGCACGCTGACTATTGACGCTCGACTCATCCGCGGTGCCAAGAGGGGGGTGCAGGTTCCGGCGGACCGGCTACAGGTTCATGTTCTGACCGCGAACACCGTGTGCGCCGGTAGTATCGGCACTCGATCTGCGGGCAAAACCCAAACGTCTCGTTGCGACCTTGCGATCCTGATTCCGCCTGCTAAAAAGGCATCCCGTCTTTCCTGAATGAGATGCCCTTATCATTGTCTCATTATTGTATCTTGAACTATGCTTTACTGACGTTTTTTGCCGAGGGCCCCCGGTCGTCCTCTTCCGCGTCGAACGTTACACGGTCGCCTTCGGAAAGCGTCTTGAATCCGTCCATGTTGATGGCCGAGTAGTGAACAAAGATATCTCCGCCGCCTTCCTGTTCGATGAACCCGTAGCCACGCTTATCACTAAACCACTTGACAACCCCGTTCGCCATCGTCGATCTCCTTTTCGTTACCCTATATTCCGGCCCCGCGCATCAAATCGCCGCTTTGATAAAAAAAATGGGGACCAGCTGATGTCTTCTTTATCAGTCCGGATAGACATTTGTCAAACATGTTGTGAATAAAAGAGGCGGAAAACCGGCAGTGAAATTGTGCAATCGCTTACTTTTTCGGAACAATGCGATTCTCGACGATCATCCCGACACCGCTTCATTGGAACCGCAATAGACGATATGACGTTTCCGTCGCATATTCTTTTGACATACGGGCAGATGTTTAATATACTAACTTGGATTTCGGGGTTGAAAATGTATACGGGGTATCAAACATCCTCGCGCAAGGGAGGTTCGAATCGATGAGTGCTGGCTCAGACGGGCAAATTTACGGTGTAAGTATCGATTCTTTCCTGCAGATGGCTCAGATGGAAAGAACAACGTGTACTTTGACGGTAAAATTCGAGGGTCAGGTCGGATATTTGTATATCCTCGATGGAGAACTCATTTCCGCCGAAACCGGGGATTTTGAAAAAGTTGAAGCGGCGTGCAGGATCATCAGCTGGCCTGAAAGCACCATAGAGATTGAGAATTCCTGCAATAAAACGGAAAATGAGATCAACCAGCCGCTGATGAACATTTTGATGGAAGGGCTCAGGCTCAGAGACAATACCCTGTTGGCGGCGAAGGATCGAACCCGGGCAGATCAGACAGGCGTCGCCGAAACGGCAAAAACTACCCCGCCGCCAGCCCCCGAAGACATTCACGCCGAAGCGGTTCCGGATGAATTTTCTTTGGATGATTTTGATCTGGAGCTTTCAGAGGAACCTGTGGAGGAGTTTTCGATAGAGCTTTCAGAGGCGCCTCCCGCGGATTCCCAAGCGGAGGTTCTTCCAGACGAGCTTTCTTTTGAGGATTTGGAGATAAAACCTTCCGAGGATCTTTCTCTGGAGCTTTCTCTGGAGCCTTCCGAGGATCTTTCTCTGGAGCTTTCTCCGGAGCCTTCCAAAGCGCCTCCCATTGAGCCTTCTCCCGAACCGCCCCTGGAACCCACCTTCGAGCCGCCTGAAGACTTGATGGAAAAGATTGAGAAGCTGGAGAAACGAGAGATTACCGCGGATCGATATGTCCCTATCAAAGAGAAGCCGAAGATCGATCCAAGGCAAAAGTTGAAAAGAAAGCGGATTATGGTATTTTCCGCTTTGGGGGTTTTAACGGTAATCGTTGCCATCAGTTCGGTGGTTTCCATGCGCGCAGTCAAAGCCAAGCAAGCCGAGGAGGCATATCAGCGTGTGTTGACGGCGGTCGAAAATCAAGAGACTCTGGAAGAAAAACTGACAGTATTACAAAACTATATCGATTCTCATAAGGAATCCCCCTTTGTAGAGCATGCTGAAAACAAGGTTAAGGAAGTCCGAAAAATTTTCGAAAATCGGGAATTTCAAGAACTCATACGCACCGTAGATGCCCTCCCCCTGGATGATAATTTTGAAAAAGAAGCCAGGGATGCCTATAATCAGCATCTTGAAAAATATCCCGACGGCAGCCGCACCGCCGATGTCCGGGAAAGAATATCAAGGATTCCAAACATTGTTGATAATATAGATTATGATAAATTACAAAAGGTTGCAGAGAGCGGGGTGGATGAGCGAATCACGGCCTATAACCTGTATTTGTTAAATCATCCCAAAGGAAAGCATCGAAAATCCGTAGAAGAATTAATTTCGAATTTGAGCGAAGCCTATTACGATGATCTGAGGGAAGAAATACGTGTATGCGACTCACAGCAAAAATGGGAAAAATGTATTCGGATGTGTGAATATTTTGTCTCGACGTTTAAGGATCACCAGCGCTGGGATGAAATGGGAGTCGTAAAGAATGAAATGCAGGCCAAAAGCGATCTTGCAGACCTGAAAGAACGGGCAAAACAAGAAGTTGCGGATCATGATTATGAAGCGGCCAAACAGGTGTATTTAACCTATTTGGAAAAAAATCCTGATTCACATGCGGAAGGCAAAATCTCAGAAGAACTGGCAAAATTAGACGAAGCGCTTGCGAGAAAAGATGAATGGGAAAAGGTCGCCGAAATCTGCAGAAATCGTAATTATACTGTTTACGACCGGAAACGAGCGGTGAAAGGATATATCGCGAACAACCCTTCCGGACCGTTTACTCAGGACGCAAAAATGTTCTTGAGACAGCTTGAAACAGAGAAACAGCCGGTTGCTGGGTATAGCGAGAAAGGGACCGGAAAAAGCCTGCAGCAATCCGGTTCGCAGACGGTTGTCGGCTATGCGAAAGTGGATACTCAAAAAATTCAGAGGGAACGGGAAAATGTGCGTGCCCAGCTGAAGAGTGTCGATCGGTTTGTTGCAAATGGCGACGGCACTTTTACAGATTCGATGACTGGTTTGATGTGGTGCGTTTTGGATTCCGGGATCGAACTTGGCCGGTGTATAGATTACAAGTCTGCCGTGGAATATGTAAAAGGTTTAACGACCGGAGGTTATCGGGATTGGCGGATGCCGACGTCGAGCGATCTTGCGGCGCTCTACAAAAGCAAACCTTTTTTTCCGGGCAGCGGTTCACCGTGGTATTGGACGGCTAAAACTTTTGTGGATGGTTATCACGTGAAGTCCGGAATTGTAACATCCAAACAGGAAACCGTTTTTAAAAGAGAATACGCAGACGTTGAGGATTGCGGAGCGGTTCGTGCGGTTAGGCCCTGATGATTTTTTGATTCTTGCCGACAAACCGCCCCGCTTTTTGAGCGGGGCGGTTGCAAGTTCAACATAAAATCACTGAAGTGCTTTTGCCTTTGTCCGCCTAAAAGCGGCGGAGAAATTCATGCCACCCGTTTTGCGGTCGGTCGTTGACTTAATCCTGAAAAATCCGCTTCTCTGGGCCAGATTCAAAAACAATATCTTTGCCGTAAATTGGTCAAGATACATTCGAAATCCGGGGCACGAAATTCGAAACACTATTCATTTTAATCGTATTTCAGGTGTTATCCGTTCCTTGTAGAATCAACCATCAAACCTGCAGGTGCAAATTCCCTTCATTGTTTGTGTATCACGCATGCGCATAAAAAAATCTCATGATCTTCGCTATCGTTTTTGCATATATTCGCTCATCGCCGCTTAAAAAATGGGTTGCATTTTTTAACGTAACAATTCTATTAGGGGGTGCGGAGAGACCCCGCATCGTTATTCTCTGACAGTTTACGGGCCGACACGCAAACCATGCGGCGGCTGGCCGGGTATTTTTGAACGGAAACGATCCTATCGGAACATATTTGTGAAATACGCTATCGGCCGAATACGGAGGATTTATACATATGCATAAAGCAAAACCGTTGGCGACCCGAAGAAAGTGGAAACGGTACAGGATCAATGGCAGCGCGATTGTTATGCTTCACAAACCACGAATTATAGAATTGGGTAAACCCACACTTATCGAACTGGGTCCGATTGTCGATATCAGCCTGGGTGGTTTGGCGGTTCAATACGTTGACAGCAAAAAGCGTCAAACCGAATGTTTTGAATTGTCCATATCCGTACCGGGTGAGGGGATTGCGGTGGAGAGTATACCGTTTGAAATCGTATTCGAGACGGAGGTTGCAACATTACCAGACTCACGGAAAATAGTGAAACGATGTGTCCAATTCGGAAAACTTACTTCCCCCCAATCTCTGAAACTGGAGACTTTCATCAAAAAGAACACCGTGCAAATCGTAAAAGACCGCAGGTCCGGTACAGAAAGAAGGAAGGTTGAAGACCCCCGGTTTCTTGACCAGACCTTTAAGGCATCGCATGAAAAAAGAATCTTTGGAGAGCGGAGAACGTCTAAATAATTTCTATTTTACCTCGGCAACCGAAACGATATTGGCGGGATTTCCTCCGGAAACCAGCCGGTTAATCTTGAACGGGGTCATGTGCTTTCCGAATCGATCAGGCGATCCAGAATCAGCCCATTGAAAGCCTGGCTGCCCGGTGAGACAAACAGCCACCCCATGTGCGTAAGGCACATGGTGCAAACGGCAACCCGCCAGCTAAATCCTTTAAACCATGTGAATTCGTCGGTTGCCGGTCCCACATACCCGCATCCGATGACATTTCGAAAGCATCCGATTTCGTAAACGATGCCGTGGGGGTTTGCGAGTGTGTGTTGATGCGCGCCCTGTATGAAGATACGTTCCGCCGGGCGCGTTATCACCTGACGGCATTGGCGACAGAGAAGGAATTTCTCTTCATCCGATTCTGTTTCACCGACGTCATCTTCAACCGCGAATTCCGTTGATTCAGCGTTCTGCGACTCAGGCGGCACCCGCAGAAGATGAACGGGAATAACAGGCTCAAGGGGTGTCATTCCTCATGCCTCTTTGAACGGGGTTTTGGGCAATGCATTCATCTCAAGGTTTCATAACACCTGGAAGGTTCGGGTAATACGTTCCGGAGCGAAATCTGTTAACGCCGTTCCCGTCGGCACCGAATGGTGACGCACCATCCTTTCGGGCCAAAGCGGCAAAGCAGACGAGTCCGGCCGGCGCAGACCGCAAGGTGACAATATCGTTAAATTTGAATGTCTTTCTATCGGGGCTTTATCGGGGTCCTTTGCGGAGAATACATGTGGTTTGTACGTCACATAACTATTTTGCCCTGCCGTTTATCTTGTCCCTTAACTTCCCGGAACATTTGAAAGTAACCACTCTCCTATTATCAAGCATCATGTCCTGGCCGGTTGCGGGGTTCCTGCCTCTCCGCTCTCGTTTGTCTTTGACACAAAATTTTCCAAAGCCGCTGATCAGAAGATCTTCTCCGATTTCCAGATTGTTTTTAATAATCTCCAAGAGGATTTCAAGCATTTCAGCGCTTCTGTTTTTTGGGAGGCCAAGCTGGTTCTGAATTGCATCTCTAATGTGGGCTTTTGTTAGGGTCATGGCTGATTCACTCCTGTATTTGTATAGGTTTTATCAAGTGAATGGATAATACTGCGTTAGATTATGCCCCTTTATTGTTTTTGTCAAGAAATAATAGGATATTATAGCGATTTCAACAAATATGTTTCTCAATGAATGAAAAACATTATATTTGGGTTGCATATTTTATTTCGGCATGATTGGTTCTTGCCGACAAACCGCCCCGCTCTTTGAGCGGGACGGTTGCAAGTTCAACGCTGAAAGCACCGATGTGCTTTTGTCTTTGTCCGCCCGATATAGGCGGACAAAATCAGCCCCCCGCTTCGCGTGTGGTCGTTGATTTTTGCTGTGGCATTTGCTTACAGCAAATACGAGGAAAACAGGCATACAGACGATGGACGAAATAGTAAAAATAATCGCGATTCTGGGCGCAGCGAGTCTTGTCGGCAACTGGTATCTGGCAGAAACAAAAAAGAAACGCGCCCGGGGAGAGCCCTGGTTCAGCCCCTATCTGACTCTTCCGGGATTGATTGCCATTGCCGCGATTATTCTGATTCCGACAATCTTTTGGTTCGTGAGTCGCTGATACTTAGTTTTTTCCTGTCTGTCGAACGGCAAAACCCCGGTAGTCGGCAGAGAAGCTTCGGATGATGGAGCCGTCTATACCCCATTCAAAAAAGAAGTATGACGCCATGTTCGATTCTTTGGTTTCTCCGGACCATACATACCACCCGGTTGTTTTCAATGCAGGGGTCATGTTACGGGTTCCGGCACCTTCTTTGTAAAGGGTTTTCAGTTCGTTTAACGTGGGCATCCGCCATTCGCCGCCGGCCAGGCTTTTTACCCAGCCCCGGGCCTGATCCCACGTGGTGTCTCTGTCCGGTCCGGCAATCCATTCCAATCCCGCTTCCGGATCCTTCACCACACCCTGCGCCGACTGAATGTTGTCAGATGACCGGGCCTTCAAATCAGGTGTTTCTCCGGCTGGGGGCGTCTTTGCTTTAGAAGCCAGCGAATCTTCTATGTCTATTTTGGGCTTATCATACCTTTTATATCCCTCCGGCTTGAAGATTTGCGGATCTTCTGTTTTCGGCCCGGAACACCCGCCCATCAGCAATAAAATGGTCAAAGAAAACCCGATAACCGTGCGCATTATTCTCCTCCTTACTTTTTTAAAAGATATATGTTCGTAAATTTAATCTTTCTCATCAATAAAGCCATTAACGTGAGGAGGATCGGAAAGGGACCAATAAAAAAGGGTTTACAAACTTCAGCAGTTGGAAACCCTTAGTTGTCGTGGTAGGCGGTACTGGATTTGAACCAGTGACTTCCACCGTGTGAAGGTGGCACTCTCCCGCTGAGTTAACCGCCCGTCAACTTTTGTTGTTGACCATATGTTTTAATTCTTTACCGACTTTAAAGAAAGGCAATTTTTTAGACGGCACGCCAATCTGAACACCGGTTTTCGGGTTTCTCCCGGTGTAGGATTTGTACTTCTTAACGATGAAGCTGCCAAACCCCCTGATCTCGACACGCTCTTCGTTTGTGAGTGCCTTTGCAATGGAGCCAAAGAATGTATCGACAACCTTTTCGGCATCCTTTTTGCTCAAAATCGCTTCATCCTTGAATGCGTTAATCAAATCCGATCTGTTCATTAAGCCTCCTTCGATAAATGTAATGCGCTGAGCGGCGAAATCATGACTGGCCATTTAAAGTTATAAATAAAGGTTTGATGACTTTCAAGTCAAGTGTTTTTTCCACTGTCGTCCGCAGTTTCTTCCTGAGGGGCAACCGGTGAGGCCTGATCCTCTTTCTGGGACGACGGGGCTGTCATCGCTTCAATTTCTTTTGGGGTGGGCAGGTCTTTTAGATCCTTTAGATCAAATATTTCGAGAAATTGCTTTGTGGTTCCGTAAATCAACGGGCGGCCCGGAATCTCTTTCCGGCCCAGGACGCGGATGAATTTACGCTCCAGAAGCAGACGAAGGACCCCCCCGCAGTCAACCCTTCGAATATGTTCGATATCGTTTCGCAGAGCCGGCTGCTTGTATGCGATAATGGCCAGCGTTTCCAGCGCGGCTTTGCTTATACGGGACGGATTTGGCTGGATCATGCGCTTGATCCATTCCGTATATTCAGGGCGGGTGCGTATCTGATACCCGCCGGCGACCTCACGCAAATAAAATCCGCCTTTTCGGGCCTCATATTCTTCCGAGAGACGGGAAAGGGCCTCCTGGATCTCCAGGGTATCCGAAACACTCACCACGTTTTTTATCCGGTCGATTGTGAGCGGTGCCTCCGCAACAAACAAAAGGCTTTCAATAATGCTTTTTATATCATCCATCATACATAAAATATCCTGATGATTCCGGTCTGAACGTGCTGGAGAATCCGGACCAGACTGAGCTTGACCATTTCGAGTATGGCAAGGAAGGATATGATAATTTCGTTTTTATTGGAATTTTTTGAAAACAGTGCATCGAAGGTTATGGATTCTTCCGCTTCCAGGATGTCGATAATTTCATTGATCCTGTCCTTGACGGATATCCTGTCTGCGGTTATTTCCACGCTCTTCTCGGGCGCCATGTTTTCCAGTATTTTTTGAAATGCATCGATGAGTTCAAAAAGGCCGATCTTTATCACTTCACCTTCCGACTGCATCAAACGATTGTCTTTCTCCGGAGTCCTGATGAAGGTATCCTCTCCCAAGAGGCTTCTTTGGGCCAGCTGTTCGGCAACGGATTTCATCTGCAAGTATTCCAGGAGCGGTTTGGCGATTTCCAGCCGGGGATCTTCTTCTTCGTTATCCTGGTGCGATGGGACCAGCATTCTCGATTTTATCTGAGTCAGGGTCGCCGCAAGAACAAGAAAATCTCCGGCGAAATCGATGTTCATCTGCTTCATCCACTCAACGTAATCGAGATATTGCCGGGTGATCAGGGCGATGGGGATGTCGTAGATATCCACCTCGTTTTTTTTGATAAGGTGAACCAGAAGATCCATCGGCCCTTCAAATATATCCTCCAGTTTTACACGATACATTCCGTCTGTCATTGTTATAGATTTAGTGCTGATCTGACCTCATCCATTGTTTGTCCGGCAACTTTCCTTGCCTTGCCACGCCCCTCGGAGATAATGTCCTCAAGCCGTCGCGTGTCTGCCTCATAATACGCTCTTTTTTCACGAAAAGGCTCAAGGCTTTTAACGAGATTTTGAGCCATGATACGCTTGCACTCAACACACCCCAGCCGTGCTGTTCGGCAGCCGTCGTTTACATCGTTCACCGTATCAACATCGCTGTATATCTTATGGAATTCATAAACGTTGCATACATCCGGATTGCCGGGATCTGTTTTTCTTTTTCTCTGGGGGTCGGTAAACATTCCGGCGGCAGCGGAAGCGATTTTTTCAGGGCTGTCCGAGAGGTATATGGCGTTGTTATAGCTTTTGCTCATTTTGCGACCGTCCGTGCCGAGTATTTTAGGTGTATCGGTCAACACGGCATCCGGTTCCGGGAAAATATTACCATAGAAATGATTGAACCTTCTGGCAATTTCCCGCGTAATTTCAACATGAGGAACCTGATCCACACCGACGGGAACACCGTCCGCCTTGTACATGATGATATCCGCAGCCTGGAGCACAGGGTAGCCCAGAAAACCGAAAGTTGAAAGATCTTTATTGCTCAACTGAAGGATCTGGTCTTTGTAGGTCGGATTGCGTTCAAGCCACGGTACAGGTGTTATCATGGATAGAATCAAAAACAGTTCCGAGTGTTCCTTGATGTCTGATTGAACAAAGAGCGTGCTCTTTTCATTTGAAAGGCCCGCACTCAGCCAATCGATCATAATTTCGCGTGTATAATTCTTAATCGCTCCCGGGTCTTCATAGTCGCTTGTCAACGCGTGCCAATCTGCAATAAAAAAGAAACAATCATAGGTTTCCTGCATCTTGACCCAGTTTGCGAGGGCGCCGTGCAGGTTGCCAAGATGCAGGGGCCCCGTGGGCCGCATGCCGCTCAATATCCTTTTTTTCCCGGTCATGAAAAATCTCCTGTAGTTCGTGCGTGGCAAACAATCTCTTGCGCTGAACGCGCTTTCCTCAACTTTCCCGATGAATACGGGATGAACAGCCTGGATTCTTTACTTAAAAAACATTACGAACCAACTACCTGCCCAGAAAGATGTTGATCAACGGCGTTAAAAAAAAGTTCAATATCTTGCCGATGACATTGGAGACAAGAAGAAAGATTATGATGATCATCCCGAACGGTTCGATGCGTGCATACCGTTTCCTCAACGACGGCGGCAGCGCCATGGCCATTATCCGGCTACCATCCAGCGGCGGAATCGGTATCAGGTTGAAGACTGCCAGAACCGCGTTTATCAACACGCTGAATAAACAGAAATTTACAGCATCCACCAGTATCGGTTTGAAGATTGAAGCATGCCATAAATATTCCATTCGAACCAAGAATTGAAACAGCATTCCGGATATGCCGGCAAGCGCAAAATTGGCCAATACGCCGGCAGATGCGACGTAAAGCGTTCCCTTTCGATAATCGCGGAGTTTTGCAAAATTAACCGGGACCGGTTTGGCATATCCGAAAATGATGGGTGAGCCGGTCAGCTTCAATATCAGCGGCAGGAGAAAAGAACCGGTAAAGTCCAGATGTTTCAACGGGTTCAGCGTCAGCCTTCCTGCCAGCAGCGCGGTGTTGTCGCCCATCTTCAACGCGGCGTAGCCGTGCGCAACTTCATGGATGGTTACGGCAAAAAGAAGCGCCATCATCATTGCAACCAATTGGTTTATATCGATATCAGGAAGCATAGTCGCGCACGAAACTCAGTTCCTCGCTTCTGGATTTAAGCAGTCCGTTCAGTCTGGCATCGAGCACCGCCTGGAGGATCTCCTTGTAAACGGGCCCGGGTTCAATGCCAAACGCCATCAGGTCTTTGCCTCTGATCGATGTTTTGACGTGCCGAAGTTGAGTAAAGTATTGGGAAATGGAACGCTTTACCCTTTCCTTCTTTGTGGCGGCCATCATATACAAAATGAGTTCGGTACTGAAGATGGAAAGCTGTTTGTAAAGTGTACTGTTTTTTACCGGAAGATTGCGTTCCAGCCCAGAAAGGCACGTGTCCGACGCAATACGATCGACACAGAAAAATTTTCTGTACCGGGGTGCCAGTTCTAATCGAGAGGCGATTTCCTCTGTTGTTTTTTTGTCCACATGCCAGATGAGTGCCAAAAAATAAACGGCCCACTTCATATATGATTCTTCAAGAAAAAGCAAATCGTGCCAATTCAACACCATTTTTATTGAGCTGAGCAATTCAATTCGATCTTTATCAAGCTTGATCGCAGGGTGAACCCCCTTTAAGAGATCATAGTCGTTGAGTTTGATGAGGGCCGGAATCGGGTTTTCCTCTTTGAGAACCTGCATAAGTTCTGAAAATATCCTGCGCCCGCCGACACGTTTCATAAAATTCATTTTAACCGCGTTTTCAATCAGACCGGCGGTGGGTTTCCCTATGGTGAAACCAAAACGCTGCTCGAATCGTACGGCGCGAAAGATGCGTGTCGGATCCTCGACAAAGCTGAGGTTGTGCAGCACCCGGACGGCTTTCTCCTTTATATCCTTCTGTGCCGCAAAAAAGTCGATTAATGTGCCGAACGTCTCGGGGTTTAACTGAATCGCCAGCGTGTTGATCGTGAAGTCACGCCGGAAAAGATCGAGTTTCAGGGAACTCATTTCGACGGTCGGAAGCGCGGCCGGAAATTGGTAATACTCCAGCCTTGCGGAAGCCACATCGATTTTATATCCGTCGGGGAAGATGATCACCGCCGTACCGAATTTGTCGTAGGCGTGTATTCGCGCCCCGACGATTTCAGCAAATTTCTTTGCAAAGAAAATACCGTCACCTTCCACTACGATATCGATGTCTTCATTGGCTCTGTAAAGAAACAGGTCACGAACAAATCCGCCGACAACATACGTATTGCCGCCAATCTGGTCAGCCACTTCACCGATGCGTCTCAGGGTCGTCATAATGCGATTTGAAATACGCTCCTTCATGAATTTGATGACATTTCGGGTCCTGGCGTGAGCCGTTTCATGATGAAGATCGCGCATTTTTTTTGATGACTGCTTGGACTCTCGAACCATGATTTTGAGAAGATCGGTTCTCGTCACAACGCCGATGATGACACCGTTGTCGATGACAGGCAGGATGCGCTGTTTGCTATCGATGATTTTCTCCTGAATTTCCTCAAGATCCGCGTCGGGCCCCACCGAAGAGATTTCGGTGGTCATGTATTCCCGGACCGAAAGACGGTCCAGGTTGTGAAAATGAGTTTTTTCAATGATCTGACGGGTAATTACGCCGACGAGTTTATCTTTTTTCACGGCGTCATCCGATCCTCCGGTAACCAGCAGTGCGTTTATGTTATAACGGGTCATAAGCTCGCCGGCTTGTCTGCAGGAAACAGCGGCCTCTATCGCGATCGGGGGAGAGGACATCAGGTCCTTTGCCCTGTTCCTCGATCGGATTTTGTTGTTGAGAATCTCGAGAAGCTGATGTTCTATTTGAACCAGGGTATTTTCCTTGATGGTTGCCGCCGCCGCAAAGGGATGACCGCCGCCGCCGAGGGGTGTCAAGATTGCACCCACATCCACTTCAGGTATTCTGCTCCGTGCCACGATGTAAATTTTGCTGCCCATACTCGCGATGGCAAAAATCACATCGAGGTTTTCCATCTTGACCATTTTATGAACAATGAAAGCAAAGTCGGGAACGTAATTTTCAGATGAAACGCTTGTAATCACAACGCTGGCGCCGTGGATGTTGTAATGGGTGGCGGCCTGAATAATATCGTTTAAAAGCCCGACCTGCTCCGGACTTATCTCTCTCGATATGAGATTCGAAACGACGTTGAGGTTGGCCCCCTTTGAGATGAGAAAGGCTGCGGCCAGAAAATCTTTCTCCGTCGTGGACGAAAAGGTGAAGGAGCCCGTATCTTCATATATCCCGAGACACATGATTGTCGCCTCATCCGGCGTAAGCGCAATCGCCCTTTCTTTTATCATTTCGGTAAGAATGGTGACCGTTGCCCCAGTGGATTCAATAACTTCGTATTCTCCTTTTATATCGGTGTCCATTTGGGGGTGATGGTCAAAGATATGCACCTCAATGCCGGTCCGCTTAAGAAGCTCGGCGAATTTTCCGATTCGGCCTGGATTCCGTGTGTCCACCAGAACCAGCCGTTTTACTTGATCGAACTCGATGTCCTTGATGTCTGCCAGGTTAAAGAGATAGGCCATGGAGTCGATGAAGAAATTCCGGAGATTCTTTTCCTGGGATCCCGGGAATACAACAAGAGAATCCGGATACAGCTTCTGGGCCGCGAGCAGGGATGCCAGGGCGTCGAAATCGGCGTTCATATGTGTTGTGATGACGGTAAGATTTTGGTTGTCGGGCATCTTTGTTTTATCCACTTGCTATCAATGCCAGCGTCCCGATATACCACAAAACACTCGGGCGGAGTTTGTAACAAAACTGAACATTCGCATATATGAACGGGTTTATCAAGCGCAAGTTGGGTTGAATGTTTCCCGAACGACAGCGAGAGGGTTTCACAGCGGCCAGGAGAGTTTAACTTCCCCCGAAAACACACCGGGGGGTCCGGATGGTATGTGAATAAACAAATGATTTTGTAATAAATTCCAGAAAGCTATTGTCGTTTAGGTCATATTATGATAAACAAATTTCCAAGATTCTCCACCAATGGAACTGTTTAGCGATGTGACCGGCAAAAATATCTGGAAAATCATTTTCTATGGCGCACAGGCAGCACACGATATATAAGCATATTTTCGGGCCGGTTCCATCGAGACGACTCGGCATCTCTCTCGGTGTGGATCTCGTTCCGCATAAGACGTGCACACTCGACTGTGTTTACTGTGAATGCGGTAAAACCACCTGCCTGACGCTTGAACGAAAAGAATACGTTCCACCGGAGCAGATCAATGCGGAACTGGATGCCGCTCTATCACAGGGTCCGGAACTCGACGTTATTACGTTTTCAGGCGCCGGAGAGCCGACGCTTTACAGCGGCATCGGCGAAATTATCCGTTTCATCAAAACCAGATATCCGAAATACCGGGTTGCGGTTCTCACCAATGGAACGCTATTATTCCAACCCGGCGTCAGAGAAGAGATCATTGATGCGGATATCGTAAAGGTTTCTCTGGATGCCGTATCTGAAAAAGGTTTTTTTCGCATTAACAGACCCCACGCCGATCTGGAGCTTTCGGGCATTCTCGACGGTTTAAACCGCTTTCGGAAACGTTTTGAAAGACAATTCTGGGTCGAGGTTTTTTTGCTGGAGGGCTTCAACGACAGTGAAATCGAGCTGAACAAAATAAAGGAGACGTTGAGTTCGTTACAGCCTGACAGAATCCAGCTCAACACGCTGGACAGGCCCGGCACCGAAGGCTGGATCCGGCCGCTGGACGGAAGCGCCTTGAAGGGAATTGCCGCGCATCTGTATAATGCTGAAATAATTGAAGACGTTGAAACCATAAAGACGGCGCGTATTCCTGATGAAGATCCTTCTGAGCGTATTCTTTCCACCATTAAACGCAGGCCGTGTACGGTCGAGGATGTTTCAAAATCTTTAGGCATTCAGGCAAGCAGGTTGCCTGGCTATCTGGATGCGCTCGTTGAAAAAGGCGAGATCGAAAAGAAAGAGATGCAAAGGGGCGTGTTTTATCGGGTGAGGGACGCGAACCTCCCGAAGGCGACTTGCAGTCGCCATGCGCCGCTTGCTTGAGTTTTTCATTTTTTTGTTTTAGAATCTAACTGTTGTGCCATATTAAGCTGATTCCCGTGTTTTCTCCAACATAAAAGGGGGATGATTATGCCGCTTTATCTGTGGAAGGGCAAGGACAAGAATCGTAAATCCGCTAAAGGCGAGATGGAAGCCGCGAGTGAAGATGTTGTTCGTGCCGATTTAAATAGGCGCAGGATAACTGGCTTTACAATCAAGCCAAAGCCGAAGGATCTCTTTGAAAATGTCGCATTCATGCAGCCGAAAGTAAAGCAGGGCGATGTCATTATGTTCTGCAGACAATTTTCGACCATGATCGATGCGGGCCTTCCCATCATCCAATGTCTTGATATTCTTCAAGCCCAGCAGGAAAACCCAACGTTCAAAAAAATGTTGAAAGGGATAAAGGAAAACGTGGAGAGCGGACAAACCTTTGCCGATTCCCTGAAAAAACACCCCGATCAGTTTGATGATCTTTTTGTGAACATGATCGGAGCGGGGGAAGTGGGCGGTATCCTCGATACGATTTTGCGCCGCCTTTCCGAATACATGGAGAAGGCAGCAAAGTTAAAATCCCAGATCAAAGGCGCTATGATGTATCCCATGATAACAATTATTATCGCATTTGTCGTCGTTGCCGTTATCATGGTTTTTGTTATTCCGGTTTTTGAGGAAATGTTCGCGGGCATGGGCGGAAAACTGCCGACGCCGACACTGATCGTTGTCGCCATGAGCCGGTTTATAAAAGGGAACATACTCTATATCATTGGCGGCATCGGGCTCTTTTTCTATTCATTCAAGAGATTCTACAAGACCAACAAAGGTCGAATCATCCTGGATGACCTGGTCCTCAAGCTGCCGGTATTCGGTGCCTTGATCCGAAAATCCACGGTGGCCAGATTTACGCGAACAATGGGGACGATGCTGACCAGCGGGGTTTCAATCCTGGATGCGCTTGAAATTGTTGCAAAGACGTCGGGAAACAAGACGGTTGAAAAAGCGGTGTACAGTGTTCGCTCCGGGATTTCGGAAGGCCGAACCATGGCCGATCCCCTAGCCGAGAGCGGCGTATTCCCTTCCATGGTTTGCCAGATGATCGCCGTGGGAGAATCCACCGGCGCTCTTGACTCGATGTTGATCAAAATTGCCGACTTTTACGACGAAGAAGTCGACCAGGCTGTTGAAAATATGACCGCCTTGATTGAGCCGTTCATGATGGTGTTTTTGGGTGTCATCATTGGCGGTCTGGTTGTTGCGATGTATCTGCCCATATTCAAAATGGCATCTGCATTGGGGTAGCAGGTTCAAGCGGGCAGCAACTGTCGATCCGGAAAAACAGATTATAACGAATTGATATTCCCTCAAATACTTAACCCGTGTTTAAGATAAGACGCGTGATTTGTTTTTCACAGTATCACATTCGGGTTAAAGCCTTTAACCTCCGGTGCCGCTGAAATTAAACGTTTCGGGTTTTCAACAATCACATGAAACAATTTGTCAATCTTCCCACATGATGCGTCCGACGCCAAAGCCATCAGAAAGTGATCTTTATCACAGACTCAAATGGCTCATGTTTTTTCGGGTTTTGTTTACATCCTTGCTGCTCGGGTCTACCATTATTCTGCAGCTCGGTGAAAACCTTTCCCCGCTGGCAAAACCGCTATTGGTTCTTTACGGATTAATCGGCGGAGTCTTTCTCCTGTCCGTTTTTTATGCCCGGATTCTTCAAAGTACCCGGCGGGAACTTCTATTTGCTTACATTCAAACCAGTGTTGACACCTTTATCGTGACGCTGATCATTTTTGTCACCGGCAGCTTCGCGAGCATCTTTTCATTTCTCTATCTTCTTGTGATTGTCTATTCAAGCATGCTGCTTTTCAAGAGAGGGAGCATGGTAATGGCCGCGTTATGCAGCATACAGTATGGCATCATGGTTGATCTTGAATATTACGGGGTCCTCAAGCCGTTTGTTATGGAAGGGGCCCTTTCCGCAGTTCACTACCCGTGGAGTCACGTTCTCTACAAGATAATGATTACGATGGTGGCCTGTTTTGCCGTCGCGTTTTTAAGTGATCTTCTGTCGGAACAGGCGAGAAAATCCAAAAAAGAGCTTATGGCATTAGAGGCCCGCATAAAACGTGTTGAAAAGTTGGCGTATTTGGGTGAAATGGCAGCAGGAATGGCCCATGAGATCAAGAACCCCCTTGCTTCCCTTTCCGGTTCAATACAGCTTCTGAGGGAAGATATCCTATACGATCCGCATCATGACAGGTTGATGCAGATCGTTTTGCGAGAGACGGACCGCTTGAGTGCGCTGGTTAATAATTTTCTCTTATTTGCAAAACCGCCTGCTGCAAAAGTCGAGGCCATAAAACTGGACAGGGCATTGAGAGAGACGGTTGAGCTTTTTGAAAAAGACAGCATCTGCGTCAACAGGATATCCATAAAGCTCAATTGTTTTCACGATATATGGATTGAGATGGACCCTATTCATCTGAAACAGGTTTTGTGGAACCTGCTCCTGAACGCTGCGGAGGCCATCGAGGGAAGTGGCACGATTGAGATTTCAATGTATCCTTTAAAGCAAAAGCAGATTTGTATCGAGATTGCAGACAACGGTTGCGGAATGCCCGAAGAGTTGATGCGGTCGATTTTCGACCCTTTTTTTACAACAAGACCCAACGGCACCGGTCTCGGCCTTTCCATCGTTCACAGCATACTCGAATCGTACGAAAACTGGCTTGATGTCGAGAGCAACGTTAACGAGGGGACGACTTTCACCTTGAAATTAAAGCGTATTGCCCCCCCAACTTATTCTTGACACCGAATTGCAGATTGGTTACAAAAGTTAGTTTAAACTTTAATATTCAGTCAATGTGAATTATAGTTTATTATGTCTTTTGAACAATTCATAGGCGGCCGTTATCTCAGGGTCAAGCAGAAACACACCTTTATCTCGCTAATTACCATTCTATCCATAGCCGGAGTCACGGTGGGCGTTATGGCCTTGATTGTCGTCATCGCCGTCATGGCCGGTTTTGAATCTGATCTTAAATCTCGTATTCTGGGCGTTGAATCACACATTGTGATCATGCGCCATGGCGGTTCCTTTTCAGGGTATCGCAAGGTTCTCGAGCTGCTGCAGAAGTCTGACGGCGTTGAAGCCGCGACACCCTTTGTTTATTCCCAAATCATGATACGCTCGTCCGCCGGTGTTTCCGGTGCGGTGCTGAGGGGTATCGACCCCGAGTCGGCAGGTAGTGTTATAAAGGTTTTGGAAGACGCGTCATTGGCAAATCTGGAAAAGATACGACAAGGAAAAGAAACAACCGTTTCGGAGCCCGGAATTATTCTGGGAAAAGAGCTGTCCAGGAGTCTCGGGGTGACCAAGGGCGATGTCGTTTATCTGATATCCCCCCGTGGCATCATCTCCCCCATCGGACATTTGCCGGCAATGAAACGATTCAGGGTAACAGATCTTTTTGAGTCCGGCATGTATGAATTTGACGGATCCATGGCTTACATACATATAAACGACGCCCAGAAGATTCTCCGGATTGCGGATTCAGTTACCGGCATTGAAGTCCGGGTTAAAGATATTTACAAAGCCAGGAAAATTGCTGAAGAGATCATTGGAAATTTGGGGTTCCCCTACTGGGCGAAGGACTGGATGCAGATGAATCGAAATCTGTTCTCCGCACTGAAGCTGGAAAAAACAGTCATGTTTATTATTTTGACCCTTATCGTTCTGGTTGCAGCATTCAATATTGCAAGCACGCTGATTATGATGGTTATGGGCAAAACCCGAGACATTGCCATATTGAAGGCCATGGGCGCCACGGATAAAAGCATCGGGAGGATTTTTGTTTTTAACGGGATGGTGATCGGTTCCGTGGGGACCATTGTCGGCGTGATCCTGGGATTTTGTGTGTGTATTTTGCTTGAAAAATACAAATTTATTGAGCTTCCGGGAGATGTATACTATATCACAACTCTTCCGGTGAGACTTGAGGGCATAGACGTATTGTTGATCGCCGCTGCCGCGATGGTCATTTGTTTTCTGGCAACACTTTATCCGGCACGACAGGCCGCCAAGCTCAACCCCGTTGATGCGATCCGCTATGGATAATGCGTTTCCGGGCTCGGAAATGAATATGTCAGACACCGTAAATGATGTCGATGAAGGGTTCAAAGCGCAGGGTACAGGTGTTTTGATCGCCGCAAGAGGCATTTGCAGACGTTTCAATACCACCGGTCACCCCATCGAGATCCTGAAGGACGTCGATTTGAATTTAGACGCCGGAGAGACTGTGGCCATTGTCGGCGCGTCCGGAATCGGCAAGTCCACCCTTCTGCATATACTCGGGACACTCGATCGGCCGGACAGCGGAGAACTCTGGTTTAAAGGTGAAAACATTTTTCTTTTTGGCAACAACCGGCTGGCAAAATTTCGAAATGAGTCCGTCGGGTTTGTTTTTCAGTTTCATCACCTCCTGCCGGAGTTTTCAGCTGTTGAAAATGCGATGATGCCGTCACTGATCAAAGGCCTTGACAAGGCAAGCTCCGCAAAGGCTGCGGAGGAGATACTTGTCAGAGTGGGACTTAAAGACCGGTTGTTTCATCGCGTGGGCAAACTCTCCGGCGGCGAACAGCAACGGGTTGCGCTGGCAAGAGCGCTGATTTTGAGCCCCCTGATCCTTCTGGCGGATGAGCCGACCGGCAACCTTGACGAACGAAACAGCGATCAGATACATGAACTTCTTCTTGAACTGAACCATGAACTTCGTATGGCATTTGTCGTTGTAACCCACAACATGAAGCTTGCATCGTATATGTCACGCATCGTAACCATTACCGGTGGACAATTGCAGCAGTTGGGTCAATCCTAAACAGCGCTCTTACCGATACAGCGAATAGAGGTATTATTATGTCAAGAATTTTTCGTCTGGTCCTCATTGTAATTATAGCGCTGCTTCCGAATACGATTCATTCCCGGGAAGCCGTGCAGGTGATCATTTTGCCTTTTGAAATCCATGCCATGGAAGACCTCTCTTATCTGAAAACCGAAATTCCGGGGTTAATCAAGCAGCACTTGAAAGCGGATGGTGCCGTTGTTTTGGACCTGGAGGTTCCACCGGATGTTTCGTGGAAAGAACTGTCCGAAAGCACTGAAAAAATCCGAAATATCGGCGTTAAAAATGGTGCGGATTATATTGTTTGGGGAAGCCTGACCTGGATTGGACAAAAGTTCAGCCTGGATGCAAAGGCGATAGAATCTTTTGGAGAACATCCGCCGGATGTTTTTTTTAAAGCGGGTGAAAGCATCGAGAATCTTTTTGGATCGGTGAAAGAACTTTCCGGCGATATCGGGTTGAAACTTTTCCGAAGAGAGAGAGTCGCTGAGGTTGTCATTACCGGGAACAAACGGATAGAGCCGGATGCCATAAAACGGATCATCAAACTAAAGCCGGGCGATGTTTATCTCGCAAAAACCCTGTCCGAAGATATTAAGGCCGTATATGCGATGGGATACTTCGATGATATCCGCGTTGAGACTGAAGCGGGTCCGGATGGAAAAACCGTCATCTTCAAGGTAAAGGAAAAACCGACGATAAGGATGATTCATACAAAAGGCAACACGGTGTATGATGATGAAGAAATCAAGGAAAGCATGGACATAAGGACGGGGTCGATACTCAACGTTTTTAAACTGAACAGCAATGTCAAACGGATAGAAGATCTTTACAAGGCGAAAAACTACCACAATGTTAAAGTTACCTACGAAATTGAAGAACTGAAGACCGATCAGGTCGATCTGACCTTTGTCATTGAACAGGGAGAGAAGATCCGCATAGAAAAAATCACTTTTCAGGGAAACGTCGCATTTGACGGCAAGAAATTGAAAAAAGAGATGAAGACATCGGAAAAGGGATTTTTCTCATGGGTGACATCCTCAGGAGAGTTCAACAGGGTGGATCTTGAGCAGGATGTTGCCAGGCTTGCCGCTTTTTATCACAACCACGGCTATATCCAGGCCAGGGTTGGGGAACCCCAGATCGAGTTCAAGGATAAATGGATAGACATCACGATAAAAATCGATGAAGGACCGCAGTTCAAGGTCGGAAAGGTGGATATAACAGGGGACCTTGTTCTCCCCAAGGAAGTGTTGCTGGAAAAAATCAAAATCACCAAGGAAACCTATTACAACCGGGAAATTTTACGAAACGACGTGCTGCTCCTCACGGAGCTTTATTCAGACGAAGGGTATGCCTACACGGATATTTCACCCCGCATCAACCAGGATATCGAAAATTTAACGGTCGATATCAATTATACTATTGCAAAAGGCAATCTTGTCTATTTTGAAAAAATTATTATCGGCGGAAATACAAAAACAAGAGACAAGGTGATCCGCCGCGAGCTTAAAGTGTTCGAACAGGAACTTTACAGCGGTCGCCGATTGAAAACCGGCATGCGCAACCTTCACCGACTCAATTTTTTCGAGGATATCAAGGTGGATACCGTAAAGGGAAGTTCCGAAGATACAATGGTCCTGAAAGTCGACGTAACCGAAAAACCGACGGGTGCTTTTAGTTTTGGCGGCGGTTACAGTTCCTATGAAAACCTTTTTGCCACGGCCGCCATATCCCAGAAAAATTTGTTTGGTCGCGGACAAATACTTGAATTGAAAACCAATGTTGGAAGCAAATCGCAGCGGTATGTACTGGGTTTTACGGAACCGTGGCTCTTTGACATCCCGCTGTCCGCAGGGTTTGATCTGTACAACTGGAATATGGATTACACGGAGTATGACAAAGACAGCACGGGCGGCGACATACGATTCGGATACCCGGTTTACGAATTTACCCGGGCATATGTCACTTTCTTGTACGAGGATGCGGATATTCAGAACATCGATCCCAATGCCGCTCAATCCATCAAAGATATCGAGGGAAGAAATATTACCATCAGCATTTCCACTTCGTTGCGCTACGATTCGCGGGATCAGCTGTTTAACCCGTCGAAGGGCAGCGCACATGATTTAGTTGTACAGTACTCCGGGTTGGGCGGAGATGTCGCTTTCACCAAGGTTGTGGGGGAAACAGGCTGCTATTTCCCCATTGTCTGGAAAACGACCGGGTTTCTGCATGGAGGGGCAGGATGGGCCGAGGAGGGTTCCAGCGGGATATTCCCGGATTACGAACGCTTTTATTTGGGCGGCATGAACAGCATACGCGGATTTGAATGGCGGGATATCAGCGCGTATGACGCCGGCGGAAACAAGGTCGGTGGAACAAAATTCGTTCAGTTCAACGCGGAGTATCTGATCCCTTTGTTTGGAGATGTGGGTCTCGTTGGGCTTGTTTTTTATGACACCGGCAATGTATACGGCCCCGGTGAAAATGTAGATCTGGGAAATTTGCGGGATAGTGCCGGATTCGGTTTCCGGTGGTATTCTCCCATGGGGCCCATTCGCATTGAGTGGGGAAAAATACTCGACCCGGAAGAGGGAGACCCCAGGAATGGACGCTGGGAGTTTACCATGGGGAACGCATTTTAATTGAACGTGCATAGACTGCCGGTGACGAGACGCTCACGTCTCTTCTGCCGGCACTTGACCAAAACCTGTAACCCATTTTAGGGAGGCAAAATGAGGACCGGAAAAATCGTTTGTTATGGACTTTTTATCTTTTTCTTTCTATCTGTTTCTTCATATGGCGCGGATGTTGCCAAAATCGGTGTTATCGATTTTCAAAAGATACTGCAAACATCCGTTGTCGGGAAAAAAGCAATGGCCGAGATCAATAAAAAAGGAGAGGAACTCAAGACCGATCTTGAGAATAGGGGAAAAGAACTCGATGAAATGAAAAACAACCTCGAACGTGAAGTCATGGTGCTTGAAAAGAATAAGATTGAGGAAAAAGAGCGTGAATTCAGAATCAAGGTCGGGGATTTTAAGGCGCTTGAGCAAAAATATTCAAATGAACTAAGATCGATGAACCTGAGGCTTTCAGATCGCATTCGAAAGGACATCTTTGATCTGGCCGAAGCCATGGGCAAAAAAGAGGGCTATCTTCTTATCCTTGAGAAGCGGGAGGCCGGCGTGATATATTCGCCGACGACTATTGACATTACAGACAAGCTGATACAGCAATTCAATGCCAAGGCTGCCCGGACCGTCGACGATACGGAAAAAACCAAGAAGGAATAATGGAAATATCTCTCGCCAAAATAAGGGATTTTGTCAACGGTGAAATCAGCGGCGATTTGACAAAGATGATCCGTGGCGTTGCCCCTTTTGATCATGCCGGTGTTGATGATATTACATTAGCGGCCGGGCCTAAATATTTAAAACGGATCGGTCAAACAGGCGCCGGAGCGGTGGTTGTCCCGAAGGATTTCAAGACGCCGTCAACAAACATCGTCAGGGTGGATAATCCGCAGGTTGCCTTTGCACGGATCATGACGCTTTTTCATCCGCCGGCGAGGCCCAAACCCGGCATCAGTTCTACAGCGTATATCGGTAAAAACTTTACCTGCGGACAAGAGGCATCCATCGCCCCGTGTGCCGTTATTCAGGATAATGTTGTTTTGGGCCACCGCGTAATTCTTCATCCTTGCGTGGTTATCGGAGATAATGTCGTTATCGGTGATGATGTTGAAATCCATCCAAACGTGTCGATTCTTGAACGTTGCAGGATCGGCAGCAGAGTGATCATTAACGCCGGAACGGTTATCGGCAGCGAAGGTTTCGGGTTTGCACCGGATGGTGAAACGTATTGCAAGATCCCGCAGACCGGTATCGTGCAGATAGATGATGATGTAGAGATCGGCGCTGTAAATGCCATTGACAGGGCCACTTTCGGAAAAACCTGGATAAAAAGCGGCGTTAAAACGGACAATCTTGTTCAGATCGCGCATAATGTGACCGTGGGTGAAAATACCATACTGGTTTCCCAGGTGGGCATTTCAGGGAGTTGTACAATAGGAAAACACGCCGTACTGGCCGGTCAGGCGGGCCTTTCCGGGCATCTGACCATCGGCGATAATGCCGTTGTCGGCCCCCAGGCCGGAATTGCCAAGTCTGTCCCTGCCGGCGAGGTTGTGTCGGGGTCGCCGGAGATGCCGCACAGATTATGGCTCAGGGTGCAGCGCATTATCCCGAAGCTTCCCGAGCTGAAGAAAAAGATTATTGAGATGGAGAAGCGATTGGAAAAGATCGAACAAGTGAAGAGAGAAAATGGAGAAAATCTTTGACATACAAAAAATAATGGACACGTTGCCCCACCGGTATCCGTTTCTTCTGATCGATCGAATACTTGAACTCGTGCCCGGCAAAAAGGTCCTGGCCCTTAAAAATGTCACCATCAACGAACCTTTTTTTCAGGGACATTTCCCGGGTGCGCCGATAATGCCCGGGGTGCTGATCATCGAAGCCATGGCTCAAGCGGGCGTGGTGCTGGCCGCCGAATCCATGGCCGGGGAAAAACGGGGCGGCCTCGCCTTTTTTATGGGGATGGATAAAGTCAAGTTTCGGAAGCCTGTTGTGCCGGGGGATCAACTCATTCTTGAGCTGAAGACGTTGAGGAAACGGGGGAAGGTGTTCAAGATGTCCGGGACCGCCAGGGTAGATGGACGGCTGGTGGCCGAGGCTGAACTTATGGCGGCATTTGGAGATAAACCATGATCCATGAAACTGCCATCGTCGATTCCAAGGCAGAGCTGGGTTCCAATATCGAAATCGGGGCCTATTCAATTGTTCGCGAGAATGTTTTTATCGGATCCGGGACTGTGGTGGGATCGCACGTGGTCATTGAACCCTTTGTTACGATCGGTCCGGATTGTAAAATTTTCCAGTATGCCTCGGTTGGTGCTGTTCCCCAGTCCATGAAATTTGAAGGCGAGGAGAGCCATGTTACCATCGGGCGGGGCACCGTCATTCGCGAGTTCGTCACAATAAACCGGGGTACGGCTTTTGGGGGAGGCGTTACAGAAATCGGTGAAGAAAATTTCCTGATGGCCTACTCCCATATCGCCCATGACTGCAGAACAGGCCGAAATGTTGTTTTTGCCAATAATGCAACCCTTGCCGGGCATATCAGCATCGGCAATTATGCCACCATCGGCGGCCTTTCGGCGATTCACCAGTTTGCCAGGGTCGGTGATTACGCATTCGTGGGTGGAAAATCCGCCATCGTCAAAGATGTCCCGCCTTACGTTATCGCGTCCGGTGACAGGGCAAAACTGCACGGCTTGAACAGCGTCGGTTTGAAGCGTCACGGTTTTTCAGAAGAGACCTTGTCCGCATTGAAAAAGGCGTACCGGGTAATTTTTCGTATCGGGTTGACAATGAATGAAGCCATTGAACGCACGAAGGCCGAGGTAGAGCAGACTGCCGAGGTGGTCAACCTGCTCGAATTTTTAACGTCTTCACAGCGGGGAATCACGCGGTAATACTTACTTGCGAGAACACTAATTTTATCACTGGTGTGCGTTTAAAAAATCATGCCGACGGAGTTTTGAACTTTCCGATAACACTCGGATGATCCAGATATACTGTAAATGGTTCGAAAGCATTGCCAATCATGAAAATAGGACTCATTGCGGGGAGCGGACAGTTCCCCATCATTTTTTCTAAAGCGGCAAAATCCAATGGGTTCGTTGTTTGCGCAGTCGCCCATAACAAAGAGACGGATCCCGGTCTTGCGGACCACGTTGATGCCATAGAATGGATCCATCTGGGCCAGATTAAGCGAATATTAAATTTTTTCAAAAAAAACAATGTTCACCAGGCCGTTATGCTGGGCGGTATAACAAAGACGCGGATGTTCTCGGATGTCAGACCTGACCTGAAAGCCATTTCACTCGTTTCTAACATGAAAAATACCCATGATGACGGATTGTTAAGGGCTTTTGCCGACTTCCTTGAAAAAGAGGGTATTCTGATACGGGCCTCTACATTTCTCCTGCCCGAACTCATTGCGCCGGACGGTTGCTGGACAAAACGAAAACCGACCCGATCTGAACGGTCGGATATCGCACTGGGTTGGACGCTGGCAAAGGAATTCGGTCGCCTTGATATCGGCCAGTGCGTGGTTGTCGGCGGCGGATCCGTTTTAGCAGTTGAGGCCATTGACGGCACGGATGCCACCATACAACGGGGCGGAAAACTGGGCAAGGGGAATGCCGTTGCCGTAAAGATATGCAAGCCCAAGCAGGATAGACGTTTCGATATCCCCGCGGTCGGCGCCCAGACAATAAAGATAATGCATGAAGCGGGGGTTGCCGCCCTTGCCGTAGAAACGGGAAAAGCGGTCGTTTTTGACAGAGATGAAATGATTGCCCTTGCTGATGCGTTCGGCATCGCCATCATTGCCATGGCAGCATCCGGCGGCGTTTAAATCCGAAAACAGAGCGGTGTTATATATTTATTAGTTTCAATAAGTTAATCAGCATAAAGTCTGTTTTTATTTAATGGAAGACGCAATGAAAAAACTTCGTGTTGGTGTTGTCGGTGTAGGTTATCTGGGTAAATTCCATGCGGAAAAATACGCCCGAATGGATGGCGTTGAACTCGCAGGGGTTGTCGACACCGATGCTTCACAGGCTGAAAAGGTCGCCGCGGCGGTTTCTACGACGCCTTATTTCGAATACAAGCACCTGTTCGGCAAAGTGGACGCGGTGAGCATCGTCGTCCCGACATCCGAACATTTTGCAGTCTGTAAGGATTTCCTTGAAAAAGATGTCGATGTTCTGGTTGAAAAGCCCATGACAACCACACTCGAAGAGGCGGACGAATTGATTCGGATTTCAGAAAAGCGGAATCTCATCCTGCAGGTGGGACATCTCGAACGCTTTAATCCGGCGGTTGTCGCGTTGAAGGATATCCTCGACACGCCGATGTTTATCGAGTCGCACCGATTGAGCATGTATAAAAATCGAGGCACGGATGTGAGCGTGGTGCATGATCTTATGATACATGATATCGATATTATTATAAATGTTGTAAGATCGGATATAGAAACCCTTCGTGCGGCCGGCGTCTCGGTAGTTTCGGAACATGTCGACATTGCAAATGCACGCCTTGAATTCGAGAACGGGTGTGTGGCAAATATAACAGCGAGCAGGATATCGATGAAAAATGAGAGAAAGCTGAGGCTTTTCCAGAAGAATGCGTATATATCCGTCGATTTCGCAAATCATGAAATAACCGTTATCAGCCGCAATGGCGAGAGAGACACGGATCTTATACCCGGGATGGGAATCAAAAAGGTTTCTTTTGCAAAGGGGGATGCCCTGGGTGATGAGTTGAAGTCTTTTATCAAGGCCATCCGGCGGCGCGAAACCCCGGAAGTGACCGGTCAGATGGGGCGGGATGCTCTGGAAACCGTTTTGAGCGTCATGGAGCAGATCCGTAAAACCAGCAGTCGTTACATAACTTAACAGAGCTCATTCAAATTTTGGGTTGGCACGAATTATATGATCCCGCTTGCAGAGAGAAAACGCGTTATGATCATCGCCGGTGAAGCTTCTGGAGATCTTCACGGATCAAAACTTGTGCGGGCCATGCGGGAACGGGACGAAGGGCTTTTTTTTTGCGGCATCGGAGGACCGGCTCTCAAGGAAGCAGGGGTCAAAATCGAAGTTGAGGCTTCAACGCTTTCCGTAGTGGGTATAACCGAGGTGTTTTCCAAGATACCGAATCTCTTTAAGGGGATGGCACTTACCAAAAGAATCCTTCGAAACACGCGACCCGACCTGCTCATACTGATTGATTTCCCCGATTTTAACCTTCACCTTGCAACCGCCGCAAAAAGGCTCAACATCCCCGTGCTTTATTATATTGCTCCTCAGATATGGGCGTGGCGGCCCCGCCGCGTAAAAAAGATCGGGGAACTGGTGGATCACGTGGCTGTTATACTGCCCTTTGAGGAGGATTATTATAAAAGCTGCCGTATCCCGGTAACGTTTGTGGGACACCCTTTACTGGATATTGACCGCATGCCGTCGAATGCGGCGTTTAAGAAGCCTTTTGACACTGTGCCTGTCATCGGCCTCCTTCCAGGCTCCCGGGATCGGGAAATTGCAAGACACCTTCCGGTAATGTTTGACGCAGCCGGGAGATTATTGAAACGGTTAAAAAACGTAAAATTTATTATTTCCATCGCACCATCTGTTAAGAGGCAGTTTGTAGATGGGATTCTCCGTAACGTAGCGCATCCGCCTCCCTTTGAAATTGAAGCAGGTGATGTGCGAAAGGTTTTCGAAAAAAGTGATCTCGTTGTCGCTTCATCCGGAACGGTTACCCTGGAATCGGCGATTTTCGGAACACCGATGGTCATCATTTACAAGGTGTCCCCACTGAGTCACTTGCTGGGAAAGGCATTGATAAAGGTCAGGCATATCGGCCTTGTCAACCTTATTGCAGGCCGTGAGATTGTTCCGGAACTGTTGCAGCACGATGCATCTCCCGGAAGAATAGCAGACACCGTATTCAGCATGTTAAGTGATGCGTCCGGCCTCGAAAATATTAGACAGGAACTGCTGGATACCGTCGCCACACTGGGCGGACCCGGCGCATCCCGGCGGGTTGCAGACATCGCCATGAATATGCTTTTATGAAAAAACTCTTTCGATTTACGATAAAAGACCGTCACAGGCACCTGCTGGAATTGATCAAGCAGCACCGGGCAAGGCTCTTTTTCGCCATGATATGTTCCCTGGTGATTGCCGCCGCGACATCCGCTACCGCCTTTCTGGTAAAGCCCGCACTGGATGACATCTTTTTCAGCAAAGACGCCCGGATGCTTGTGGTCATCCCGGTTGTCGTAATCCTGATATACTTTCTGCGTGGTCTGGGAATGTTCGGCCAGGAATATTTTATGAATTATGTGGGAGAGAGCATCATACGGCATTTGAGAAACGATCTTTATAACCGCATTCAAGACCTTCCGCTGACTTTTTTTCACGAAGAAAAGACCGGCGCCCTCATGTCGCGCATTACCTATGACGTGAATATCATCAAGGGCATGGTATCCACCGCGGTGACGGGGTCGTTAAGGGACGCATTTACCATTGTCGGTCTGACCATCGTTATCTTTTACCGTGATTGGAAAATGGCTGTGTTTGCATTTGTGATTTTACCGCTGGCCTTTTTCCCCGTGGTGGAATTTGGAAGACGGGTGCGACGCGTCAGCACCGGGTGCCAGGAGGCCATGGCCGATTTGAGCGCGTTCCTGCATGAAACCTTTGCGGGAAACAAGATCGTCAAGGCTTTCGGCATGGAGGCGTATGAAAAAGAACGGTTTTTCGAAAAGACGCTTTACATTTTTAAACTCGAGATGAAGGCGGTTATCGCCAGATCTCTCTCTTCTCCGATTATGGAGTTTCTGGGAGGGCTCGGGATTGCGTTTATCATATGGTATGGCGGTTCCAAAGTGATTGACGGCACTTCTACGGCGGGAACATTTTTTTCTTTTATGGCGGCCGTGCTTATGCTTTACGACCCTGTTAAAAAGTTGAGCGGGCTCAACAATGCCGTTCAGCAGGGCCTGGCTGCCTCAGATCGGGTGTTTGACATCATTGAAACGGAGACGAGCATCAAGGAGAAGGAGAATCCTGTCATCATTAAACGTGGGCCTCACCGAGTGACCTTTGAGGATGTTTATTTTAAATATGATGACGTCATGGTCCTAAAAAACATCAACCTGGATGTCATGGCGGGTGAAATCCTGGCCTTGGCCGGCATGAGCGGCGGTGGAAAAACCTCCCTGGTTAATCTGATACCCAGATTCTATGACGTCACCCGGGGGAAAATCCGGATCGACGGCGAAGATATTCGCAATGCATCCATAGCCTCCCTTAGAGAACAGATGGCCATCGTCACTCAGGATCCCATACTTTTCAATGACACCATTCGAAACAATATTGCATACGGCAACCGGAATGCAACGGAAGCCGCCATTATAGATGCCGCAAGGGCTGCCTATGCCTATGAGTTCATACGGGCGTTTCCTGCCAAGTTTGACACGAAAATCGGAGAATTGGGCGGCCGCCTTTCCGGCGGGGAAAAACAACGGATCTGTATCGCGCGCGCGCTTTTAAAGGATGCGCCCATATTGATTCTGGACGAAGCGACGTCTTCCCTGGATACCGAGTCGGAGATGCTGGTCCAAAAGGCCCTGGAGAATTTGATGAAAGGCCGAACGACGTTTGTCATAGCGCATAGGCTCTCAACCATAGATCACGCAGACAGAATCATCGTTATCGTAAATGGTGAGATCGTGGAAGAGGGTAAACAGGCGGAATTGATCGCCCGACGCGGTGAGTATTACAAACTCTATCAGATGCAGTTCAGCAACAGCCAGGCCGAGGAATTATAGCCCTGGCAAATTTCAGAGAAATGAATGTCAAACTGACTGCTCCGCTCTCCTTATGAAAATCAACTCAATTGCAAACAGATACCTGTTCAGAGAAATGCTCCCCCCGTTTTCCGTTACGCTCCTCTTTTTCACCTTTATTTTTTTAATGACAAAGATACTCAGGATTACGGAATTTATTGTAAATTACAGGGTCGGTCTGACAACGGTCCTCTGGCTGCTTGCCTATTCCGTCCCCTTTTTTCTTGAATTCGTCATACCCATGGCGATCATGATGGGGGTGCTGCTGGCCTTTCTCCGTCTGTCAAGAGACAACGAGATCGTTGCTTTCAAAGCCGGGGGCATGAGCATTTACGGGTTACTGCCGCCGGTCGTTCTGTTCTGTCTGATGGGATGTCTGCTGACGGGCATTATGGCCGTATACGGTATGCCGTGGGGAAGGCTTTCGTTTGAGGAGCTGGCGTTCAAAGTCGCCGCATCCCACCTCAATATCGGACTGAAAGAAAGAACGTTCAATGACAGCTTCAAAGACGTGATGCTGTATATCAATAAGATCGACCTGAAAAAAAAAGCGCTGATCGATGTTTTTATCGAAGATCAGCGAAACAAAAAAATTATGAGCACAATCGTGGCGCCAAAGGGGGAACTCTTCAGCAACCCGGACAAACTCACCTGCCGGCTGAGGCTGTATAACGGCACCATCAATCAGGTCAACCCGGAGGGCCGGACGGCACATTCAATCCATTTCAACACCTATGATATCAGCCTTGATTTTAATAAGGCGGTTTTTGCGGCACGGGGAGGCCCAAAAGACGAGAAGGAAATGAGCCTCGATGAGCTGCGCCAATATATCAAGAACGACAAAAAAAAAGATGCGCAGTATTATATTACGCTGATGGAGTTTCACAAAAAATTTTCAATCCCTTTTGCATGCCTGTCTCTGGGATTGCTTGCAGTTCCCTTGGGTGTTCAATCAAGATCCGGAAGACGATCGGCGGGTTTGGGGCTGGGTCTCATTTTCTTCCTGTTTTATTATCTGCTCCTTTCCGCAGGGTTGGTTTTTGGAGAAGCGGGGGTGTATCCGCCCGTTATCGGAATGTGGGTTCCCAATGTTGTCATCGGAGCTATAGGATTTTTTCTTCTTGTCAGAACAGCAAGGGAACGCCCCTCGGGGATTGATTTTTTGCATGATTTTATCCGGAAGACGGTGAAACGGTTTTTCGGTTCAAAATGACAACTTCTAAATTTTGCTGTTATGTCCATCATTCATAAATATTTGGCTTCGGAGATTTTCAAGTATTTCGGCATCGTGATGGTTGCGGTTGTCGGTGTATATCTTTCCATTGATTTTTTTGAAAAGATCGATGATTTTATTGAAGCGGGCATCCCTTTTTCAAAGGCTTTTTCCTATTTTGTCCTCAAGATTCCGTTTGTCGTTGCACAGATGATTCCGGTCTGTATCCTTCTGTCCGTGCTTGTGGTTTTCGGTCTTATGACCCGGAATTATGAAATCGTCGCACTGAAAAGCTGCGGTGTCAGTATCTATTACCTGTTGTGGCCGGTTTTTGTGTCGGGCCTTTTATCCGGCATTGTTCTTTTTCTCTTTTCCGAAGTTGTCGTTCCCATAACCATGGAAAAGGCAAACAGAATATGGCTAAGAGAGGTCAGGCATGAAGCGGCCGTCATATCAAGAGAGAAGAACATCTGGATCAAAGGAAATAGGCTGATAACACATATCGGGTATTTTAACCCGGCCAAAAACACCGCGTTCAGGGTTTCCGTGAATACGTTTGACGAAGACTTCAGACTAGCCGGAAGGGTCGATGCAAAAACGGGGGTTTTTAAGGAAGGGAAGTGGGTTTTGCAGGACGTTATGACACAAACCCTTGAACGGGAAGGCCGAAAATACACTATCGAATTTCATGAAACGCTCGATTCGGATCTCGATATTACACCGGAAAATTTGAAGCGCATCCTGAAAAAATCTGAGGAAATGAGCCTCAAGGAGTTATTTGCCTACATCAAGAAGGTTGAGGCGGAAGGATACGACGCCACTATCTACCAGGTGGATTTCTATGCGAAACTGGCATTCCCCTTTGTCTGTATCATCATGTGCATGGTGGGCACAGGGGTCGCGGTCAGGGGAAAGACCATGGACAGTCTGCCGGTTGCCGTTTCCTACGGTATAGGGATAGCGTTTCTCTACTGGATTTTCTACAGTTTTTGCCTGTCTCTTGGCAAAGGGGAGATGCTTCCACCGGTAATTGCCGCGTGGAGCGCGAACATTGTTTTTTTGTGTGTTGGGATACTTGCGCTGGTGCACGCAGAGTAAAGTAAATTTTATTTGGCAGTGATATAGGTTAAACGGTGCTTTTTCTCTATAATGTTTTGCTGTTTATAACGGTTGTTCTGTGTTTTCCGCTGATACTTCCGATAATCCTAACCTCCGACAAACGGCGTAAAACGTTTTTTCAGAGATTGGGACTGGTGCCGCTGCCGCCGGAGTTGAAACAAATCGGATTCCGTTATCCCGGGAAAAAAAACATTTGGGTGCATGCGCTTTCGGTGGGTGAAGTTTTTTCCGCAGAACCGCTTGTGAGGGAATTGAAACGACGTTTCAGAGATCGGGGAGTCGTTGTCTCTGTTTCCACCAAAACCGGATTCGAAATCGCAAACAAGCTGTTCAGCCAAAAGGCGGATTCTATTTTTTTCTATCCCTATGATCTATTCTTTTCCGTAAAGCACATTGCGGCACGTGTTGACCCCGCAATAGTGGTAATTGTCGAGACGGACATCTGGCCGAACTTTTTATTTGAAATGAAAAAACGGGCCATCCCGTTAATTCTTGTCAACGCAAGGCTTTCCGAAAGATCTTTTAAAGGATACAAGCGGGCGGCATTTTTTACGGAAGAATTATTTCGGCTATTTTCGAACATCTGCGCTCAGTCTGCAGCGGATGCGAAGCGTTTCGGCAGCCTCGGCGTTCCGCCGGTCAGAATAACGGTGACGGGCAATTTTAAATTTGACCGGGAATACGATTTCATGCCGGAGCAGGAAGTCGAAAGCCTGCGGCAGTCCTTGCATCTGAAACGGTTTCAAAAGGTGTTTCTGGCGGGGAGCACGCATAAAGGAGAAGAGGAGATACTGATTGGCGCTTTTTCGAGATTGAAAAGGAAAGTTCCCGATCTCATTTTTGTGGTCGCCCCCAGGGATCCTGAACGTGCCGTTTCCGTCTCCCGGTTGTTTAAGTCGGCCGGATTTTCAACCATTCGCGTGAAGGAAATGGAGACGTCGGATGGCGAACCGCGGTTCGATGTTGTCATTGTCGACACCATCGGTGTCTTGAAACAGCTTTATGCGCTGGCGGATGTGGCCTTTGTCGGGGGAAGTCTGGTCAAATGCGGCGGGCACAACCCGCTTGAACCCGCCGCATTTGCAAAGCCGATATTATTCGGACCGCATATGAGCGATTTTGCAGGAGTCTCGGACCTGCTTCTGGCATCAAATGGGGCCGTGCGGGTTGAAAACGCGGAAAGCCTTTACAACACCGCAGCCGAAATTATCGGTAATAAAAAAACAGCTGAAACAATGGGGAAGAACGCCTTTAATGTTTTTTCCAGCAACAAGGGCGCTGTTGAAAAGACGTTGAAGATAATCGAAAAGCGCCTGTAGCACTTTGTTGTTGTGATACGAAATCGGTTGCGGAAATTTCAAATCCTCGCCATGGCTGACATTTTCAAAAATATTGAATCGATGATGAGAAGCGCAAGGCAAGACCGCTTTTTCTCTTTCGCGTCTGTCCTGTCCGCGATGTCGAAGGTTTACGGCGGTGCCGTGAAATTGAGAGAAACGTTGTATAAACACGAATTTTTAGCATCCCGCGGGCTTCCCTGCGCCGTCGTTTCCGTCGGAAACCTGACCGTCGGCGGAACAGGGAAAACCCCCATGACGATTTATATGGCGAAACTTGTCAGGCGTCTTGGCCTCAGGGCAGTGGTGATCAGCAGGGGGTACAAAGGGGGCGCTGAAAAGACCGGAGGGATTGTAAGCGACGGGCGGAGAATTTTCATGGCCCCCGGAACTGCGGGTGATGAACCGCTCATGATGGCTTCGGAGCTGGAAGGCGTCCCGGTAATTGTCGGCAGAAACCGTTACGCATCGGGAATGCTCGCGGTAAATGAATTTAATCCGGATGTTCTTGTGCTGGATGACGCCTTCCAGCACCTCAAGCTCCATCGGGATATCGACTTGATACTTTTGGATGGCCGTGATCCGTTCGGCAACGGGCACCTGCTGCCAAGAGGCGTGCTCAGGGAACCGTTGTCCGCGCTTTTACGCGGCGATGCGCTTATCCTGACCCGATCCGATTTCATGGTCTCAGACCTTCCGGTCAAACTTGGACGCATCGCCCGGGAAAGGCCCGTGTTCGAATCATTTCATATTCCGAAGCGCTGTCGTGCGATCACCGAAAAAAATGCCGGAGCACACGTTGTCGGGCTGCCGCCATCCGATGACGATTTCAGGTTGTTGAAAGGAAACAGCGTTTTTGTATTCTCCGGGATCGCCGGCAATTCTGATTTCCGGAAAACGGTTCAAGACCTTGGCTGTCATGTGTCCGGTTTTCTGGATTTTCCAGACCACCATCCGTATTCCGGGATGGATTTTGGCACCATTCTCCGGTCCGCAAGAAACGCGAATGCCGAATTCCTCGTTACCACTGAAAAGGATTATTTTAGAATCGCCGACCGGTCAAAATTGCCGAAAAATCTAATGGTCATCGGGATCGAAGTCTCTTTTGGAAAGGATGAGACACGCTTCACCGAATACATCAAAGACAGGCTTGAGGCGCTATGTGGCAAAAAGGGCTCATAATATCCGGCAGGTTGCAACATGCCGATAAAATTAGTAAAGTTCGCCAGATAACATCATGTTGAACATGCAGCGCATCGGCGATAAAGCGATTTTTGGCGCTTTTAAGATTTTGGGCCTGATCCCGAGAAACGTCGCCATTCAATTGGGAAACCGGATAGGCCATCTGCTGTTTCTGGTCGACAGCAAGCATCGCAGAATCGCCATTGAAAATTTGACCCATGCGTTCGGTGACGTAAAGGATTCGTTGGAGATCAGACAGCTTGCCAGGCGTGTTTTTATGAACCTGGCTCAGGTTGTTTTTGAAGTGGGCTGGTCTCTCTGCCTGGATAAAGAAAGATTGTTCAAACACTTTGAATTCGAAGGTGCTTCGAATCTGAAGGCGGCACATGACAAAGGGCGGGGTGTTTTGGCGCTTACGGCGCACTTTGGAAACTGGGAGCTCTTATCGGTGTCCGGCGCCATGTCAGGCTATCCCCTCGGCATTCTATACAGGCCGCTTGATTTTAAGCCGCTGGATCGGTTTTTCGTGAAATTGAGAACACGATTCGGGGGGAAAATGATCCCCCAGAAGAGAGCGCTTCGGGGGATTCTCCGAAGTTTGAACCGAGGAGAGATCGTGGCGCTCCTGATGGACCAGAACGTGGATTGGTATGAAGGCGTCTTCGCGGATTTCATGGGGCGCCGGGCATGCACGAACAAGGGCCTGGCGCTGATCGCACTTAAATCGGAAGCGCCGGTGGTTCCTGTTTTTATGGTACGCCGGAGAGACGGGTTCACCACCACGTTTTTGCCGGAAATTCCGCTCATCAAGACCGGAGACAAGACCAGAGACATCGAAGATAACACGGCGCAATACAACAAGGCGATAGCGTCTTTTCTACATCAGTATCCCGAGCAGTGGTTCTGGGTGCATCAACGCTGGAAAACCCGACCGTACCACCCCTGGCCGCGAGAAATTAACCAATAGAACACGGATTCTACGGATTTTACGGACGGACACGGATCATGGAATTAGGGGTTTGGCCCCGATGTGACTAAAAGAAATGGCAATAAAACCAATTAAAGCGAAAAATATCGAGCGATTGCTCGTCCGCTCCACGAACTGGATCGGCGACGCCATCATGACCACACCCGCGGTTCGGGCGATCCGAAACAACTTTCCCCGCTCCAGAATCACGATGCTGGCCAAACCCTGGGTTTCTCCCGTCTTCGAGAACAGTCCTTACGTGGATTCGGTCATCATTTACGACGGTGCGGGAAGACACAGGGGGCTTTTGGGAAAAATCCGGCTTTCAAAAGATCTGAGGAAATATTCTTTTGATGCGGCGATCCTTTTGCAGAACGCCTTTGAAGCGGCATTCATTACATTTCTTGCCGGTATCCCCCGTCGAATCGGCTACAGCACGGACGGCAGGCGTCTTTTTCTCACCCATCCGGTTTTTTGCGCTCCGGAAATTAAAGCGGTTCATCAAACCCGGTACTATCTGAATATTCTCGAGGGAGCAGGACTCGAGGGCGGCAGTCAGGATCTGTATTATGCCACCAGTGAGGAACAGAAGGCACGTTCGGAAGATATTTTACGAAGGCACGGGGTTTCAAAGGGAGACCGTCTGGTCGGCATAAACCCCAGCGCGACCTTTGGTCCTGCCAAACAGTGGCCGCCCGAGCGGTTTGCCCGTCTTGCGGACAGGATTCACCGGTTTTCAGGTGCTCGCATCCTCGTTTTCGGCGGGCCGGAAGACCGGGCGCTTGGCGCGCACATTTCTCGGATCATGCGGTACAAACCCATTGATCTTTCCGGAAGGACCGAGCTCGGTGAAGCCATGGCATTGATAGAACGATGCGGTCTTTTTGTCACCAATGATTCCGGCTTAATGCATGTGGCGGCAGCCCTGAACGTTCCGCTGGTTGCTGTTTTCGGATCAACGAATTCAACAACCACCGGACCGTGGGGTCCGAAAAGCAAGGTGGTTCAGGCACCCGTTGCGTGCAGCCCCTGCCTGAAACCCGAATGCCCGGAAGGCCATCTGGACTGCATGAACCGGATCGATGTGGATATGGTTTTTGATGCGGCAAAAGCCATGCTGTAATAAAAAAAATACCAACCTGAAATGAACACGATGCGAACAACAGGAACATTCGCCATATCCCCCCGGAAGATACTGATCATTAAACCGAGTTCTCTGGGGGATATTGTGCATAGTTTGCCGTTTCTCGATTCAGTCAAGAAACGTTTTCCGGAAGCGCAGATCCACTGGGTCGTCGCAAGGGGGTTGCACACGTTTCTCGAAGGTCATCCCCTCATCGACCGTCTCTGGGTTATGGACAAGGACCAATGGAAGCAGCTCCGCCATCTTGGGAGCACGATCAAGGAGATCGCGATATTTACCGGCGCACTCAGATCCGAGAATTATGACGTGGCGATCGACCTGTCCGGCCTGCTGCGCAGCGGGCTCATCACCATGGCCTCCGGTGCGGGATACAGGCTTGGTTTTAAAGAATCGGATGAAGGGAGCCCGCTGTTTTATACCCATAAAATCACAGGCGGTATTGAAATACACGCCATTGACCGGTATCTGAAGATCGCGGCATTCATGGGGTGTGATACGAATTCCATCCGATACCCGTTTGCGCCCTTCCCGGAAAATCCGGCCATCTGCAGGCGGCTGCCGGAGACGTATGCGGTTATGGCGCCGTCCGCCGGAAAGGCGGCCAACCGCTGGCCGTCACACCGGTTCGGAAGATTGGCCGCCAGGCTCTCAATTCCTTCAGTGGTTATCAGCAGTGCCGCTGACGCGCCGCTGGCCCGGGAGGTGGTCAGGCATTCGGAAGGGGCCGCCGTTTCGATTGCCGGGCAAACCGGCCTCAAGGAATTGATACCCGTCATACGAAAATCGCGCTTTTTCATTTCCAATGACACGGGACCCATGCATATCGCCGCGGCCTGTGAGATACCGGTTTTTGCTATTTTCGGGCCGGCAAACCCGATCCGGACCGGCCCGTACGGCACTATTCACACTGTCATACAGGAGGATCTCGACTGCATCCCCTGCTATCGGAAAAAAATTTGCGACGACTGGAAATGCATGAACAACATCACCGTGGATAAGGTTTTTCAGATCATCCGGGAAAAAATGGAAGAAATTTGAAAATATCCGTTATTATAACAACGTACAACCGGCCCGATGCGCTGGTGAAGGTTCTGGAAGGACTGAAGCATCAAACCCGGATGGCGGACGAAGTTATCGTCGCCGATGACGGATCAGGACCGGAGACGGCAGATGCGCTGCGGCACTTCATGAAGGACGCACCGTATCCGCTTTACCATGTCTGGCAGGAAGACAGAGGATTCAGGGCCGCAGAGATAAGAAACAAGGCGATTAAAAAGTCAACCGGCACCTGTCTTATTTCCCTTGACGGCGACTGTATCCCTGAAAAACATTTCATTGATGACCACCTGTTGCTGGCGGAAAAAGGATGTTTTTACCAGGGCAAAAGGGTGATTGTGAGCAGAGAGCTGACCCCCGCGTTTACCCATGAAGCGGCCAACTCGCTGCCGGTGATGATAAAATATTTTCTCTCCGGAAAGGTGTCAAACGCGCATCATCTGATACGTTTGCCCATGCTGCCTTCATGGCGATCGAGATGTCTGAGCGGGATACGGAGCTGCAACATGGGATTTTTTAGAGAAGACATCTTTGCGGTAAACGGTTTCAACCAGGATTTCGTGGGGTGGGGGCGTGAAGACTCCGAACTTGCGGTACGCCTGTACCGGTATGGTCTCAGGCGGAAGTCTCACGGATTTATGGCGATTTGCTATCATCTCTGGCATGAAGAAAACGACAGGGCCGGACTTCCCGTCAACGACGCGCTGCTCAAGCAGTGGATTGAATCGGACAGTTATATCTGTGCCAATGGGTTGACGCAGCTTCCATAAAAAAGAACAAAAAGGGCTTTGGGGCCAATCGAGAATGCCAAGTTGCAGAATATGCCATAATGTTAACGGAAACAGGACCTACCGGTTTCGCGAAATGATGTTCGGCAGCGAAGACGTGTTTGAATATTTTCAATGCGCGAACTGCGGTTGCCTGCAGATAAAGGAAATCCGGGACAACCTGTTCAAATACTACGATGACGAATATTATTCCTTTCAGCGGCCCGACGTATTGTTCGACAATGTGATAAAGGCATTTTTCAAACATCAACGGGCCAGGTTCTGCCTTGAAGACATCAATCTTTTCAGGCGCGTTTTCTTAAAAATATACCGCCCTCCCGACTATTTTAACTGGCTCAAGCGGGTAAACATAAGATTTGAATCGGAGATCCTTGACGTCGGCTGCGGCACGGGCCACCTTCTCGTGCGCATGAAAAGAGACGGTTTTCAGAATTTAACGGGTGTTGACGCGTTTATAAAAGAAGATATTTATTACGAGAACGGAGTGAAGCTCCTTAAGAAGGATTTGTCAGGAATTGACGGGCGGTTTGATTTTATCATGCTGCATCATTCCTATGAGCACATGTCAGACCCTTTGGGAACAATTCAGGCGTTGTACCGCCTGTTGAAACCGGGTCGATACGTCCTGATTCGGATCCCTGTTGCGTCCTCCCATGCCTGGGAATCGTTCGGGGAAAATTGGGTTCAGCTCGATGTGCCCCGGCACCTTTTCCTGCACACGGTCAAAAGCATGGGGCTGTTGGCGGATCAGTCCGGTTTTGTACTGGAAGAGATTGTTTTTGATTCAACGGACTTTCAGTTTTGGGGCAGCGAACAGTATCGACGGGGAATACCGCTCAGGGGCAGCCGGTCTTTTGCTGAAAATCCCCGCAATTCCATTTTTTCGAAAAAAGATATCAACGGCTTTAAGGCCAGGGCAAAGGAATTAAACGAAAAACAGATGGGGGATCAGGCGTGTTTTTATCTGTACAAGCTCTAACCTGGCCAAGTCAGAGCCAACATCCGTTAAAATCTTTTAAATCAGAGGTCTATAATTCCGGTTGTTGATGACCAAAAGCCCGTGCATCTTAAAATTACCGCCCAATAAGGACATTTATCATGAAAAAAACTGGCGAGCATCTCTATTTGGATTTGTTAAAAAAGTCTCTTTCCTATTTGCTTTGGGAAGATCCCGGAATGCCCGTTGAGATGTTTGCGTACAAAAAACCGTTTCATCAGCGAATGTTAATTCATTTCATTTCAAAAACCTTGAGGCTCTTTAATTGTCAGGCCGTAAAGCTCGCTAAGCATGATGACAGCCACAAGAGCGAAGGCAAGATATGGCCGAGATACGCAGAGACGATGATCGGTTTAAAACGACTCGATAATATCCAGTTTTGCGTTGAAAATGTCCTGAAGAAAAATATAAAGGGTGACTTGATTGAGACAGGTGTATGGCGCGGTGGTGCAACCATCCTCATGCGGGCCGTATTGGCGGCATACGGAATAACCGATCGGCGAGTTTTTGTTGCGGATTCCTTTGAAGGCCTGCCGAAACCGGATGAAGAAAAATATCCTCTGGACAAAGGGGATCAGCACTATTCGGAGAAGTTTCTTGCCGTCACCCTGGAAGCGGTAAAAGCCAACTTCGATAAGTACGGCCTTCTTGATGACCAGGTTGTTTTCTTGAAGGGATGGTTTAAAGATACACTGCCCGATGCACCGATCGACACCCTTTCCGTAATCAGAATTGACGGCGACATGTATGAATCCACAAATGACGCTATCGTCAATTTGTATCCTAAACTTTCGAAAGGCGGGTATTGTATAATAGATGATTATGTTCATCCCCCCTGCAAACAGGCTGTCGATGATTATAGAAAAAGGGAGAATATAACGAGCAAGATCGAAAAAGTTGACTGGACCGGTGTTTATTGGGAGAAGTGAGGCCTGTATTTAAATTAAGGCCTTGATAAAGCCAGCGGAATTTTGAATGAACATAAACCCTGCTGTATCTGAGAATGCAGCTGAAAACAGTAAGAGGACGTGGCTGATACTGGCGCACTGTTTCAACATGGACGGCCGCGCCGCCAGTCAGACGATCACCGACCGGCTTCCTTCCCTCATGGCAAAAGGGATCGTGCCGGTGGTGCTGAGTGCCCCTACGGGAGATAAAGATCTTCGTTTCCCGCATTTTCAGATTTTTTCACCGGCCCCTTCGGGAGTTCTGTTCGAATTGAGGCACATCATTAAAAAGAAAGTCACGAATCGGTTTGCGGAGAAATTTTTAAAAGCCGTTTTAACCATCGCTTGCCTCCCCTTTTACATTGCCGAAAAGATTTTCATTCATCTTGACAGTCAATGGTCATGGTTCATCAGCGCTTCGGCAAAGGGATATTATTTATTGAAAAAATACCGGCCGGAACTGATATACTCGACCGCCGGTCCTCCCAGCACCCATGTCGCCGGTTTCATTCTTCACAAACTCTCCCGGAAGCCCTGGCTTGCGGAGGTGCATGATCCCTTGATTTACGACAACGAACGCCCGAAATGGCAAAATTACTGGTTTAAAAGATGGCTGGAAGGGAGAATTTGCAACAGCGCGGACGCTGTTGTGTATTTCACGGAAAAGGCGTTGTACAGCGCGCGCGGGCGAAATCGGATTCGCGGCAGGGCGTATGTCCTGCGACCCGGCGCCGACCCTCCGGACTTTTCGGGGGTCACTTACGAAAAACAGGACAAAATTCATTTTGGCCACTTTGGATCACTGGCGGAAGGTCGAAATCTATCTGTTTTTATTCGCGCGCTGCATGACACACTGAAAGAGAACCCGGAGTGGCGGGACAAAATCCGGCTGGATGTTTACGGAACCGAACTCGATTTTGCTTCACGTTCGGCAATTTTCGAGTATGCACTGAACGATACGCTGTGCGAACACGGTCGACTGGAATACGATCCGGCCACGGGGAAGACCGGAAGGCGGCAGGTTCTGGAGGCCATGCGCAGGTGCGATGTGCTGCTGCTCATTCACGGTACGGATATCATCTGCGAAGAATATATACCTTCAAAAGTTTATGAATATTTAGTAACCTCCCGCCCGATACTCGGCTGTGTTCTGCCGGATTCGGAGCTGGGAGACATTCTGACAAGAAACGGGCATACACCGGTAAACGGCGACAGTGTGGATGATGTCAGGACTGCCATAAAAAAATTCGTCCTGCGATGGGAGTCGGAAGGATTGCCGGATCACACGGTAACGTCACCATATACCGTCGAGCGGGCGGTGAAACAGCTGTTGGACATCATTGATGGGTTTTAAAACGAGCGTAATCATTGTCAGTTATAACAATTTCGACACCACCACGGGCCCGTGTCTGGAGAGTTTGTTTGCGGACACGACGGATCCCGGGCGTGAAATTATTCTTATCGACAATGCATCACAGGATGACACGCCGAAGAAGCTGGAAGAGCAGGTTTCCGGAAGAAGCGATGTCCGGGTGGTGCTCAACGATGCCAACAGGGGCTTTGCAGGGGGCAACAACGATGGGGCGAATATCGCCCGGGGCGAGATATTGATTTTGCTCAACAGCGACACCCGGGTGCCGGCCGATGCCATGGGGAAATTAAGCCGGATGTTGTCAGACCACCCGGATTGGGGCATGCTCGGGCCGGTAACCAATGAAGCCGGCAACGAACAGAAGATCTTTGTGGAATCCTTGGAACCTGAGAGGATTATCCGGGAAGGAGATGGATGGTGTTCACATTCGAGAGGGGACTGTTTTTCATCCGAACGGCTCGATTTTTTCTGTGTTGCCGTACGAAAAACCGACTATGAAAAGCTGGGCGGCCTGGACGAACAATTCGGTCCGGGTTATTATGAAGATACGGATTTTTCCATCCGGGCGAAGCGGGCGGGATTAAATATGATATTTACTGAGGATGTTTTCATTTATCACAAGGCCGGCAAAAGCTTTTCGAAAATGGGAAGGAAATATGTCAAGAATTTGATGCGGGAAAACAGGAAAAAATTGGAAAAAAAGCATCCCGGGAGGGTTGAATTGCATCACATTCGCGACAGAAACATGCATGTCATGAATCAATATGTTCTGCTGAAGAAAGATGTCGGGGGCGTGGAGGACGCGGCACTGGCGTATAAATTCGACAACCGGCTGAAACTCGCCCGCACGATGAACCCCGGCAACCCGTTAAAAAAGCTCATTTACCGCGGCCGATTGAACCGCCTGTGCAGCAAATTTTCGGCCGGTGCGAACAGGTCATCATGAAAGATATCGTTCTTTTTTGTAAATCGTATTCAAGAGACATTTTCCGTGCGGTCGGTCTGGTGAATAGCGCCGAAAAGTTCAACACGGACCGCATCCCCTTCTATGTTTCAGTTCCGCGGGATGACCTTACGCTTTTCAAGGAACACCTGGGCAACGCGTTCGTGAACCTGATTGCGGATGAGGAGATTCTTGAGGCATCGTTCAAACAGCTGGGGTGCCGCCCGGCAGACATTCTGCCAAAGGTCCCGGGTCATTTGATGCAGCAGATTGTCAAGGCCGAGTTCTGGCGGCTGTTGCCGTGTCGAAACTACCTTGTCATCGATTCAGACTCCTATTTTGTCCGACCGTTTTCAGCGGATGATTTTCTGTTTGATGAAACGGTGCCCTACACGGTTATGCACGAGAGTAAGGAGATCCTCCAGTTTGCCGCGCGTTCAGGCAGAAAGGACGTGATACGGGAGTATATCGAGCTTCGAAGGGAATTCAAGGGTGTTTTTGGACGTCGAGGCCGGCATTTCGATTTCGGACCGACGCCGGTCATCTGGTCAAAAACCGTATGGGAGGGAATCAGTGAGAATCACGCAATCCCCCGTGGAACAAACATCTTTGAAATGATCTGCAAACATCCGTGCGAACTCTTGTGGTACGGGGAATATCTGCTCCACGCGACACCGTTTCCAATCATACCGGTTGAACCCTTGTTTAAGGTTTACCATTATAAGGAACAGTATGACGAAGGGCAAAGGCTCGGGGAAAGCGACAGGGTCATCGCCCAGAATTTTCTGGGTGTCGTTCTTCAGTCGAACTGGAACAGGTCTCTGGACGCGCCTCGGGCCAAACCATCAATACTGTCACGTTTTTTCAAAAAACAGAGGGAAAATTGGCCCTGAAACTCGGAACAAAATTTCTCTTCCACAGACTCCTCAAGGCCATGAAACCGGATCTGGTTTGCGACATCGGCAGCATGGACGCCAGCGATGCCCGGCGTTTTCGCAGATTCCTGCCCCATGCCCGCATCATCGCCTTTGAAGGGAATCCGGATAATATCGCGTCCCTCCGGCAGGATGAACGCCTGAGAAAAAACAGGATAGACCTCCAGGGGAGCCTTGTGGGAAGTCGTAACGGAAAGCAGAAATTTTTTATAGAGAACCTGTCGGAAGGAGAAGAAACCGAAGACGTGCGCCGCGGCATAAGCTCGACGCGCATAAGAACCCGGAACAGCCTGGGAAGCGCGGCAATCGAGATAGACGCGGTGCGCCTGGATACGTTTATCCGGAGTTTGGACATTGTGCCGGATTCCGTTGCCCTCTGGATTGATGTTGAAGGTGCCGCCTATGAGGTTTTAGAAGGCATTGAAAAGGTCTGCGACAGGATAAAACTCATTCACGTGGAGGTGGAAACCGAGGCCTTCTGGGAAGGGCAACGGCTCAAGGCCGACGTTGAAGACCTGGCGCGAAGCATGGGGTTCATTACCCTTGCAAGGGGGCGTTTCGAGCCGCAGCACGACCTGGTGCTGATGAACGGCAACACGTTTTCGGAATCGCCCTTCAAATACAAACGGATGCTTTACGCCGCATGGATCCTCACCAACCGCCTGAAGATTTTTTCGAGGGCCGCGTATAATATAACAATCTGACTGGCAAATACGGCAGACTTCACTCCTCCGGGGTGCACTCAAAACCGGGCCCTCCGGGCTCGGGTGCTTTACTTTCCTGCTCGGCTCTTAAATAGACTTCCATTTCGTGGCTTTTGCCGAACAGTTTGGACGGAAAGTTTAACACTTCCGCGATGAGTTTCGTCACGCGGTACAGGACAATGGGCACGTCTTCTTTCCGGTACAGGCTCACCGAATGGAATCGGATTTTTTGCAGCGAAAAACCGGTGCGATGCGCCAGGATTTTCATGGATTCGGGATTGAAAAAACTGATGTGGCCGATTGCCGGGCAGAAATAGTCCCACCGGTCCCGCATAAACCGGACCGTCCAGCTGTCGGTGTTGCCGGTTCTGATGATCATCAGCCCCTGCGGCCGCAAGATGCGCCGGCATTCCTTCAGCAAGTCCACCGGATTTTTTAAATGCTCTATCACTTCAAAGAGTGTTACAACATCGAATGAGTCTGACGGTAGTTTAACATCCTCGAGATAGCCCTCCGAAACCTTCAAACCGGCTGCCCTGGCCGCCCGCGCCGGACTGGCCATGGGTTCGACGCCTTCGGCATCCATCCCCAGTTTTTTGGAAACGGCAATAAACGCGCCGCTTGAACACCCCACATCCAGCAGGCGGATATCCTTTAAACTTTTTCCCAGAATGCGTTTTGCTCTGTTCAGCGTCCTGCGGGAACGATTCGAAAACCGTTTGGTAATTTTTGCCCACTCATGGACACCCTCCGGGTTGTCAAACTTGGTTATAGAATTTTGGTATTGAGTCTCATCGCCCTGGAATACGAGCTGCCCACATGCCGAGCAGCGTTTCAATGGGCCTTCGGGCAGGATGATGCCGGATGCCGCAAGATCGGATCGGCAGCCCACAGGGCAGGATGGAATATAAGGTGGAGCCGTATTTGGCATGGGGAACGGTCCTCTCTGGACAGCGGGTGGTTTTCTATAAGCTATCTCAAAAATGCATCTGACGCATTCCCGGCCACGACTCGACGGCCCTCGGCTATGAGCCCCTCGGCCATGAACTCGGGGCCGAATGACTCGGGGCCGAATGGAACTCGCCGAAGTCTTGCAGCAGGGTTTTCTTCAATACCCAACCTGATGAGATTTGTCAAATTTTATAAAGAGTATGCCGCCCCGCATCCATATTCAGGGGTAGGATATTGTTGACTTAAAAAATCGGTCATGTTTTACTTTCCGTCTTAAAGAATATGCCTGAGCATTTCCGCCGCCAAATCCGGCCGAAAAGATAAAGTGCGCCCGGGTGATTCAGATCCTGTTGCCGTCACCGCCATTGAACTGTGGTACCGAATTTCAGATGCAACCCGTCAGCCACTATGAACACCGATAATATTAAATTAAAATTGGAAACTTCCAAAACCGAGTCTCGATGGCGGGAAGTTGTAAACAGGGGCATTCCGGTTATGATGGGACTTTTCATATTTTTAAATCCCTTCCCGCACATAACAACAATTAAAGAATTTATTTTTTACCCGACTGCTTTTGCCGTTCTTGTTCTAATCGCCACCGGAAAAATCGACTTTTCCTTCAAATCGCCTTTGTCGCTACCGTTTGCCCTTTTTGTGTCCTGGGCACTCCTGAATCTTTTTTTTGCGCTTGATAAACCCGGCAGCATTCACGACTTCCTTGCCCATTTAATAAAATATATTTTCTTTTATTACGTTCTGATTAATTTTTTCAGTTCAAAAAAGGGATTGGACACCCTTTCATGGTTGATTATCGTTCCATCCACTATTTTTTCCATCGTGTCGTTATCCTATTTTTATATTGTATTGCAGAACCCCTTATCAACAAGATTTGGGAACAACTTTACGGATTCCGCTACGAATATCATCGGATTTACAATCGTATTCGCTTTTATTCTGGCGGTTCATCACATTTTATCAGACAAAACATTTTATCTCAAAACAGCTTGTGTTTTTTGTCTTTTTCCATTGTTTGCAGCTTCTATTCTCACTCAGTCCCGAGGCACCATACTTGCATTGATTCTGTCATCATTTGTTCTGCTAATTAATCATAAAAAGACACTTTTTTGCTTTTCTTTTATGATTCTATTCTTAGTTTGGATCAATCCTGCCCAGAAACGTATCGCTGAATATGATAGTTATCACGTCCGGTTGGGGACGTTTTACTATTCGGTTGAAATGATAAAGGATTATCCAGTAATAGGCTCCGGTTTTTCAATCGATACGTTTAGAGATCCGAAGATTTTTAATCCTGATGAATATATGAAGAGAATTCCCGATAAATACAGGAAGCAACCGCACGGGATATACTGGCCGCATAACATGCTTTTGAGTATGGGTGTTCGAGTCGGTCTCATTGGTCTGGTTCTGTTTCTATATTTATTATTCGTCCCGGCAAAAATGTGCTGGCATTTAATCCGATCCGGAGGAGATGAATATATCAAAAACTGGGGAATTTGCCTTAGTTCTGTCTATATTATGCTTTGCGTACATGGACTTTTCAATCCAATTTTCACGCATTTTGTTGACGTGATCTTTTATACTATATTATCTATGATAACGATTTTATGGCGCCTTAACCAGGACGACGCCCATTCGGGCGGGCAGGTTCCTTTCAGCAGGAAGTGCCCCAATGGCTAAAATTTCCGCATATGTCATTGCATACAACGAAGCCGAGAAGATAGCGGCCGCGCTGAAGAGCGTAGCGTGGGCGGACGAGACGGTCGTCATCGACTCTTTCAGCACGGACGGGACTTCGGATATTGCGGA
>JBDRPF010000029.1:0-2275 GCA_043827325.1 Pseudomonadota bacterium | reverse complement strand
TTGGTTGAGATTGTCGTATAAGGGTATTGCTTCGATGATCTGAGTGAGGGAAGCACCCCGGAATCGATAAAATTCGGGGGTCCGGAATGAACAGAGGTTTTCTATCGATAAAAGGACATAAATTTCTAGAAAAAGTTGTCGGTATTGGGTGCCAAAATCCGGGCCAAGGCGCAGATGTCCTGTGCCGCTTCAACCGGATATCGGCAGCCTGTTCAATTTGGGTAATAATAGTATTTGCAGGTTCTCAGCTACCCTGGAGCCGTAAATACTATTTTGAGCGGCAACAGTGAAGCCCGGAACACCAGGCTTCCGCCGCAACCGGAGCAGACCATCGGCCCAGGAGGTTCGAGCACTGTTTTTGGTGTTACGATTTCAAAACCGAACGCCAGTTCAATCAGAGCCGCGATCTTTTCCAACGGGACTGAAGATCACGGGTGCAGGAACCCGTAATAGCGGACTTTCATGAACCCGGTGGGCAGTACGTGCTGAAGAAAACGGCGGATGAATTCCATGACATCAAGGCCCATGGTGCGCCACCGGCTGCTTTTATTTTTACGGTATCTGAAAAAGACCCTTCGATCTTCGATTTTTACGATGCGGCTGTTTGAAATAGCCACTTTAAAAACATAGGGGGCGAGGTACTTGATACTCTGCTCGCCGGCGCCGATGGCCTGACAGTTAACGACCCATTCCTGGTTCCAGACATCGGCAGGGATTTGTGGATAAAGTCCGCTCTTTTTCATAATGTCGCGGAATTTGGCTTTGAAGATTTTTGACATGGCCTTGACCGGCAGAAAAAAGTCGATTCGAGAGCAATGCCATTTGCCGTCGGTTTTCGAAAATGCACCGCCCGGGACAATATAATGGATGTGCGGATGATAGGGCATTTGACGGCCCCAGGTGTGCAGCACGCCGAAGAATCCGGGTGTGTCTGCGCCGATGTGTTTTTGATCTGCCGCCAGTTTTTTAATTGTCTGCGAAGAAGCGGCAAACATGGCCGAGTAACACACCCGCTGGTGACTGCGGATGAAGCGTCTGAGGTTTTGCGGCACGGTAAAGGTAATCATGAAATGATGGCCGGGTAATTGGCGATCTAATTGCGTTTGCAGCCACTTTCGGGTTTTATGGTGCTGGCAATTGGGGCAATGCCGGTTTCCGCAGCAGCGATATACCATGTGCCTTTCACCGCATTTGGTGCATTGATAGATGGAAGCGCCGTAATGATCCGTGCGACAATTGATGATGGCATCGATGACCTTACGATGCTCAGAAGGGATGGCCTCCCCGAACCGGTGGATATACTCTGGCGCATAGGTCTGGAAGATGTCTTTAATCGTTGTCATGATCATCTCCTTTCATCAGATCGTTGATGATACCGTAGGCGTTTTCATGCCCCTGTGTAGTCAGGTGGAGATAGATCATGGTGGAGTTCAGACTGCTATGCCCTAAGTATTGCTGGATCCGGCGGATATTGACTCCCGCTTCCAACAGATGTGTGGCATAAGACTGGCGCAGGGTATGGACGGAGACACGTTTTTTTAACTTCAACTGTTTTAATACCCGACGCAGGGCACCTTGAACGGAACTCTTGTTCATGGGAATTTGAGCCGTAGGACCTTCTTTGCCGCTTCGACCCAGTCGGGGAAAGATCCAGGTCGGATTACGGTGCAGCTTCCAGTAAGATCTTAGTATGTGAAGTGTCGACCCGGGCAAGGGAACATATCGGTCTTTAGCGCCCTTTCCGCGATGGACGTGAATGCGCATGCGATCTTTATCGATGTCGCTGACCTGAAGATAAAGGGCTTCGTGCAGCCTGAGCCCGCAGGAATAGACGGTGGTAAGGTATGCTTTGTTTTGAGGCGTACTGACGGTTTTCAGGATGGATCGAATTTCATCGAGGCTCAGTACAGTAGGCAGCCGCCGTTCACTTTTTGCCCGTATCAGTTCCAGGGTGTGCCACTCTCGTTTGAGCACATTGATAAAAAAGAACTTGATACCACTGTAGCAAATCCGCATCGTGGCGGGTGACCACTTGTCGGCGTTTCTACGGTGGAGAAAATAGTCTTGAAGTTGCACTTCGGTAATTTGATCGGGGGTTTTGTTGTAAAAATCGACGAGCATGCGAACGGATCTCGTATAGCATTGCTGAGTACGCTCGCTCATCCCGGCAAGTTGCAGGGCTCTCATGGATTGATCGTAGTAATTCTTCATCATAACCTCTCTCCTTTCGTTTGAAGGGTTTATTGGATGGGGATCCAATAAGAGATATGACAGA
>JBDRPF010000028.1:0-5122 GCA_043827325.1 Pseudomonadota bacterium | reverse complement strand
TCAAGTGTTCCGGGGAAGCCTTTTCGAAAGTCTTCAGAGCATACTGGGACCTTGCCTGGTGGGGCAGATCCACGCCAAACAGTTCCTGGTAGATCTTCCTGACAAAACCGGAACAATCCATTCCCTTTCGGGTTACCCCTCCCCGCCGGTAGGGGACCCCGAGATACTTCTCCACCTCTGCCCGGATGTGTTTATCCTGCAGGTCCAAGGACTGTCTTTGAGAAATTGGCTCGGGAGCCGGGGGTGCGGGCCGCCCATTGTCCCGGGCTGCTGAAAATGTCGGGACCATTAAGGCGATCATCCCACCAAGCCCGGCTATCCGGATGATGGGCCGCAGTCTCTTAAGCGCCGTTATTCCAACCTTACCCTTGACCTCCAACCCACCTCCCACTTCAACCCGATCTATTTTAATTATTCAGAAGCCACTTAGACAGTAATCAAAAAGAAAGGCGCACCCCTTTTCCCTGAACGCGCTATCCTCGGAGTCGCCCTTAAAGACAATTCAGAATAAGAAAAACTTCTGCGCGGACAACCCATCTGTCTTGAACAATCGTTTAACGCATGCATTTTTTAACCGCTATATATACACCAGGAGCAAGGGAGGAATAAAGCTTTTTTCTTGCATCGTCAATTTTTTTCAAAATTTGAAAAACAATCGGCACCAATGCAGCAAAACTTTGACGAATCGCTGCGGGGTTAGCGCTCGCCCTGTTAACTGTCGCTTCGCGGCCCTCCTCCGGAGGATTTAACTGGGCGAGCTTTTTCGGTCCAAAACCACTATATGTGGAATTTTTTCATTGACAAACGCCCATATATTGTAATATGTGAAATCTCGCCCCATAAATGAAAGATCCGGTCGCAAACGGATTCCGGATCTTCAGCGATTCAGAATTTCTTCAATTAAGTTAACCCATTTAATTTGCACCTATTTAATGTAACGGCATGGTATTTCTTTTTTCCGAGCAGCTTCACCGTACTGCATGAACACGCACGTTGACAATGTGATCTGTTTTTTTTAGTTCTGTCCATCCTGAACCGCTTGAGGAGATGCAGGTGTTCGAAAATATAAAGAAACGTGATGGAAGGGTTGTTGAGTTCGATTCGACAAAGATTACGGCCGCAATTGAACAGGCCAGAAAGGCGACAGGCGAATTCAAAGAGAGAGAAGCCAAAAAACTGACACTCAGAGTCATCACCCTGGCCCACGAACTTCGTCTCGGCCCTCTGCCCGAGGTGGAAGAAATTCAGGACATCGTGGAACGGGTGTTGCTGGACTCGCCCTTTTACAGAACCGCCAAAGCGTACATCCTGTACCGGGAGCAACACGCGCAGATTCGAAAGATCACGACCAAGGCACACATCGATCTCGTTGAAGACTACCTGGGGAAGCTCGACTGGAAAATCAAGGAAAACAGCAACATGTGCTACTCTCTCCAGGGGCTCAACAACTACATATCTTCGGACATCACCACCGAATACTGGCTCAACCGCATCTATCCCCCGGAAATCCGGAGGGCGCACATTGACGGCGACCTTCACATACACGACTTGAGCCTTCTTTCGGTCTACTGTGTCGGATGGGACCTGATGGACCTGTTGAAACAGGGTTTCAAGGGTGTCGAGGGAAAGGTGGAGAGCGCGCCCCCGAGGCATCTCAGATCGGCCCTCGGCCAAATTGTCAATTTTTTCTACACTTTACAGGGTGAGGCAGCAGGCGCACAGGCCATATCCAATTTCGATACCCTTCTTGCCCCCTTCGTACGGTATGACAACCTAAACTTTAAGGACGTCAAACAGGCGTTTCAGGAATTTGTGTTCAACATCAACATCCCCACACGCGTCGGCTTCCAGACCCCTTTCACCAATATCACCATGGACCTCAACGTGCCGTCCACCCTCAGGGACCATCCCGTGGTCGTCGGCGGGGAAGAGCGCAAGGATACATACGCGGACTTCCAGCCGGAACTGGATACGATCAACAGGGCCTTTGCGGAGGTCATGATGGCAGGCGACGCAAAAGGAAGGGTCTTTACGTTTCCCATTCCGACCTACAATATTTCAGCCGATTTTGACTGGAACAATCCGAACCTTGAAATGCTCTGGAGGATGTCGGGAAAATACGGCATCCCCTATTTTTCCAACTTTGTCAATTCCGATATGTCACCCGACGACGCCCGATCCATGTGCTGCAGACTGCGTCTCGACAACAGGGAACTTCTTAAGCGGGGGGGCGGGCTCTTCGGCGCAAACCCCCTCACCGGCTCCATCGGCGTGGTAACCGTCAACCTGCCGCGGATCGGTTACACCGCACAAACCCGGGAGGACTTTTTTGCGGCCCTCAAAGAAAAGGTGCTGATGGGAATGGAGAGCCTCTCCATAAAGCGGAAAATTCTCGAGAAATTCACCGACGGCAATCTTTATCCGTACTCGAAGTTTTATCTCAGAGAAATCAAAAAGAACACCGGGCTCTACTGGAAAAATCATTTTTCCACCATCGGAATCATCGGCATGAACGAGGCGTGCTTAAACTTTCTGGGAGAAGATATCGCCCATACCCGCGGGCAGGCGTTTTCACTGGAAGTTATGGATTTTATGCGGGATTTGATTTCTGAAAGACAGGAAGCCGGCGGTGACATTTTCAACCTTGAAGCAACGCCCGCGGAAGGCACCACGTATCGCCTTTCATTGATCGATAAGCGAAAGTTTCCCGATATTATCTGTGCCAACGAAAATGAATTTCGAAACGGGGCCGCCCCTTACTACACCAACTCCACCCAGCTTCCGGTGAATTACACGGACGACATTTTTGAAACCCTGATGCTGCAGGACAAACTGCAGTCCAAATATACCGGCGGAACCGTACTGCATCTCTATCTCGGTGAACTTGTAAGCGATATCGAGGTCATCAAGGGTCTGGTCAAAAAAATTGCATTCAATTTCCGGCTGCCCTATTTTACGCTCACGCCCACGTTCAGCGTGTGTCCGTCCCACGGCTATCTGAACGGCAGACAGGAAAAATGCAACACCTGCAACACCGACACGGAGGTGTACTCGAGGGTCGTAGGATATTTAAGACCGGTGAAGCAGTGGAATAACGGCAAGCAATCGGAATTCGGTATGCGGAAAATGTTCAAAGTCGCCTGAGCTGAACGTTCCACCCACAACCGGGGCTGTTTATGAATTCCATATTGACAGGCCGTCGCACCGTCTAATCTTTCGCCGAAATAACAAAGAACCCGGAGTCTATGATGGCCATCGGCGGTTTGCAAAAAAACTCTTTTATCGATTATCCCGGGAAAATATGCTGTGTCATATTTCTTACAGGGTGCAATTTTGAATGCCCCTACTGTCACAACCCCGAGCTCGCAAAAGACTGTCTCCCGAAGAGTGTCGGTGCCGGTGCTGTATACGATTTTCTGGAAGCGAGGAAAGGCCTGTTGGACGGCGTGGTTATTTCCGGCGGCGAACCCACCCTTTTCAGCGGCCTGTTTTCACTTTGTGAAAAAATAAAGTCCATGGGTTATCCCGTAAAACTGGACACGAACGGGAGCCGTCCCCGGATCCTGAAGCGGCTCATCGATGAAAAACTGATCGACTACATCGCCATGGACATAAAAACGGACCCGTTTAACTACACCCCCTTGATACAGAACAACTGCAAAACGGAACACATCCTCTCGAGCATCCACGTCATCATGCAATCCGGCATACCCTACGAATTCAGGACCACCTGCGTAAAACCGCTGGTGAATGAAAACGTGATTGAACGCATTGCCGGAATTGTAAACGGTTCGACGCTCTACGTCCTGCAGCAATTTCAATTTACCGGCGTGCATCACCCCGAGTATTTCAGAGACAGGGGGCTGCTTTTTGCCGACGATGAACTGGCCCTCCTGAAGTCCATCGCCGAGCCGTGGGTTGAGAACTGCACCATCCGATAGATTGAACCGAAAAAGCGAGCGCATTCCCCGCAGCGACTCGACTTGAGGCCTTCGAGTGAGCCTCAGCCGAACTCCTCGCCGACAAGTCTTGCTGCGGGGAACTCTTCAATTTCTCGCGAAAATTTATATAAAATCGCTTTCAGCGATTTTATTTTTCTTTTGTTTCAATAATACTTGTATCAAAAAATATTTCGTGCTATCTGAATCTACTCGAAAACATATAAGGATGGATGTTTGAAAGGAGGCGCGATCAATGAATCAGGGCAACAAGATTTTAACAATTGTTGTGGTAATAATGGCAGGGATTGCACTGCAGGCACTTCTTGTCTGGGCGGATTGCAAAGAAACACCGCACCGAGCGGCGGTGGAGTTCAGCAAGGCATATTTTAAACTGGACAAATCCATGGCGAATCGCCTCTGCGGGGAACAGCAGACCGTCGATGATGTCGACGTCGTTGAACAGTATATTGATCAGGCCGTCAAAGACATAAAAGAGCGAGGCTTCGGCGAAGATTTCGCGAAAAGCAAACTGTACGCCGTAGAAACCCACACGACATTCCAGGGCGACGACAAGGCCCTGGTCAGTCTGCACGGCAAAAGACGAATCGCTGTCAATCCCGTTTATCCGATCATCTCGAAAATATTCAGTCTCGGGGAGACCCACGAGGTTGAAGCTCAAATTAACCTCGTAAAAGAAGACGGTAAATGGAAAGTCTGCGACAACATTTCAACTCTCTTTGAAAGCTAGCATCCCTTTTTCAAACCGTAAGCCCTTACCCTGCGGGTGTGGGCGGAGTCCGCAGAATTTGCCCGAGTTTCACCCCGGACGGAACCGTTGAAACTGGAGTGTAGGATGACATTTCCCCCTATCACTTCAGCACGCCATCACTCCAATCCCCTTTGCAGGGTCAAACCGGTTCAATTATTTTTTGCCGTATGTTTAAAGCATTAGCTGTCTATTTCACAAAAATGCTGCGGAAAACAAGGGCACAACCCGTGAATGAACGATATAAGCGGCCGCCCGTGCGGCCCGCCCTTTTGCTTTTTTTAGCTGCAATTCTTTCGGTATTCTGTTTTGCAGGCATTGCGGCAGCCGGCGAGGGACTTGCTCCATTTTCTCCGGGAGAACGGCTGACGTACGAGCTCAAATGGGGATTCATCCCTGCCGGAGAGGCCGTAGT
>JBDRPF010000027.1:0-23929 GCA_043827325.1 Pseudomonadota bacterium | reverse complement strand
CGGACGATAAAGGCCCCGTCGAGCTTAGCCAACTCGACGATGGCATCGTGGATATCGGGATTTGTAAGTCTCCGACTGGCTTCGTCGTGCCCCTGGAAGGGATTGGGGATAAGCTGTTTGGAATTCTCAAGAACCCTGACGGAATCGCCAAGTATAAATATGGCCCCAAGGCGCTTTCCACGCCGGGCCGCCCGCCCGATTTTACAGGCAATTGCAATGGCAATCTCCAGAACTTTGGGCTGGATAGCGTCCGTGAGTTTGAGAAAATGGGAGATCGAGAGGTGTTCGACGGAGTGCTCCACGTTTGTCAGAACGACAAGGTCTCCCTCCTCTTGATAAACGTCTCGCCCTAATGCACAGACGATGAAGTCCCCTACCGAAACCGTTGAGGATTTAAGCGCTACGGAAACAACGTGGCGAACTTGACTGTACTTGTCGATTGCACGAAGGGGCAAAAGTATTGCTTCCAGGCCTGCTTGTGTCAAGACATCGTATGTGTCTCTTTTTGTTGTGGCGGCAATAACGCGAATCTGGCCTAACATACCGCGTAGTAGCTGTACAAATGCGCCGGTTTCAGTGGCGCAGATTATGGCATCAGCCTGAGCCGCATTGGCCACGTTGGCAATCATCCGGGCCAGATCCTCGTCAGAACGAGCGGTCTTTTTGGGGTTGTTAAATCCACTCATTTTCTGTCGCCCTTTTGTTTGTTATTAGGTACCATAACTTATCAGAATCAATTAAAATTATCAACATTAAAAATCCTATCCCGAACCACGAAAAAGGGATATCTTCAGACATTTTTAGCATTGTTCAAACTCTATCTATTCCGCCACTGCTTTTAGTTCACTCATTCTTGAATCATATGACTTTTATTATGGGTTGCTTTTGGGGACACCTTGCAAGAAGTCCCGATATCTAATGATTCCAGACCGATGTGATATTAAAAACGTATCTGGCGCTCAGCTTGAGCATTTTAAGGAAAATCTGATCATCCCCTCAACACTATATCTTGTATAATTTCGTCCCATCCCAAGCCGGGCTTAAATTCACGATTGCTTGCCTTCATCAACTACGGCATGCCGTTCAATTCCGTTTGCGATTACCGTTTCAAATCTTGAACATTTCGCGATTCAAAGTTTCATGCATGAATCATCAATCCGGCACTACGTCTAGCTTGCCATAGTCCTCAGTTTGAATAAGCCACATTCCGCTTTAGATTACAAATGACAATCTGGATTGGTAATTGTGTTGCAAGTTGTTGAATTTCTATAATTTCAATATCGTGTGATACGCTTTGCATATACAATTCAAACTACAAGCCAGCGATCCCTCTCATCTGTCTCAACGAAACCACCAATTCTGTTTTTCAAAGTTAATGTTTCAATAACTGAAAACTGTTGGAATCCAGACGACATGCATAACCGTTATTGGGCGTTAAATAATTTTTTGAGATGGCTTGTTGGCAAGAATCAAAACATCCATATTTGAGCATCCGCAGCTTCATTTCTTGCCATAACGATCTTTAATAAATATATAAATCAAATAAACCGCCCCGGCTATCGCTGAAACTTTTATCATCAAATCAACCGTTTCCTGCTCCGTCATAGTATGAACTCCCGCAGTTAATTTCAAAATCGTAAAACCTGAATTTTGCACGAGCCGGAGGCTTCCATATGCAAGATTCAGATAAAAAAAATCATGTGACCGCACGTGAGCGCTATCGAATCACATTTCTGCATACCATATCGATCGCGCCATTGCAATTTCCATGGGAGTTTGATCTTTTTAACTTTATTATCGTTTCTGATTTCAGCGGGCTCTTCCCCGGCTTTCAAGGGAATCCCAGCCTGATCGTCCATTTAACCTTGCCAAGGGATACGGATCGATGTTAAACGTTTTCTTTTTTGAACATCCGAACCCGCAGCATCCGCCGGAAATTAAAAAGGAGCGCTCGCCAAAATGAAATACTGCAGCCATTGCGGTGTCAGGGTGGAGTTTCGTACCCCTGAAGGTGATGACCGCCCGCGTTACATGTGCGATGCCTGCGGGGCGATCCATTATCACAATCCCAAACTGGTTGTGGGCTGCATCCCCGTTTGGGAAGACGCGATTCTGTTGTGCCGGCGTGCCATCGAGCCGCGTTATGGCAGGTGGACCATTCCCGCGGGATATCTCGAGGAAGGTGAAACCGTCGAAGAAGGGGCCGTGCGAGAGACCTGTGAGGAAGCCGGCGCAAAGATCGAGTTCCTCGAACCGTATGCGCTCTATAACATAACGTTTATCAGTCAGATTTACCTGATCTTTCGTGGCGGCTTGAAGGACGGTGCCTTCAAATCCGGGCACGAGAGCCTGGAGGCCCGCCTTTTCAAGAAAAACGAGATTCCATGGGATCATCTGGCGTTTACGGTGATACACGAAGTCCTTCGCCGATATTTGGCGGATCATCCCCGGGGAGCCTTTCCCTTTCACATCGGCAATATCGAACGGGCCTGAACCCGGTTTTCTCACGTGTGCGAGGCGTTCATTTGTAAAACACCGGAAACCTTTTCAACTTTTCACGAAATATTCGGGTCAGACTTCTCACGGCAGGTCAAAAAATTCACGGCTTTCATGCTCATCACGACCTCCCGGTTCTGGTTCAACACCTCGATGAAAGAGTGGAGGATGCCGCGATCCGGCTTTGATCGTGAACGCTTCGTCTCCTCCACCGTCACACGGATGGACAGCACATCTCCGGGGCGCACGGGTATGCGCCAGCGAAGCTCATCTACGCCCGGCGAGCCAAGGCTCGCCACCTTTGAGATAAAGTTTTCAACGAGAAGCCGCATCATCAGGGCTGCGGTGTGCCAGCCGCTGGCAATCAGACCGCCGTAGATAGTACTTTTGGCGGATTCCGGATCCATGTGAAATACCTGGGGGTCGAATCGCGCGGCAAAGTCGATTATTTCATCCTGCTCGACCGCGACGACGCCGTACTCGTGAACCGATCCGGCGATGTAATCTTCGAAGTAGCGCTGATCGACCGGAACGTTGAAGTTGGATTTTATCATAATTCTCCGCATGGAAATAGTCATATCCAGTTGACACGACGTGCAACCCGCACCCCTGAATCTGTCATTTCGCGGATAGCCGATTCAACTGCGGATACCCCGCCGTACAGCGAAGATGGTTTGAAGCTGCGTGCGCGTGCGCCGGACATGCTTAAATCGACAACAACCCGGAGCTTCCTGTTTATGAAGTGTTTTTGTGTTTCAATTGAAGATACCCGGAGGCAGCTGTTTAACGTGCATCCCGCCATCACCAGTGTCCTCCGACCCCCGCGGACAAACCTTTCCACCCACTCGCGGAAACCGTTTGTGGAAGGGAACCATACACTGTTTCCGGGCTTGATGAAGTAAAGCTGTCTGTCGTCGATGATGTTGGCGAACACATCGTCCCATTCGTAGCTGTCCGGCGGAAAGGGGCATCGGGTAAACATCATTTCAATGCGGCCGTATTTTTCGCATAAAAATTGCGCGCATTTTTCAAATGCCAGCCGGATAGGCTCGACATCGGTTTCGGCCTCCGGACCTGTCGATTTCATCCAGGCGCCCCGGGTAAAGGACCGCTGTGGGTCAATGATCAGCAGCGCCGCATCGTCCATCGGAATCTGGATGTTGCCGATGTCGAGATTTTTCAAAAGATTGCCGAAGCTGTTCGCGACGACCGGACCAACAGTGTCGTTTAAAAAAGAAATGAGATCATTACAAGCCCTGTTGTTGAATACCGCCGCGGATGCCTGTTGATCCTTTCCGCGGCTGCCTTTTGTTTCGGAGGTCCGGCGTACATTTTTTCCGAGAGACGTTTCGGGTAGAAAATGTGGCGCATTGAGAAGCACTTTGCCATATGGGCCGTGCGGGTCTTCAGCAACCTGCGTCATGCAGGCAACGAACCTGTTCTCCGACATCGGTTCGAGCAACGTCAGAAGATCGAGAAGCGCAAACAGGGGGGCTTCCCGCCAGTGCCATCCCAACCACCGGGCGGATTCATGAAGGTCTGCTCTGGACAGTTCCCCGTGATTGTTATGATCCAGTATGTTAAAAAGTTCATTTATATCCACTTTATCTTCTGCCGGGTACTTCTTAACACCCCGATCTCATTCCGTCCCGAATCCTGCCAGAAGGGTCCTCAGGACATCTTCCTTTCCCACGATGCCGACGAGTTTTCCATCATCCACCACCGGAATGGTGTGATAATTCCTGTCCACCATAAGGGCCGCCACCGTCGTGATGTCCGCATCGGACCGCACGGTGACCGGGTTCGGTGTCATGGCCTGGGCCACGGTGGCTGCAGCGATCTTCTGCACCTGCTTTTCGATCTGTTTCATGGACGTCGTTGAAATTAATCCGTCCAAAAACGTGAAGAAGGAGGGGATGGGAAGTGCTTTCTGCTGCGCAATCAGATCGCTCTGGCAAAGGATTCCCACCAGCTTTCCCGATTTATTTATTACAGGGAGACCGTTGATGCGGTTTTCCAGAAGCAGTCCCGCAGCCTGTACGATCTCCGTCTCGGGCGACACGGATATTACCGCGTGTGTCATGATATCTTTTGCCTTGATCATTGAACCTCCATTGATGGTCATATACGACATTTACGTTTCCGGCTTAATGACACTTCCTGCCCGCGTTCCTTGAATATAAAAACAATTGAAACGATGATTTCACGTCAAGAAAAACAGCCTCACAGGAAACACGTCTCATCATACCGGTATTTTTTGTTTTCGTGGATCAAGAGTTAAAACCGATGTCCGGGAGAAAATAATCAAATCAATACCGTCAAGAGGCATCCCGGTTTCGCTGCAGGAGGTGACGCCATTGAAATAGTATAACACGGTTGCCGGGTTCTTTACAAACCAAACTCTTTTCGGGACTGTAATTTTTCGGTCCCCGGCTTGTCCACGGATCCATACCTGTTTTGTCGAATGTGCAATCCCGGGGATTCTGTTTTCCATTCAACCCCGTTCTGCACCATCTCATCCGAATCAGATGCTCTGGAATCTCTGAAGGATCGCGAGCAGCTTCCCGCAACCGGATTTTAAGCTTGCCCGCTCCCCCACAATAAGTTACTATCGTTTCACTTACAACGATCAAAGTTTTGCCGAAGACGGCAAATTTCAACTCTCAATATTCGAAAAGGAGGGGAAAATGGCGACCAGGGAAGAATTGGAAGAAAAGGCGGGAGAGTGCCAGACTGCCGAGGATTATACCGGTTTAGCAGCGGAAATCATCAAGGAATTGTCGGACAAGGAATGGGCCGCGAGTCTCATCGAAGAGGGCGCGGAATGGGCGCAAACCGTTGACGAACTTATACTCTACGCCAAAAGTTCGATGGAGGTATTGGAAAACAAAGAGAAAGCAAATGAATTTCTGGTCCGGGCCAAGGATTACTGCATGAACGCCCAGGAGTTTGTCAGCCTGGGTAAAGCGGCATCGGATCTGGGTGAGGCCGAAGCCGCCAAAGAAATATTTGCCGCGGCTCAGGACAAATGCGTCAAGGTTAAAGATTTTCTGGATCTCAGCAAAAGCATCAACGAGCTGCTTTTAGATGCCGATCTTGCAAAGGAAACCGCCAACAAGGCGCTCGAAAAATGCAGTACCGCCGCGGACTACAATGACTATGCCCGGAGCGTGCTCGACGTGTTTGATGATAAGAACTGGGCAAAGGATGTCTACAACACGGCGATTGAATCGTGCAAAACAGGCAACGACTTCGGCGTGCTGGCAAAAGGTGTTCTGGACAATCTCGCCGATACGGAGCTGGCAAAGTCGATTTACCAGAAGGCCGAGAATTCTCTGGGTTCGGGGATCGACCTGATACCGCTGGCCGAGTCCGCGGTTGCCGATCTGAAAGACGAAGATTATGCCAGAACCATTTATAAAAAATCTGAAGGAATGCTCGAAAGCGGCGATGATCTGATGAAACTTGCGGCATCGCTGATGGGCAAACTCAACGACAAGGATCTGGCGCTGGCTGTTTACAAAACAGCGGAAACCAAATTCAGCGGATACGCAAATTATGTCAAGCTGGCCAAAGCCGTCTTCACGGACACGGGCGACGCGGATTTTGCCGGCAGTGTTTACAAAAAGGCCGGCGGCGCGACACGGGAATCTGGCCAGCTGGTGGCGGTGGCAGTTGCCCTGGCCGACGAAATTAACGACAAGCAGGGCGCCTTTGACGAGTTGAAACGGGCGGAGTTGGCCGTCAAGACCGTGGATGAATTTAAAAAGACGGCCGAGGCCATACTAAAGTACGCGGACGACCAACAGTGGATCGATGCGGTCACCGATCAGCTCGAAAAGCGAGAGGCCCACCAGGACCTTTATAAAAAAATCGTCGGCCGGGAACAGGAGTGCGAGACCAGCAGATCCCTGTCCAACCTGGCCCGGGAGGTGATTGATAAAACGGGTGACGCCCATTATGCCAGGAAGCTTTACAAAAAGGCTGAAAATAAATGCACGTATTTTTCTGAATACCTCCACGTTGCCGGGGCTGTATTCGCCGACCTCAACGACGCGGACTGGGTGAGGGCAATTTATGAAAAACTGCTCGAAAAATGCGATGACACCCACAAGTACAACGATCTGGCCGATGGCATACTTAGCACTTTGAACGATAAGGACTGGGTCAAAAATATCTTTTCAGGGCTGGAAGAAAAGTGCCGCAAGGAGACGAATTTTATCCGACTGGCTCGCATGGTCCTGAAAAAATTACAAGATCGGGATTGGGCAAAAGCGCTCCTGGCCACGGCCGAAGAGAAGTGCCAGGATGTATTTGGTTGCACCACCGTCGCGTTTGCGGTGCGCGACATTCTGGACGACCCCGAGTGGGCGAAATCCATCTGCATCAAGACCGAAACGATATGCAACACCCGGGATGATTATGAAAAGCTGATCTCCCAGGTCGCGGAAAAGGCGGCTGACACCGACCTTCTCCGGCAGATACACAGCTCGGCGGAAAATAAGTTTAACAAGACAAGGGATTTTATTTATCTGGCCGAAAGCGTCATCGGGTGTTTTTCGGACGCCGCCTGGGCGAGACGTGTATATGCAAAGGCCGCACAGGCGACGGATGTCAATGCCCGCAAATTCGAGCTCGCCGCCAGCATCACCGATAAGCTGGAAGACATAAAATGGGCGTCCCGGCTGAGGAGATAACGATTCTCGATCTTGAAGATGAGCGTGACGATATCCTGGCCCGGATAAATCACATTCGGGAGAGAGAAGCGTAAAGGGGGGGATGGAGGCTCTGAAAAAAGCGCTATGAGTGTCACATACCCCACGTTGCATCTCCAAAAAAATGCCCGTGGTCCTTTTTTAGAAACGCTTCGATATCTTTTCGCCGGTCCCCCAGCCGAAATGAGGGCCCGTGACCCGGATAGCACACGATTTCATCCGGCCAGGGCAAAACGATATCTCGCAGTGTGTTCCGGGTGATCTGAAATTCCTCTGCGGACCATGTTTTGCCCGGACCGCCTTCGAAAATCGTATCGCCGACGATGGCGCGGTCGTGCCGCGCCGTCACCAGCGAAATCTGGTCGGGACTGTGGCCGGGGGTGTGATACACCCGTATGTTGTGGTTCCCGACATTCACCGTGCTGCCGTGGGTCAGCTTGTGGTCCGCATTCAGACGCATGACGCCGGCATGCGGTCCGGGGTGGGCCATCAGGGGGACCTTCAGCCTTTTTCGCATCTCGGCCAGCGCGCCGAGGTGATCAGCGTGGGAGTGGGTCAGCAGAATTGCCGCAGGGTCGCTTTCCGCCAGCATCTCCGCCAGTGCCGCCGGATTCGCACCCGGGTCGATGAGGACGCTTTTCCGGGTGTCCGGGCAGACCAGGGCATACGCGTTCACACCCCAGGGGCCGACCTGGCGAATTCGCAGCTTCAGGCCGGGCTTCGTGCGGTTTTTAATCATCCAGGCACCTTCTCACGCGTCGAATCGAGGCATACGCATCGTATCATCCATAACCTGCACCGATTCGATAGCGGTTTTAAATCTCGATTTCACCGCGCACCAATTTCGCGACCAAGGCGATGTCCGCCGCCGCGAAATCGAATTGATCGAGCTCGTGCGGAAACGCCCATCTGATTTCTTCATGCTCCTTCAATACGAGATCCCCCTCGTCCCATGTCGCCCGGTAAACCATCAATTCGATCGTTCCGAAATCATAGGTGTGGACAGTGGAGCCGAGATGTTCCCCCACCGTAATGTCGATATCGAACTCTTCCTTGATTTCCCGCTTTAAACATTCCTCGGGGGTTTCACCTGCTTCGACCTTTCCTCCGGGAAGTTCCCACAGATTAGGCAGTCTTGCTTCCGGTTTTCGCTTGGCGATCAGCAGCATCCCGTCAATTGCCATAACCGCCGCAGTCACTCTGATCATTTTTTCAGTTTCAGGGTTTCTTTTACGAGGTTCTTTTCGTGGTCAAATCCCACGGCGCGTTGAAGCATGATCTTCTGGGCCATAACCGGCCCGGCGCCGTGCCAGGTGCCCACGCCGTGCTGCCCCGCCGTCCAGTGCTGCAGGAGCTTGGTCACCTTCATGATGTTTTCCGTGGGTTCCTCCGAACCGAAACTGTAAAACTCTTCCACGTAATCTTTCACGTCCGGGTTCTTCAATTCCTTTAAAGAGGGCAGGGTCACCACAAGCCCTCCCCCGATATCCCCGGCCAGGGCCATGACCCGCCAGAAGGCATTGCAGATGTTGAGCTTGGCAACATTGCCCATCACCTCGTCCGGCAGGTAAACCCCGGACCCGGGCGGTTCTTCAACCCCTTTCCGGGCGGCGGCCAGACCGCACGCGCGGCCCGTTTCCCTGAGGACCACCATTTCGATGAGCTGCTCGTTGATGTGCGGGACCTTTTCCAGCCCCTTGTATTCCTGAATGAGCCTGCAGGCCCCGATGATCTGGTTCATGAATCCCACCTTGCACGTTCCGCCGCAAGTCATCCGGTGGGTTTTGGCAAAACGGGCCACGAGCTTCCCGGAGTACCGGGCCTCGCCGCAGTGGAAGACCCGCTCCCAGGGTACGAACACGTTGTCGAAAACCACCATGGCGGTTTCCCGCTGGCCGAAAACGGGATTCCCCAGTTCATACAGGTCGTCCGCCAGTTCGCGCTCGGCGGAGTACGGAGAATACTGACAGACGTAAGTGATTCCCTCTGCGTCGGCGGGCGTGGCAAAGGCCACCGCGTAGTCCTCCTCTCCCTCCCTGTGGGAGGATTGCGGCAGCACCACCAGTTCGTGGCTCGCAAACGCTCCGCTGATATTGATCTTGGCCCCCCGGACAACGATGCCGTCGTCGTTCTTTTCCACGATTTTCAGGGAAAGATAGGGGTCCGGCCAATCCAGGGTTTTTTTGTCGCGTCGTCCCCGGGGTTCGGTCAGGGCGCCGGCCACGGACAGGTCTTTTTCCTGGACCATCTTGAGATATTCCCTGAAACGCGGGTGGTATTCCGTGCCCAGGTCCCGGTCCATTTCCCACGTGGTGCTGGCCAAGGCGTGGAAGGCGTCGTAGCCCACGCAGCGGTAAATGCAGGTGCCCAGCCGCTCTGCCGTGAACGTTCCGGCTTCGGCTTTCTTGACGAGATCCTCGATACTCGCGCTCACATGGGTGTAGCGATTGACCGTGCCGTCGACGAGCGGTGAGCGACAGGACATGATATCCTTGTGCTCCGGGTCCAGGGCCCATCGATAACTGGCCTTGTTGGACTCCACAACGGTCCGGGTGTTGGGGTTCTCGAGCACGCTCTCCACCCGCTTGCCGTTCATATATACCCTGGGTTTCATTTTTTTCAGGCTCTCTTCGAACTGCTCGGGGGTCATCAGGGCCATCGGGTCCTCCTTTCCGTCAAGAGTATCGGGGGGCTGCTGTCAGCCATCTATTCCGGACAGTGCATGGGTTTTTATATCAGGGAATGCGGCAAGAAGCAATCGCTTGACAATACCGCAAAGCAGGTTTAGAGATTTGGAGATGAAAGCACGGGACCATTTTCAGGCAAAGGGCGTCATCTCATGAAAAAACCGGTCATTCCGGAATTGCACGAACTGTTCGAGATACATTACGAGAACCGCAGGAGCGTTCAGCATATCGAGAGAGAGTATCTCGACCTCCGGATTCGCCTGCGGGACGCGGAGGCCGATCTCCGGTCGGACCCGCAAAATCGGGAATTGACGTCCCGGGCGGACTATTTGAAAGACCGGGTGAAAGATCTCGAAAACACCTATTCCTGGGTTACAACGGGCAGACCGTCGGAGATACCCTTCTGGATTACGCCGTCGTGACGACCGTCGATGCATCAATCTTTCCCCGGCACCTCGTTGACGGCGTCACGAAGCTTTTGAATCGCTTCAATACATGACGGCTATCCACACCGTCTCCGTGTCCGGATCGGTCCATTCAATCCTGTGTTTGACATGGGCCGGGATATTCACGTAATCACCGGGGACCAACTCCCGGATGTCGTCTTTCCCTTCAAACCGCAAGCCGGCACCTCCTTTGAGCAGAATCACCCATTCATTCTGATCCTGATCGTACCAGAATCCTTCCGGGGAGGCGTGCCCCCTGGACACGATGCGCTCGATTTTTAACCTGTCCGCAATTAAAATGTCCTGGAACACTTCCCGGGGGATGTCGGCGGGAATGGATGAAAACACATTTTCAACGTCGGTCACGGGTCGTTATCCTTTTTGATTCAACAGGTTATAGGATTTTCCATTTCCGGTCGTACCATTGTTCAGGGCGCGTCCAGGGCGCAGCAGGCCGCCCCGAGCAGAGCCGCCCGGTCATTTTGAATAACCCGAACGGGAATTTTTTCAAGGAGCGACTTGAAACGCCCCTTCTCGACAAATGCCTCCCTAAAGGCGTCTTCCTGGAGAAACGGCAAAATCCGGGGAGAAATCCCGCCCCCCAGGAATACACCGCCGGTCGCCATCCCCATCAGGGCCAGGTTGCCCGCAGCCGCGGCCAGCAGGGCGGAGAACATGCGCAGGACGGCCGTACACAGCGGCGGCCGCCTGTCGAGAGCCGCTTCGATAATGATCCGCACCGGGTCTGAATCCATCATCCTGCGGGCCAGCCACGCCGGTTCCGTGAAGCGACCCGAATCCCTGAGCCAGCAGTAGATGTTCACCAGGCCCGGCCCGGAGAGCACCCGTTCGAGGCTCACGTGCCCGAAACGTTCACGCAGGTATTGCCACAATTCGACCGCTTCGGGGCTGTTGGGCGCAAAGTCCGCGTGCCCGCCTTCGGAGGAGACCGGGACATATTGGTCCCCGTGATATATCATGAGCGCCTGCCCCAGGCCGGTTCCAGGTGCGATCAGGGCCCGCGGCCCGCCCCTGCGGGCCCTGGCCCGGTTCAGTGTCAAAAGCTCCCGGTGCGCCAGCATTGGTATAGCCATGGCCGTAGCGGTCAGGTCGTTGACAAGCCTCACGCGGGGCCATCCGAACCGCCGGGCCAGCGCCTTTTCGGAAACCGACCACGGAAGGTTGGTGGCTTTGCTCCTGCCGCCGGCCACTGGCCCGGCGATACCGAAACAGGCTCCGGCAATGGCCGCGGCGTGACGCTGAAGAAATTCCGCCGCCATGGATTCCAACCCACCGGGTGTCCGGCTCGGAAATGACGCAAAGGCCGTCATCCGGGGGCGGTGCCGTCCCCGCTCGAACAGCCCCAGATTCGTTTTGGTTCCGCCGATGTCGCCGGCCAGGTAAACTTCTCTTTTGCGCAATTGTGACACGGTCTTTTCTCCGGAAGGAATCCCGCGGACAGCGTTTCCATCTTTTTTGAATGTCTATTGAGATAGTGTCAAGACTATTTTTTCAGTTTGTTTTTAACCACTGATTGCGGTTTTGCCGAAATCCCGGGAATATCGCGTACGGCGTGCGGAGGACCAAACTTCGACAATTTTGACGACACCGGACGTCGATTGTCGATCCCCGATCTCTATTTTTAATATTACCTGTTGATATTATTGAAATTAAATATGGCACGGAATTTGAAACACATATTTTGAAACAAAAGTACCGCTAACGGTTTTGGTTTAGGTGCCTGAAGGACCTTCTAGAAAATTAACGACCTCGTAAAAAGTCAAAATTGAGCCGGCAAAGTAATCGGAACAACCCTATGTCAAACCAAAAAAGGAGGCAACAATGAAAACCTACACCATCGCATCTCTCGCCCTCGTCGTGTCATTATCTGTCATCGCGCCATCGGCAAACGCCGGGGATTTTCAGCACCGCGGGCCGTCCGTCGTCCCGGCGAGACTGACCAACTCTCTTTTGGCCCGTGCCGTCCCCGGCAAACGGCTGTATTTGCTCCCGGCGTACGGCTCTTCCCGAACGATTTACGGCTATTATGACGCGAAACTGCCTGTCGCGGGCCACCGGGGTATCATCCAAACACGGGTTCCGGTGAAATTCGTCAAAATAGAAAAACCGGTGTATCGGTATCGGTCCAGCCGTCTGATTCCTCGCCAATGGGTCACGATTCACCCCGGGCAGGGCTTCCGGGTGGGAAACGGCGTGTGGGCGACCTGCAGGTAACCGCGATCATCTCGCCGTAACGAACCGACCGGGATGTAAAATTGTGACACAGACGGGGAGGGCCGGCTTTTTGAAGAATGGAAAACACGATAACTGTTTCGAAGCCCGGCCTTTCTCTTCCGTCTTGACACGTCGCCGCAATATCCGTAGGCTTCGGGTATAAACAATCTGGACCCAGAGGGTCCGGCTTTGATATAACCCCTGGAAGGGGCTGTTTTCCTTAAAGCCGTACAAGTTAAAAGTGTCTAAAGTGATCTAAAGTGCCTTGTATGGAGTCGCTTTCAGCCGTCGTAGCCAAGGCCACTAGCCTGCCTTCGAAGCCAAAGCTACTTCGGCGGAGTAGGCTGGCGAAGTCGGCTCGCTCCGCTGATTTTATATAATTGGCAGAATTCCTTAGCTTTAGCTCACTTTAAACTTTAGTTCACTTCAAACTCTCGCAACGATTCTTTAGGCAGAGCCGGAGAACTCTGACCTGGCCCAAAGGACCAAGTCTTTCAGGGCAAAATAAAGGAGGTCTGTATGGTGAAAGATAAAAACCCGATAGCATTGCATCCGCTGGCAGGAAGGCCCCCCTTGAGGTCCATGCTGGAAAACATCCCCAGGCTGGTCGCGTCGTACTACACCCTGGAACCGTCCGGTCCGGTATCCTTCGGAACCTCCGGGCACAGGGGCTGCGCGGCCAACGGCACGTTTAACGAGATGCACATCGCCTCAACCGCACAGGCCATTTGCGAATATCGCGCGTCAAAGGGAATAACCGGCCCGCTGTATCTGGGTTTCGACACCCACGCCCTTTCGGAAGCCGCCTTCAGGACATCTCTGGAAGTTTTTTCCGCCAACCGGGTCGAAGTGGTTGTCCATGCAAATGACGAATACACCCCGACACCCGTCATTTCCTTTTTGATCCTGGAATACAACAGGGGAAGAACAACAGGGCTGGCGGACGGCGTAGTGATCACGCCCTCTCACAATCCGCCCCGGGACGGCGGCTTCAAATACAACCCGCCCGAGGGCGGTCCCGCCGACGTGGATGTGACCGGCCGGGTCCAGAACCGGGCGAATGAGCTGATGGATTCCGGTGGTTCGGATATCAGGAGGGTGCCCTATGAGAAAGCCCGTCAAGCCGGCACGACCCGTGAACAGGACTTCATTGCGCCGTTCGTCGACGCGCTCTCCCGGGTCATCGACATGGATGTCATTCAGCGGCAGGGCGTCCGGATCGGCGTGGACCCCATGGGCGGTTCCGGCGTGCACTTCTGGGGGCCCATTGCCGAAAAGTACAACCTGAACATGGAGATTGTGAACACGGAGGTCGATCCGACATTCGGATTTATGCCCGTGGATTCGGACGGGGAAATCCGGATGGACTGCTCTTCCCCGTATGCCATGGCAAACCTGATCGGCATGGCGGACCGGTTCGATGTGGCCTGGGGAAACGATTCGGATTTCGACCGGCATGGCATTGTGTGTCCCGGCGGCCTCATGAACCCGAATCACTACCTGTCGGTCGCCATCTGGTACCTGCTGCAAAACAGGCCTGAATGGGGCAAAGATCTCGCCATCGGCAAGACACTGGTCAGCAGCAGCATGATCGACAGGGTTGTCGCCGGGTTGAAACGGCCGCTTTACGAAGTCCCGGTCGGGTTCAAGTGGTTCGTCGACGGGATGATAAGCGGAACCGTTGCGTTCGGGGGAGAAGAAAGCGCCGGCGCCTCGTTTTTGCGAAAAGACGGGTCGGTCTGGACAACGGACAAGGACGGTTTCTGCATGACGCTTCTGGCCGCGGAGATACTGGCAAAAACCGGAAAAACACCGGATGATATCTATCGGGACACTCTGATTCCCGAATACGGAGAACCGTACTACAAAAGAGTGGACGGACCGATTTCCGATAAACAGAAGGCGGTCTTAAAAAGCCTGACGCCCGGCGATGTTAAAACGACCGTTCTTGCGGGGTTGCCGATTACAAAAGTGATGACCACCGCCCCGGGAAACAACGCCCCGATCGGCGGGGTCAAGGTCGTCATCGAGGACGGCTCCTGGTTTGCCATCCGGCCGTCGGGGACCGAGCCGAAAATGAAGTTTTACATCGAAAGCTTCGGCGGGGAAGAACGCTGGCAGCAGATCCATGATGCGGCGCTGCCGTTGATATTCGGGTGAGGATGGAGAACACCCCTTTTGTGAAGCGCCCGGGAATTCTTTATCTCATCCCTTGTTCAAGAAATTCCGCCCACATTCGGCTTCGAAGTTCATCAAGGGCCTTGAATTTCTTCGAAAGCGAGATGAAAATGCCGGGGTCCTGTTTTTTGATCTCTTTTTCCAGATCAGGGCAGATGTAGCGATGACATATAAACGGTCGGGCTGCCGGATCGAGAACACATCCGGCAGACCCTAAAAAGCGGCAGCCTTTCTCTGCCGCGGCCTGTCTTCTCCACCGGTGCCTTCTTCCGGACAGTTTAAAAAAAAGGATGTCCTTCTCGCAGAACAGGTAATTGACCCTTGTGCAGCAGGGCTTGACACACCCGGAACATATCCCGGCCACGTACGTTTTCTGAAGTTCCGTTACTCTATAGATCTCATGTTCGATTATCGCTGCGATGTTCATGTGACCCGGAGACTCTTTCTGTTCGTGCCGCCCGTATTTTGTGCGCGTCGGCAACGTTGGTTGCCGCTCAATTTTCGCCGGCCAGTTCGCCGGCCATCTGAAATGCCCTTTCCATGTCCGGCAGATGGGTGATTTCCGGTACGACCTGGATGTAGCGAACCACGCCGGCCCTGTCCACCAGTATAACGGAACGTGCCAAAAGCCGGAGCTCATCGATGAGCAGTCCGGTGGATCGCCCGAACAGTGCCTCTTTGTAGTCCGACAGATATCGGATGTCGGTGAGTTTTGCCTCGCGGGCAAAACGGATCTGGGCAAAAGGCGTATCCCGGCTGATGGCGATGCGCTCGACCGTGCCGGGCAGTTTGTCTCCCTGTTCCCCCAGATAATGGGTCTGGGCCTCGCACACCTTTGTGTCCAGCGATGGAACGATGCTCAAAAAAAGCACCTTACCCCTTTCACTGGAAAGATCGACGTCTTTCATGCTGGCGGCATCCACCAGTAAAACAGAGGGGAGGGGGTTGCCCACGGAAACCGGCGAACCCAGAAGGTGCAGCTGGGAGCCTTTTGCAGACACCATGCTTCCGGGTGCCACGGAGTCGATTGCGGTTACAAATTTCGGACGGGGGCCGGCGCACCCGGCCAGAAACAAAAAAATCAGGCTCGATATACAGATGATGGACCGCTTTGATTTCATGATAGGGCCTCCTCAAACGCATAAAAGAAAGAATCTGGTACGGGGCGCCTTCAGTTTTAATTCGCAACGACCCCACCATGCCGTTTTTGACAACGTTTAATCCGTTTCTGTTTGGTTTAAAACAAAATGAATTCTTCATGAGAATGTGGTTTATACCGCTTCGATCGTAGACGGCGGTTTCGGCGCGATGTTGTACGTGACACTGACGATGCCGGGCACGTCGCGGAGAATCTCGCCGGCGAGATTCTCGAGGACATCGAACGAGAGCCGTGTCGGCGTTGCGACCCGCGCATCGACGCTTTCCCAGCAGCGCACCTCGATCTGCTGGCCGAAATCGCGCAACCCGTCCCGCATGCCGGTCACCCGGTCCTCGTGAAGGATCGCCATGTACTGAAACGCATGGGTGTCCTTGAGAAGCCGTTCGACCACGATGGTTGCCTTTCGGACCGTCTCGATACGTTCCGGGGTTGCTTCGCCGATCACGCGCGCCGCAAGCGCCGGGCCCGGAAACGGGATGCGGTCGAACACCTCGGCCGGGAGCCCCAGGCCCTCGCCGACCTTTCTGACGCCGTCTTTCCGGAGTTGAATCAGCGGTTCGATGATGTGATAGCCGAACGCCGCTTTCGGGTCGATCCCGAGCTGTTCAAAGACGTTGTGCTGACGTTTTATGCCGGCGACGGTTTCATCGACATCGGTCAGTATCGTCCCCTGGAGAAGGTGTTTTGCGCCGCTCTCCTTGACGATGCGCCCGAAGACGTCCCGGTAAAACGCCTGAGTGATCGCCTCGCGCTTCTCTTCCGGGTCCGTAACCCCTTTGAGTGCGGCGAAAAAAGCGTCCCGTGCATCGACAATTTCAACCGTGACGCCAAGCTCCCGGAAACGGCCGGCGACCCTTTCGGGTTCACCCTCACGCATAAGACCGTTTTCGATAAACACGGTTTTAAGGCGGCCCCCCAGGGCGCGATGACCCAGCATGGTGACCGTGGACGAATCGACGCCTCCCGAAAGCGCGTTGATCGCCATCCCCTCTCCGACAACCTCCCGGATTTTTACGACTTTCTCATTGATGAAGTTTTTGGTGTCAAGCTCCTTTGCAGTAATTTCCTCGATCATTTTGAGACTCCTTTTCTTTTAGCATATTCGCCGGGGGGCATCTGTTTTCGATTTTCCAGCCATAGAACTCCATTAACATGAGAATGTTAAACGATCAACTTACCATCTCAAGAGGTCCTTTGTTTGCCTGTTCAACACGTTACCGAAGGAATCCGGATCTACTCCATGGATGCCTATCAGGCCGGTTTTTCCCTGATGGTTGCCTGGGCCGCGCTGTCCTTCCTGCTGTTGTTTTTTACCCGCGAAACCCTATGCCGCCAGATGGGCCAACAACCACCCTAAACGGGGTGGTTTGAGGCTGAAACAAAACGCTATTATGGCAACGACGCTACACCCAATCCGGCACCGTAATGTCCGCCGACATCAGCGCGTCAACGGGAATATACGGTTTGATGTCGATAACCGGGGAGCCGTCAAAGGCGTCGATGCGGTCGATGAAAATGGTGTTGTTCTCGATGGCGAGCTGTCTGCAGCAGGAGATCGCGATGAGATTCGGCCGCAGCGGCGAGTGCGTTCCGAAAACGCCGGTCAGCGGGTTTTTCGTGTCCTTTCTCGGGTGAACCCGCAAAACGCCCCGCTTTTCCGGGGTGTCGTTCTCATGGAACCAGTAGCAAACGATGAGGTGTGAAAAGCTGTCCACGCCCAAAAGGGCGTCGGTGTAGGCGTCGTCGATTTCAATTCTCGCGTTTTCATCGTTTTCCTTGCGGATAACGCCGACAGAATAAATTTTAAAAGCCGGTTTCATAAACAACTCCATTTTGTTTGCAAGAATCATTATTCGGGCTAACCGCCGTCGAACTCCTGATAGATAACATTTCCGCAGGACTTGCAGTGTGAGGCGTCTTCGTCATGGTAGCGGAGCCCGCAGTTCCGGCAGGTAATCTCCTTTTTTGTCGCCATCCGCGCCCACTCTTTTACAATCCGGCTGATCTCCCACGGGATGAGGATGATGCCCGAGAGTATCATCAAGACCGTGACCCACTTTCCCGCGTCGGACAGGGGAATGATGTCGCCGAAGCCGACGGTCGTCAGCGCGATAACGGTAAAATAGAACGCGTCCCCGAAATTCTTCACATTCGGGTTCAGGCCGCTTTCAACGTAGAAAAACAACCCCGAAGAGATGAAAAATATCATCAGAATGGTCAGCAGGAGCCGTGTCACTTTGAGCAGCTGCGGCGTGATGCTGCCGAAAAAAAATTCGGGGTCCGCCGCGAATCGCAGGAACCTGAAAATCCTGAACGTCCGAAAAGCCCGGAGGAATCTGACAAAACTGAGGTCGAGGGTCATGCCGAACAGGGGCAGAAAAATTACCGAAAGTGTCGGCAGGATGGCGACGAGATCGATGATGCTGTAAACGTCCGCGATCTGCCGGAACCGGTTCGGCGCGGCATAGAGTCGCGCCGCGTATTCAATGACGAAAAACCCGACGATGATCACCTCCAGTTGCCAGAGCAGTTGCCGGGTTGCTTCGGAAACCGGATAGGTTTCGATCACCAGGATAGCGCAGACAAAAAGGTTCAGAAGGATGATGATGATGTCGATGATCTTCCCGAGGGGGGTTTTGCAGTCGATCAGATAAAACTGGAGTGTCTCCCGAAAACTGTTCGGCATGGCGCTGTTCTGCCTCCTTACTTCAAAACATCTCTGATGACTTTCAGGATTAGAATGATCGCCGGCAACCGTATCAATCCCGCGTCAGGTGCCGATATTTGATCCTGCGGGGAAGGTCGGCCTCGGCACCGAGTCGCTTTTTTCTGTCCGCCGCGTACTCCGAATAATTCCCCTCGAACCACGCCCACCGGCTGTCTCCTTCAAACGCGAGGATGTGCGTGCAAATACGGTCTAAAAACCAGCGGTCGTGGCTGATCACCACCGCGCACCCGGCGAAATTTTCCAGGGCTTCCTCCAGTGTCCGCAGGGTGTTCACATCAAGGTCGTTGGTGGGCTCGTCCAGCAGGATGACGTTGGCGCCCTGCCTGAGCATGCAGGCCAGGTGAACCCGGTTGCGTTCGCCGCCGGAGATCCGGCTCACTTTTTTTTGCTGGTCGGCCCCGGTAAAATTGAACCGGGCCACGTAAGCCCGGGATTTGACCGACATGCTCCCGAGTTCGATGACGTCATCGCCGTTTGAAATCACCTCCCAGATCGTTTTTTGCGGGTCGAGACTATCCCGGCTCTGATCCACATACGCCAGCCGGACGGTTTCGCCGATCCGGATCCGACCCGTGTCCGGCGTTTCCTGGTCCGTTATCATCTTGAACAGCGTCGTCTTTCCAGCGCCGTTGGGTCCTATCACGCCGATGATGCCGCCCGGCGGAAGAAAGAACGACATGTTTTCGACCAGCAACCTGTCGCCATAACCCTTGGACACATTTTCAGCCTGAACCACCAGGTTGCCCAGGCGCGGCCCCGGCGGGATGTAGATTTCAAGGTCCCTGTCGCGCGAGTCATTCTCCTGGGAAAGCAGTTTTTCATAGGCGCTGATCCGGGCCTTGGATTTGGTCTGCCGGGCCTTCGGGGTCATTCGAATCCACTCCAGCTCACGCTGAAGTGTCTTTTGGCGATGGCTTTCCGCCTTTTCCTCCTGCCGGAGACGCTCATGCTTCTGTTCGAGCCACGAGGAGTAATTTCCTTTCCAGGGGATGCCGTGGCCCTGATCGAGCTCGAGGATCCAGCCGGCCACGTTGTCGAGAAAATACCGGTCATGGGTAACCGCAATCACGGTCCCTTCGTACTGCTGGAGGTGATGCTCCAGCCAGGCCACCGTTTCGGCATCCAGATGGTTGGTGGGCTCGTCCAAGAGAAGAATGTCCGGCTTTCGGAGCAGAAGACGGCAAAGCGCCACCCGGCGTCTTTCTCCGCCGGACAGCACCTTCACCAGCGTGTCGCCCGCGGCGCAGCGCAGTGCGTCCATGGCCATCTCCACCCGGGAGTCCAGGTCCCACGCATCGGCCGCGTCCAGTTTTTCCTGAACCTCTCCCTGCCGTTCGATCAGGCGGTCCATCTCCTCGTCGGCCATGGGCTCGGCGAACTTTTCGTTGATCCGGTTGAATTCATTCATCAGGTCGACGGTTTCCTGCACCGCTTCCTCGACGATTTCCCTCACCGTTTTCGATTCGTCGAGGACGGGTTCCTGCTCCAGGTATCCCACGGTGAAACCGGGCGTTAAAATCAGCTGACCGTTGAATTCCGTGTCCACACCGGCCATGATGCGCAAAAGAGAGGTTTTTCCCGAGCCGTTCAGCCCCAGAACGCCGATTTTGGCGCCGTAAAAATACGACAGCGATATGTCCCGGAGGACAGGCTTTTTATCGTAGTGCCTGCTCACTTTAATCATCGAGCATATGATTTTGTTCGGTTGGTGACTCATGCTGTGTCTCCCTGTGCCGTGTCCGTACCGGAAGCGGTTTCAAAAAACTCTGGGGTCGATTCTTCATCGTTCATGCCGCGGCTTCGGTTCGCCGGGAGTCAACGACTACCCGCGAAGCGGGGGGCTTGCCTTTGTCGCCTGTCTCGGGCGGACAAAGGCAAAAACGCGTCAGTGCGTGCACGGTGAACTTGCAACCGGGGGCAAAGCGCCCGGTTTGTTTGGAAAGAATGAAGAACCGTCCCCGCCGGTCTTTTCAAAACAAAACGCGTAAAATCATGGACGTTAGTTTTCTCCCTGTTTCTGTTTCTTTTCCTGCTTTTCCTTACGCTTCTCCTTTATCGTTTTGGTCGCCTTCTTTCTTACCTCTTTCTTTGTGTCTCTTGCCTTTCCCATTTTCATCCTCCCGCGTAAAGAATCCGGGCCCGGAGGACCCGGCTTGTGGTTATCCCTGAAGGGGATTAATATACGCCTCGCATCGAAGATAACATCAGTATGAGCGATTTAAAATATTATCGAAGTGGTAAAAATGTTACTCTGGTTTGTTACACCGGTCAAGGTGTTTTCTCCATCGAAAACATGAAGTTGCGGGCCTGATAGTTTCGAACACCGTCCCAGTGCACGGTCCGGCCGGGGCTGTTCTTCAAATCCGCAATCGAAAATTCACCCGGTTCCGATTCATCAGTCAGAAGTTTACAGCCATTTCACCTCCGGACGCTTACGACATCGCGCCTGAATTCAGAACACGCCAGTCCAGGGTCTGGCATCCTTTTTTGAAAACGCGCACCGGATTCAGATCGATCTCTTTGATCTGCGGGAAATCCGCCAGCAACCACGAGACGCGCACGATGATGTCAATCAATGCGCGGCGATCCAGAGGCGGCTGCCCGCGAACGCCTCCCAGCAGATTCGCTCCGCGGCATTCATCCACCAGCCGCTCCGCTTCTTCGGCGGTTACGGGGGCAATTCGTATCGCCGTCTCCTGAAAAACCTCTACATAAATACCGCCCAAACCCGCCACGACCACAGGGCCGAACTGCTCATCCTGGCGGCCCCCGACAAGCCATTCCAGACCGGGTTCCGCCATTTTCTGCAATAGAACGGAAGGCGCGATTTTACGCAGATTTTGATAGGCCGATCTGACCGACGCTCCGTCCCGGAGATCGAGGCAGACTGCACCCGCGTCGCTTTTATGAAGCACTTCCGGATGGGCTGTTTTCAGCGCCACGGGATAATCCAGTGCTGCAGCGGCGCTCACGGCAGCCTCTTCGCTTTCCGCTGTTTTCCAGGGCACCAGCGGAATTCCATAGCCGGACAACACGGCGGCCGCCGCCGCCGGATCCATGGGGCCGGAAGCCGCTTTGGCAAAAACGGAACGCGCCGTGTCGCGATCCACACCGGCCGGTCTTTCCGTGGAAAACGGCAGGGCTTTCAAACGGCGCCTGTCACGCCCCCGGGCGAAAGCCCGTACGGCTTCCCTGGGATCCGTGAAAATGGGACATTTTACCGTTCTTCTGATTTTATCGAGCTCCCTGTGCATCGTAAACACACAGATGGCCAGCGGCTTCTCTGATTGTGATGCCAACTCGCCGAGACCGGCAATCAGCCGGCGGGACACTTCCGCGTCGAAAATGCCCTGATAGTTATAGATGAATAAAAGGCCATCGATGTCCTCTCTTGCCAGTGCGCTCTCGGCCAGCTTCAGATACAGGGGGATATCATAAAGGTCCCCCAGGTCCAAAGGGTTATGAATCCGTATAACGTTTGCCCGGGAATGCTCCTTCACCATCCGGATCAGCGCTTCGGGATACGGCGGCAGTACGAAACCCGATTCCTCTGCCGCATCAGCGGCCATGACGGCATGCCCGCCCGAACGGGATATGATTGCCAGGCGGTTTCCTTTTATCTCGGGCAGCATAAAGGCCTTCATGAGATGTAATGCTTCCTGCTGGTCATACGCCCGAAAAATCCCGCTTTGGCGAAAGGCGGCATCCACCACCCGGTCGTCCGAGGAAAGTGAAGCGGAGTGGGATTTGGCTGCGACAGCTCCGGATGGGCCCCTGTTGGATTTGTGCGCAACGATGACTTTGGAGGACCTGCAGGCGATTTCCATGAGCCGGCGGCCCCGGGCAATCCCTTCCAGATAACAAAAAATGAGGTCTGTTTCAGCATCCTGCACGAAGTATTCCAGGAGGTCCGTTTCATCGACATTCAATTTGTTGCCGATGCTGGCGAATTTGCCGAAACCGAGATGTTCTGCGGCAAGGGCATTGATCGTTAAACCGCCCACACCCCCGCTCTGTGAAATGATCGCCACCCGCCCAACCTCCGACTCCGCCTTGAAGGGCATGAAAGGAACAGCCAGACCGCTTTTCCGATTGATGACGCCGATGCAGTTCGGACCGATCATGCGCAGCCCATACCGCTCGATGATCTGTCGAATTTCCGCTTCCAGAGCCGCCCGGTCCTCGCCCAGCTCCCCGAACCCCGCCGACTGCACCACCACCCTGCGAATACCTTTTTCCCCACACTGGCGCATGACTTCCGCAACGGCTGCGGCAGGCACCAGGATGGTCGCCAGGTCGACCGGTTCCGGCAGGTCCGCAACACTTTTATAGATTTTATGCCCCAGAAAGGCCCCCCCCCTTGGGCCGACCAGATAGATGTGCCCCGTGTATCTGAATTCCATCAGGTTGTAGACCATGATCCGGCCCAGATTTGTCGGCGCGGTTGATACGCCGATCACGGCAACGCTTTGCGCGTGAAAAAAACCATCCATAAAAGCATCTCCTTGAATGCGGGGTCGCTTTTTAACCCGTCGCGTGTAATCGCCATCGTTTCCTGGTAACGTATATCCCACAATGCAAAAAAAATCAAAACAGGAGAACCGACTAAATGAATCCGCCCCTGTTTCACCTGGAAATTTGGCACTTGTTTTTATCTGAATTAAACGGTATTCTGTTTATATATAGGATTCATACGGCGCCGTTCCATCTCCGGACCGAATGGCGCGCTGCTTCCGCTCACTTTTCATGGTAACGTGTATCGCGGTCAAACTATCACCCAAAACAGGGAAGGCTTTTCCCCCGAACGCGGATCTAAAGGAGGTCTTCATGCCGGTTAAGATTTTAATAATACGAAGATTCAAGGAGGGGTATGTCGACAAGATCAACAAGGTGACCAAAGAGATCCGGGTTGCAGCCATAGACCAGGAAGGATACATCACCTCCGAGACCATGTGGGACTATGAAGATCCGTTTCGAGTGGTGATCGCCTCGAACTGGCGAAGTTTGGAACACTGGAAAAAATGGCACAACAGCGATTTGCGGAAAAACCTGGAGATGAAGCTCCAGGACTTCCTTATCGGTGAGACCCAATATGAAATATTCAAACTGGGCGTGAATCCCCCGCTGGAAAAAGCGGATAAATAGTTCCTGAAGACCACCATTCGTTCAAGAGAAAACTTAACCCCGGGACCTGACGCCTTATTCTTTATCCAAAATCTCCCTGATTTTCTTTGACAGTTCCCCCACGCTGGCAAGAATGGTGTCACATCTTGAATAGTGAATAA
>JBDRPF010000026.1:0-6031 GCA_043827325.1 Pseudomonadota bacterium | reverse complement strand
CGATTTCGTCCAGACCGGCTTCGAGAATTTCATATTCCGCCTCGGACTCTTTCAACTGCCGTTGCAGTTCGGCGACATGTGCCCGCTGGCGTTCTATGCGGTCAATCTGATTCAGGCGACGCCTCTCATGGTCCTCGGCTGTTTTTATCTCTGCCTGAATCGCATCCCGCTCTTTCAGCAGCGCGCCGAGGTCAACCGGCTTCGCCTTTCGCGCCTCGACAGGAACTTCTTTTTCGAGGGTGTTCTTTACCTGTTCCAGCCTTTTCTTTTCCCTTTGCGCCGCCAACCGCTTTTCATCGAGCTTCGCGCTTTCGGACTGAATCACCGCCAGCGGGTCCGCGTCCGGGGCGTCGGCGTCGAACGGGCGCCCGCCAGGGAACGAATCCCAATCCGGTTTCAGGTCCGCGATTTTGAGCAGTGCCGCCCGCGTCGCCTTCGGGTCCGAGATACATGTCGACGGGTCGAAGTTCGCCGTGGTGCAGATGGATTTCAGCCACGTCACCGCGCCGCCCCTCGGAGGTGAACCGTCCGCCAATTTGATTTCCAGCTTAGGGTTCCCGCCCCGCTTCCAGCTTTTCTTCAGCGTCACCGGGTCGGGGCCGAGTACGGCACTGATTTCAGCATATTTCTCGCCCTGCCTGATGGGTTCCGAGGGGTCCGCCGCCGCGCCGGTGAATAGCGAGACCAGCGCATCCACTATCGAGGTTTTCCCCTCAGCGTTGTCGCCGATGACCTCCACCACGCCTTCAGGGGTCGGGCGCAGTTCCACCAGTTTGAGCTTTTTGAAATTCTCGATCCTGGCCTCTGCTAAGTAAATCCTGTCATGTTCCTGTTTCATCTTTTCTCCTTTCAATTCGGTTTCTCTTCGAGGTTCACAATTCCGCCCTCATCATCTTGATCTCGTACCACTTAATTCACGCACTTCTTTGCTCATCTTTCATCTTCTCCGCGCTCCATCGTCACCGTCAACGGGCCGTCCCAGTGCGCCATAAAGCCGGTGTTTTCCCCTAAGCAACCTGAGCATACGTATTTCCGATCTGTCGGTGTTTCCAGACAGAACCAGATTTCGCCTTCCCGCAGGGCCCTCTCATGCCCGCAGTCCAGTTCTATGATTGCGGATTCGGGCGGCGCCTCTCCGAGGCTGGCCGGTGGTCGTGTGATTTTCATTCTGTCGCCTCTTCGTCAAGCGCGGCCTCCCGCGCGGCGGTCACGGCGTCACGGAGTTCGTCGAATTCGTCCCCCACGGCTGTCCAGGCTTTCCGGGCCATGCGCTCGGCGTGGGTGGCGTAGTCCCAGCGCGAGGTGAACACCGTGTCGGTCGTCATTGTGCTGTTGTCGGCAGGGACCTGGACGTGGTACAGAATTGTCTCGCCCTCGGTGTCCTGTTCGATGGTGAGATATTTTACTGTTCCCACCTGTCCGGCCCCGGTGATAACGAGTTCACCGGGTTGTGCTTCCACGTGGATCGAGTGTCTCATGTTTTCTCCTTTATCACATCAAAGAGCCGCCAGAAGTAGCCCTACCTGACAGGGAAGGACACCGAGGACTCCCGGCGGCTGTTTCATGCGATGGTGTGATTTCATTGCATTGTGTCCTTCCCTGTCGAAATGGATTTTACCATAATTCTGCGGGCATGTCAAGCGCAAATAAAAAAAACCCGCATAAAGGCGTTTGTCAACAGATTTTTATTCAGTTTCACAAAACCAGTTCCAGTGATATGTTGATCCCCGGGGTTCTTTCCACACCTCGCCCACCGTTTCGTTTGTTTTTTCATCAATGGCCGTGGCCTCAATACCTCTGCGAAACAGGGAAATGAGGCAATTTTCAACTATTGATAGGTGTGTGAGAGATCGCGTCATTCTCGCGCCCGACGCTGTACGATATGTAACCTTATACATCTATGCCCCCCCCAATTAAATTTGTCCGGTCGCAGAGGTGCGGATATTTGTCCAAAAATTGCTTGCGGATATAACAATTAGATACATCCAAGTGTTCCGTGAAGCGCGTCAACCTATCGCTGAAAATGAATTCGGCGGCGCTTTCAGCGTTGTGTTGGTGCTCATTCTGTCTTTCCAGCCCGGCTTTCAGTGAATTGGTTGCCCGGAAATTGATGGCGTTTTCTTTTCTGATGGCCTTATTTGCTTTGTCAATGGCGGTTTTTTCAGCCTCGGACATGCTTTTTAGTATCCGCTGCACCGGCAACATCTTGTTGAGCTGTTCAAGCCTTGCCTGCTCGATCAGTTTTGGCTTGGGCTTCCAGTCCGGGTTATAGGCTGAAGCATCGCGAAACGCTTGTCCGATCACCTCGGCAAATAGGTTTTTACAGGCCTCCGCGTCATAATCAATCACGTGTTCCATCATTCACCTTTCCTCTCTTTTTCGCTTTCTCAATTATCTGAAATATGCTGGCCTCGTTCCAAGCATCTCGCCCGGTGGCCGTCTTAATGCCTGCCTCGTGTAATGCTTTCCGTATTTCGCTCAGTTTCGCTCCTTTTCGACGCATTTCTACCATTTCCGCGATAATCTTCTGCTCTCTCTCGTCCACCACGATCATCTTCTTACCATCTTTCACCGTGACCGACCAGCCGAACGGCCGGCGCCCGCCCAGCTTCTCGCCGCGCTTGCGCTTCTCTGCTAATGCCGACGTGGTTCTCAAGCGGATCATCGCCCGCTCAAACTCGGCGAACGCGTCAATCAGCCGCCGCATCAATACTGATTCCGGCTTGTCGTCGCCTGTCCCCTCGCCGGCTGCTGACAGTATCACCGCCTCCCGCCTTTTGACTTCCTTCTCTATCCAGCAGGACAACATCACGTCACGCGCCAGCCGGTCCCGCTTAGCCACCACAAGCTGATCGCCAGCCTTCAGGCTGTCCAGGGCCTTCCGGAGTCCTGGGCGGTCTGCCCGGCTCCCGCTCATATCATCGTCGAACCAGGCTTCAGGCTCCCCGAACGCTTTCCTGATCGCGGCTTTCTGCGCCGCCAGTCCGTACCCGTTTTCGGCCTGGTCTTCAGTTGATACTCTGATGTATCCGATGGTTTTCATTTGAACACCTCTTTTTGTCCTTTATCAAAATAAACAATCATACAGATACCGGGAATTTTTCCTAATGAATTAACGAGTTCGTAAGGGCTTCTTATTCTCCATATTAGCAAATCTGGAATGAATATTTTTCCGCATTTACACCTTTTTGCGGAAGTGTAATTGACCCAAAATAAATCGGCTTCGCAAATATCGCAACCCGCCGAAATCCGAACGACCCGCAAAACGCCATAATCGCCATATAGCGATTTTTTATTATCATCTGATAATTTCATATATCCAGTTTGTGGATACCTGGAAACATTAACGTGTCCCTTTCGTTCCATAATGTGACGATCTTGATAAAATCGCCATGATGCCTTGCTTATTTCTCGATTTGAATAATACATATTGTCTTCAAACAATCTTATCACAATTCACACGCTACCGCCGTCTTTAATATCCATCATTTCTTTTTCGCCTCCACGTCTGAATCGTGCCGCCGGTCCAAACAGCACTCAAACGCGCAGAGTGCCAGGAACGCCAGCACCATCGCCACACCGAATATAATAGCGTCCATCGTTATTTTGTCTCCTTTGCCCCGACGGCTTTCCCCGCCTGCGGGTTACTGGCTGGCCGGGACTCAACCCGGCGGAACCGCCCGGATGTCAGATTGACAAGCCTATTTCGGCCACTGCCTGGTCAAGATTCTTTACGTCGGTGAGGTTGAACGCACGCGGCAGCGGCTTTCGTACTCCAACGTATTCGTATGGCGGATTCCCGTTTTTACTGTGCAGTGATTGTAATTCCCCGCCCGACAGTGGGTCCAGGCTGCGTGGCCGGACATGCCGTATATCCCCTGCTGGTTTTCCTACTGATTCCAGGATAATTGATTTCCAGTCATGTTTTCTCATTTTCTCCTCCGCGTGTCCCCGCCGGGTATTTGGGCCTGGCGGCCCGGAGAGCGCCCCTCGCGGAGCGCCCGCCAGGCGGTCAGACTAGTATACCGTCATCGTCGGTGTGTATATGTCCGCTACGAATTCGAACAGCCAGGCCTCGGCGGCATCCCGATTCCGCGCCTTGCCTGTATAGGGACTGAGTACCCACGATTGTTTGTGCGCGTTCCATACCCCCCAGTTGCCGTTACTGCCCTCTAATACCTGTAGTGTCTGTCCGCTGATTTCCGCTGTATTCATTTTACCCTCCGCGTGTCCCCGCCGGGGTTTTTTAATCATTCATCTATAATGCAATATCCGTACCACAATCAGCAAGCACTCAAATATCCCTGTATTTAAGCCGTTATTTGTTTTCACACTTTTTCATGCCGCAATATCAGTATATATTTATGCCATTATCTTATACTTGCCAGTGTAACGACTTACACACTATTTTACACACTTTGGGTAAATGCGCGAATATGCCGATTATCACTGACATATTTACACGGTATCGGTTTACCCATGTTGTGTAAGTGCTTACACGTTGTATTTATGGATTAAAAATGCCGCTATTTATAAGGATATAATATTTATGTAGCATATATGTATTTAAAGACTTAAGTCTTAAGCCTTTAAAGACTTATGCTTTAAATATACTGATATTTATATGGTATGGCGCGCGTGAGCGTGCTACCTGATATAACTAACGTAAGGCTTTAAGGCAAAGCCCTACATAGAATAATAACTTGGGGCGATTTTGGTTAGTCTCTTTTATGCACCGACTGTTGCATTTTGCGACACTGTCTCATTTCATTTCGAGACACATCTGTCTCGTTATGTATCGAGACGCCTTGAGTGTATTGCGCTCAAGTCTACTCCTGGACCCGTATTTGTAGATGGAACGTACTAAAATGGATATATGCCCTGGGAGCCTATGACAATTACCGTTCATCTGGACTCGGCACAACGCCGCCAGCGGGCGTGCTATCGAGGGTTAAAGGCCTTATGACAATTACCGTAGCAAGGGGTATCCGGGGACCAAGATCGTGGCCGTAGGTATGTAATATATATGATAGGTACTTTTGCCTATCATGTGCGTGTGTCTTGTTACTCTATATTCAGGGAAAGCTGCTGTGAAAAATTTTCCAGGAAATTTTCAGGGGATGTTGGTTCATAGTCATATTTTTTACAGGCGGAACAAAGTTTTGCATATTTTTCCACAGAAGAATAGTCGCGCTTAAACATGGAAAGAGCGGCAAGTTTCCAAAAGCCAAAATCAGTGGCTTTTTTGGCCCTTAGTGGAAATTTTTCAAAAATATCTATAAGGGATTTTATTCCGGCGGTATTGTAAACGCATAAAATGGCAATGGGCTTTCTGTTGTACCCATTTATTTCTATCGAGGCCTCTTTTACAGAATAAACAGAGCCGTGTCCGATAACCGTGTAATCACAAAAACGCCTCATATCACTGCATTTTATCCTTATTACACATCATTTTACCACAAGATTAACAAATCGAAAAAGCTAAACTCTTTTTGAAAGTTAATTTTTGATCTGCCCGCGAATTACATTTACCATGTGCGTAAAGGATGGTGAATCCCGACGCAATGAACATTACACCCCAGAGGGACAAGTACATTACACCCAGAGCGTAAAGTTACTATTAATAAGGAATCTTTAAAGAAAACTTCAAAGAAAAATATGCCGACCAAATCGGCGAGAACTATAAAGAATCCGATAACGCTTTCATCGAAAATCCGGAATCACTATATCGAACGGTTTACTGAAAAGTTCGGGGAGTCACCGGCGGCACGCGGATACTCATAACGTGAGAATTGTCTATGGATTTTTTTTCTTTCATTTGGAGTCGTGTTGAGAGTTAGCCCAGAGTTTAATGGAGACTGGATTGAAGCGGAGGACGCCAGGAGAGGGGCGGAGGGAAGGGATGAGGGAGGAGCGGGCCATTTTGTAGACGAGGGAGATGGAGCAGTCGAGGTAATTGGAGACGTCAGAGGCATTCCAGAGTTTATCGGGGGAGTCGGTCACGGTTTCTCCTTAATTCTGAGGGCAAGTC
>JBDRPF010000025.1:0-14664 GCA_043827325.1 Pseudomonadota bacterium | reverse complement strand
GTCCGGCGGAACCAGCAGCGCCGGAAATACCGACGTTTCGGCCATGAACCTCGGGGTGCTCCCGATCCACCGCTCCACCCACGCCGGCTTGGCGGACGAGCCCGCAACGATCAGGGTCGACTGGTACTCCTGCGCCGCCTTCTCGATCTCCGCCTCCACATCCCCCACACGAACATGGGACCGCGCCGAAATCCCTGCCGCCTCCAGCGTGTCGCAAACCGCGTCCAGTTTCTTGCGGGTCTGCTTGCGGATCTCCTGAACCGCAAGCGACGAATCGCCTGCCAGCGCCGTTTCGCTCACCACGTGGACAACGTCGATCTCTTCGGCAACACCCTTTATTCCTTTCAAATACTCCACTGCCTTCACACTGGCCGGCGACCAGTCCATGGCCAGAAGGGGCCGCGCAAACAGCCGCTCCGGCACCATCGGGCTCCCGGACAGGTGCTTGAACACCACAACGGGTATCGCCGCCCGCTGAAGAAGCTCCATAACGTCCGATCCCGAGTACAGCTGCTCCAGCACCCCCTTGTGTGAACGCCCCACCACGATCAGGTCGGCCTCCTCTTTCCGCGCGGCCTTGATGGCCTCGGGAACCAGGCTCCCCACCACGATGTACGCGCCCACCTCCATGCCCTGCTCGAACAGATTCTCCGCCCAGTCGATAAAACGAATATTGGCCGTCTCTCTCAACCGGACCTCTTCTTCCTTCAGATACCCCGCTCCCCGGCGCATGGCAACCCGCTCTCTCTCGATCACATTCAGAAAAATCACATGCTCCAGGGCCGCCGCCCTCAGACGCAACAGCGACTGCAGCGCGTCGAAACACAACGCCTCGAACTTGGTTACAAAAAGAATTCTTTTGATGTCCATGATATCTCCATCCCCCGGAAACCGGTCCGTTTAACAGTATGCAATCAGCCGACGACCTTTCTGATGGCTTCGGCCAGTTCTTCGGCCTTTACCGGCTTTTCAAGATAGGCCTCGGGTTCGGGCACCACCCCGCCCTTGAACTCTGTAAGGGCCTTCTGGGAACGAAGGAATGATTTCTTTGCGATTCCGGAGAGCACGATCACCGGAATGTGCTTCAACGCGGCGTCGGTTTTTAATTCGCGATACAGTCGAACGCCGCTCCCCCTCGGCATGAGCACATCGAGGATCACCAGGCCGGGGCTCTCTTTCTTGATGGCGTTCATGCCCTCCTCCCCATCCTGTGCCGAGAGCGGCGTGTACCCGTTCTCCTCCAGCACCGTGGCGACAAATGCCCGTACATCAGGATCATCATCAACAGCAAGCACTTTTATACCCATAATATGTCCTCCTTGGTTTATTCCTTATGCTCAATCCCCCTGGCCGGAAACTCAACTCCATCAGGGTGTGTTCAGCGCTTCATAGGGCAATCGTATGGTGAACGTCGTTCCCTTTCCCGGCCGGGATGTGAAATCGATTCTTCCCTTGTGTTCTTCGATGAGCTTTCGGGTCACCAGTAATCCGAGACCGGTTCCCTTGCCGCCTTTGGTACTGAAAAAAGAGGTGAAAAGTTTATCTTTTGTTTCATGGTCCATACCGGAACCGTTATCCTGAACCTCAAATCGAATCATGTTGTCCTTTTCGAGGGCGGTTTTTACATGAATCTGCCAATTCTTGTCCGTATTTTCATCAAACAGGCAAGCGTCAATGGCATTGGTAACCAGATTCAACAGGGAGCGGTGAACCGCCCTGGGGTCCATGAACACCTCATCGATGGACGGATCAAAATCTTTTAAAATGCCGATGTTGTTTTGCCTTGCCGTTTCTTCAACCAGCTCACAGACATCATTGGCAATTTCATTGGGAAAGCAGTTCTGGTATTCGGGTTCCCTTTCCTTTGAATAGGTGAGCAAATCAGAAACCAGGTCGGATATCCGCCCGATATTCCTCTGAATGGATTGCCAGCCGGTTTTCAGCTTTTTCGTATCATTTTTATTCAGGCCGACATCCACGATATAGCTTCCGCCTTCAAGGCCGATCAGTATGTTTTTAATGTAGTGGGCCAGACCGGCCACGGTTTGGCCGATGGCGGCCAACCTTTCGGACTTGACCAATTCTTTTTCCAACCGCTTTATTTCCCTTAGATCCTGGAAAAAGGCAACGCTGCCCATCGCCTTGCCCTTTTCGTAGAGGAGGCTGCCGGAAAACCGGGACGGGATACGTTCGCCGTCTTGCCTCAGAATCATGGTTTCTTTCCACGGCAGACCTTTCCGGGTTTGACCGGGTTCCATCTCTCTCATAAACGTTTCTTTTATATCAGATGGATACATGTCTTTGATGTTCATTTTTCCGACGACCTTCGATCGGGGATATCCAAAGATTGCTTCTGCTTCGGGATTATAGATAACGATTTTCCACTGGCTGTCCGTGGCCACAATACCATCGTTTGAACTCCGGATGAGTTTGATCTGGAAGTTGGATTTTCTCCAGACCTCTTCAGTGGCTACCTTGACCATATTTTCAAGGTTTTCCGTGTGCTGCTTCAGCTGCATTCGGATATCAATTTTTTCTTCGGCTCTTTTGAGCGCAATGGAGAGGCCTTCGTCCCGTATCGGTTTGTTGATAAAATCAGATGCGCCGTACTGAAGGGCCTCTATGGCGGAATCGATGTCACCGTGCCCGGTGATGATAATGACCTCTGTTTCGGAATTGTCTCCCTTGATCTTTTTTAAAACTTCCAGGCCGTTCATGCCGGGCATTTTTAAATCCGTGAGCACGATATCCGGAGATTCCTTATGGAATACCGCCATGCCTTCCTCTCCGCTGTATGCAGTAACGACATCGTAACCGTCGCTTTTCAAGGACATGGAAAGAACCCGGACATTCCCTTCTTCATCATCGATGATCAATATTTTGCTCATGGCAGACCGTCTCGTTTTACCGCGGAAGCGGAAAACTTATTTTAAATGTAGCTCCTTTACCCGTCTCGCTTTCAATTTCTATGGTTCCGTCATAGTCTTTAACGATTCCGTAGCTGATGCAGACCCCCAGGCCGGTGCCCTTTCCAATTTTTTTGGTTGTAAAAAAGGGTTCGAACAGTTTGCTTTTAACCTCTTCAGACATGCCGATGCCCGTATCCGACACCGTGACCACCACCATTCCATTTTCGGCAACGGATTTTATTCTCAGCCGCTTTTCCGTGTCTACGGCATCCGGCCGGCTGGTTTTTTCATCCATGGCATCCATGGCATTGGTCACAAGATTGATGAAGACCTGTTCCAGCCGGTTGTGTTCGGCCATAATATACGGCATGTCAGGGGCGAGATCGAGTTCAAGTTCGATCTGGTGGACTTTTAACTGATTTCCGAGCACCTTGAACACATCTCTGATGGGATCGTTGATATTTACCTTGCTCCGAATCATCTCGGGCTGCCTGGAAAAGTCCCTGACATGCTTAATCACGCCGGCCGCCCGTTCCACGTTGGCGCCAATGTCATTGGCCAGGCTTCTTAAATCCTCCTCCTTGACGGGCTCGCCTTTGTTCAGCATCTTCAGGAAATAATCCGCGCAGAGCTGGATGACGTTCAAGGGCTGATTGATTTCGTGAGCCATGCCCGCGGCCATCACACCCAGAGTGGTCATTTTGCCGGCCTGAATCAACTGGGTTTCCTTGTCTATGCTTTCGGTGATATCGGTTGTGGAAGCGATGATAACATCTTTTCCGCCGTATTGTGCATGACAGGCACTCACATTGACAAAAAAGAGTGTCTGCTCTTTCTTGTAGTGCCTTTTTTTGGAGAAAAGAATGGACCTGTCTTTGGACAGTTTTTCCAGGCCTGCAGCGATTTCCATGTCGTCCTTGTCCCCGATGTCCAAAAACGTCATCCCCAGCAACTCATCTCTTGAATACCCGTAACAGACCGGTACACGATTGTTGGCATCCAGTATTTCATAGGTTTTACTGTCAATAATAAAGATGGGGTTGGGGTCATTGTCAAAAAAGGTCCTGTACTTTTCTTCTGATTTTCTGTATTTTTCATAAAGTGCGGAAAGCTCTCGGTTATGATTTTCCCGTTCTTCTTCCGCTTTCCTGTCCTCGGTTTTGTCCCAGAGGGTTTCGATGGCGCCGACGATTTTTCCATCCGGCGATTTAATGGGTGCGGCGGTAAAAAAAAGCCACTTTCCGTTTTCTCCAAGGTGGGGAAAAAATTCCTCTGCCTCATAGGCCCCTTCGATCAGGGTTGATCTACGCCAGTTGTCGCCGTAATATCGCCGTATGTCGGCATCTTTCATTTCGTCGATGATCACGTCCGCCATGATCGGCCGCTTTTCCGGCCTGAAGGGGACCCACTGTCTGTCTGTTCCGACGATATCCCTTGCAGAATAACCGGTCAGGTTTTCACATGCCTTGTTCCAGTGGGTAACGATGTTATATTTGTTTACAACGAATGTGGGCATGGTGCTGCCCTCAATGATCTGGGACAGGGCCCTTTCACTTTCAACCAGCTCTTTCTCGAGCACCTGCAGATGACCTGTCCGGTCTTTGACAATTTTTGTCAGGCGATTGGAATATTGATCAAACGTCTCCTGGATTTTCGCAATATCAGCCCTGTTCTCCTGTATTTTCTTTTTGGCCTTTATCCTCTCCTCTTCGATTTGAAAATAATCCCAGATCGATATGGCCTCCAAATGTGTGATCAGCTTTATGTGCGGGGGTTTTTTCTTTTGTAACGCCTCTGTAAGCAGGTCGTCTTCTGACAGTTGGATGATCAGTTCAAGGTTCTCGAATTTGAAAAGTTCGTTATAGTCGGTCGTGGTATATATTCCCTTTTTTCGGGCATACTTCATCCCTTCTCCAAGATCAGTTGAATCCGCCACCCCCAGGATATTTATTCCCAGATCGCTGAAGCTCTTGCTTAAGATGAGACGGAGGAATGCTTTGGATATTTTTTTCCCTCCCAGGATCGCGATGTTCGATTTTTTTAAATCTGTTTTCATACGCTGCCCGCAGGATTTTACTGCTGCAGGGCCACCTTCCTGTTTTACCCGGTGTTGACCGGGTCGGTGCCTTTTTGTGAAATGTTCGGGCCGTGCTAAAAAAAATACAGCTAGAAGAAAATAAGGGTTACAATCACGAACGTCGGAATTAGAAAAACCAGCGAATACTTAAAAATATACCCGAAAAAGCTCGGCATCGGCGTCCCGGCTTCCTCGGCAATGGACCTTACCATAAAGTTCGGTGCATTGCCGATGTAGCTGCACGCACCGAAAAAGACCGCGCCGGCCGAGATGGCTTTCAGGTATATGGCATTTTCCGTCATGAGAAGCGGAACGGACTGGGCTTCAGTCAGGCCGGCATAAAAACTTCCGAGAGCGGTATTGAAAAATGTAAGATATGTCGGTGCGTTATCAAGAAAGGCGGAAAGCGCACCGGTGATCCAGAAATAATGCCATGGTTCCTTGACCGCTTCGATCACAAACGCCAGGCTTCCCTTGGTTCCGGCCTTGAGCAGAAGCAGGCAGGGGATCATGGTGATGAAAATTCCGATAAAAAGATAGGCCACTTCGATAATGGGAAACCAGGTAAACTGATTTTCTTCACGAAGCTGTTTGGGCGTCGCCCGCAGTGAAAGGAGCCCCATGCCGATCAGGAGAATGTCCCTCACCCAGTCCTGAACAGCCCGGTGAATCCCTAATGTGGTGATCTCTCCCCAGTCCACCATCCCGCTCATAAGCACGGCCCCCACCACACCGGCGAGGAAGATAAAATTGTACTTGCCTTCCAGCCTCAAGGGCTCTTTGACCCCGTCGTCCGGCGCCTTGGCCCCTTCTTTTTTGTAGTGATACGTGTCAAGGAAAAAGTAGATTCCCAGAACGATGCCGACGGTGACGAGCATGTGCGGCAGTAGCTTAAAGGTCCAGAAAAAGGTCACTCCGTGGAGAAAACCCAGAAACAACGGCGGGTCACCCAGCGGTGTCAGCGAGCCGCCGATGTTGGCAACCAGAAAGATGAAAAAGACCACCATAAAGGTCCTGTTTTTTCGATAGTCATTGGCTTTCAAAAAGGGACGGATGACCAGCATGGCCGCGCCTGTTGTCCCCATCCACGACGCCAGAACCGTGCCCAGAAGTATCATGCCCGTGTTTACCAGCGGTGTTCCGCGCAGCGAACCCTTGAGAAGAATACCGCCGGAAACCGTATACAGCGCCCACAGAAGAATGATAAACGGGACGTAATCCACCAGAATGATATGCAGAATTTCATACATGGCGGTCCCACGATAGGCATATAAAAAAGGCAGCGCCATAGAGGCCGCCCAGAATGCCGAAACCTTTCCGAAATTGTGATGCCAGAAGTTCCCGGCAAGCAATGGAAAGAGAGCGATGGAAAGGAGCATGCACGCAAAGGGGATGCAGCTCCAGAGCGGAAGCATTTCTCCTAAATTGACATGACCCTGTCCGTGTGCCGCTGCGGCATCCCCATGCCCCTGGGTGCTGCCGTGGTCTTTTGCCTGCCCGGCAGCTTGATCAGAATGCGCTTCGGCTGATTTTGCCTCATGGGGAACTGCAACACCCTTGTCGGACGCAAGGGCCGAAATGGAAACGGAAAATGCGACCAAAACCACTAAAAAAAGTAACAGCATCCATCTGCAGCATCTCATCTATGTGTCCCCTCCTTTAGTCCAAGCCGTTTGACTGCCTTTCGCCTTTCAAAAAAAATGCAACGGGCCATCTGCGGGTCCAGTTGCATATAATTTACAGGAATTTTGTCCAAAGCACTATATTTTATTATCGTTAAGATTTGTTTTACCCGGAAGTCCTGATCGGCATTCGCATCTGGATGGTGTCATCTGTTTGCAGAAAGGCACTGCCCGAAAAACACAGGACGTTAGTCAGATAGCAATATTAGTCCGTAATGTCAAGGAGATAGTTCGCAAATCAAGAAATACTACTTTTTTAGTATGAATATATAAAATCGCACAAAACTATTTTATAACGGGCATCGACTTGGACATAAAAAAGATATCGGTTAAATATTTCTTCCCATCGGAAATACGGGAGGGAATGTTTTTTGTTTCAGGTGAACGACCAAAATTCCGGACACAATAAAAAAGAGGGCCAGCAGAATCTTGTAGGTGATGGGTTCTTCCAGAATCAACCCGCCCAGCAAAACCCCGGACACCGGCATAACAAAAATAAAAGAATGGAGTGCCACGGCGCCGTACTTCTGTAAAAGGGTCATCCATGCGACAAAACCGAAAGAGGCCGTAACTAACCCCTGATACAACAGCGCGCCTAAAATTTTTGCATCAACGCGGGCAATCATGGTACCGTCCCAGAGAAAACCCTCTAAAAAAAAGAACGCCACCGAGAAGATCATGGGGTAAAGGACCAGGTGAAACGGGTTAAACGCATCGATAATCCGTTTTGTGTAAACAGCGTTTCCCGCCCACAGGAACGCCGCAAATAGAATGATAAGATCCCCGACCTGAAAATCGGGCGTGATTCCTTTTTTTTCCAGAAACACAAACGCCACACCGGAAAATCCAAGAATCATTCCCAAAAATTTCCGTGTGGTTATCCGGTCTCCCGCGATAAAGAAATGTGCCAGAAACAGGACAAAGAAGGGCTGAAGATTGACCAGCAGGGTTCCGCGGGAGGCATTGGTTTTGCTGAGGCCAAGATAGAACAGGGAGAGTTGAACCGTAAACACCATCGAAATTATAAGAAGTTGATGGGCCTGTCCTTTTTTGATCTTAAAGGATTTCCCAGCCGCCCTCGCCCAGAGTGAAATCGCTATAGAGGCCATGGCGAACCGGAGGCCGGCCGTGGTAAAGACACCCAGGCCGGAGAGGCTGATTTTAATGGCAACGGCGTTGGCCCCGAAAAGCGAACAGAGCAGGGCGGTAAATAAAACCGCTAACAAAGGAAGTTCCTTGTTTGCAATTATTTGTTCAGACATTGCTGTTTAATCCGGCCACTTTCGCGTGATGCAGTTTTCTTCAAGTCCTTTTGAAGGACTATTTGACAGATAAAAAAAGAGACCTTTGAAAAATGTTCAATTCTTCAAAGGTCTCGATGGTTAAAATATTAAGCGCTGCCGGGATGTCAGGCGGCTTTCTCTATTTTCACCGCGCAAACCTTGTATTCCGGAATCTTGGCAATGGGGTCACAGGCCGAGTTGGTCAGCACGTTTGCCGGACTCTCTGCAAAATGAAACGGCATGAAAAGCAGTCCGGGTTTCACATCACTGGTGATCCTGGCAGGCGCTTCGATCTCTCCTCTGCGCGTTGACAATTTAACCTTTTCGCCGTCTTTGACAGCCAGGGCTTCGGCGTCCTTCGGGTTAATTTCCACATACCCGTTTTTTTGCTCGGCATCGAGATGGGGGGAGACGCGCGTCATGGTCCCGGTATGATAATGCGCGAACATTCGGCCGGTGGTCAGAAAATACGGGTATTCAGCATCCGGCATTTCAGCCGGGTCGAGATATTCGACAGCGTGGAAAAGGCCTTTGCCCCGGGTAAATTGATCTTTGTGCAGGAACTGGGTTCCCGGATGCTGGGCATTGGGGCAGGGCCACTGCAAGCCGTCAAGCCCCAGTCTTTCGTAGGTCATGCCGCCGTAGCTCGGGGTCAGCTTGGTCAGTTCATTGAATATTTCTTCAGCGCTTTCATATTTCATCTCATAGCCCATGGCCGTTGACAGCCCGGCGACGATCTGCCAGTCCTGTATCGCGTCTCCGACGGGCTCGATCGCCTTGTTGACCTTCATGCAGCGGCGTTCGGTATTCGTAAAGGTGCCGTCTTTTTCAGCCACTGAAACACCGGCAAACACGATATCGGCTCTTTTCGCGGTCTCTGTCAGAAAAATGTCCTGGCAGATCAAAAGGTCCAGTTTTTCAAGGGCCTTGTCCAGGTGGTTCTGATCCGGATCGCTCAGTTTCGGATTCTCTCCGATCACATACAGCGCCTTTAATTTTCCGTCGATCATGGCCTGGACCATGTCGGTGATGGTGTAACCGATTTTGTTCGAAAGCGGTTTTCCCCATGCCTTGGAAAATTTTTCCGTGTTCGCTTCGACGGCTACCGGTTGATAGGCCGGAAAGACATTCGGCAGGCCGCCCATATCACAGGCGCCCTGAACATTGTTCTGTCCGCGAAGGGGGTTGACGCCGCCGCTTTTTACACCGACGTTTCCACAGAGCATCGCGAGGTTGCATACGCTTTTGACATTATCCACACCGGTGGTGTGCTGGGTGATCCCCATGGCATAGAGAATTGACGCCGGGGAATTTGTGGCATACAGTTCCGCCATCTTTTCCAGGTCCGCTTTCGCGATTTCGGTGATGGCCTCGACTTTTTCAGGGGTATAGTTTTCGACGGCCGCTTTGAACGCTTCAAATTCCTCGGTCCTCGCCGCTACGTAGTCCTTATCGTGCCAGCCGTTTTTGATGATGATGTGCATCATGCCGTTGAGCATGGCCACGTCGCTTCCCAGACGCTGGGTTACCGCCACGTCTGCGAATCGTGACAGTTGAATCGTTCTCGGATCGGCCACGATGAGCTTGGCCCCCTTTTCTTTGGCCCTGTAGACCCGCCGGGCAATGAGCGGATGACAGGCCGAGGTGTTGGAACCGGTAATGAAGATACAGGCGGCATCTTCGATTTCGGCGATGGAATTGGTCATGGCTCCACTGCCGAATGCTGCGGCAAGACCTGCCACAGTGGAGGAGTGTCAGAGCCGGGCGCAGTGGTCGACATTGTTGGTGCCGATCACCGCCCTTGCAAACTTCTGTGCCACATAATTCTCTTCATTGGTAATTTTTGCGGACAAGAGCACGCCCACACTGTCCGGACCATGGGCCTGGATAATCCCCTTGAGCTTGTCCGCAGCGGTGCGGATAGTTTCGTCCCAGGTGGTTTCCTGCAATTCCCCGTTCTTTTTTACCATGGGTGCTTTCAGGCGTTTGTCGCTCACCACGTGCTCATGCAGGTTCCATCCCTTGATGCACAGTTTTCCTTCATTGACCGGATGGGTTTTCATGGGCAGCGTATCGACGAGCTTGCCGTCGTACACCTGAAAAAGTACGCCGCAACCCGTGCCGCAATATGAACATACCGAAGGAATGATTTTGTAATCCATGCCTGTTACTCCTCATAGAATTGAAGATTTTAGTTTAACCTACCTTAAAGCGGTTTGAGTTCCAGTGTCACCTCGCTCCCCAGGAGATTGAAGGGGGACTGCCCTGAATGGGTTCCGGTTTCGTAGCCGAATTCATCTTTTACGATACCGTTCACTTTCCGGTAGAGCAGCCGCAGCGGGATGTCCGCCGGGCAGGCGTCCTCACACAGTCCGCAATCGATGCACCGGCCACCCATGTGAACGGCCCTGACCAGATGGAAGATGGGATTTTCAGGCGGCAGGGTACCGGTTCCGATGAGATCCGGGTGCTCCAGGCCGCATTCCTTGCAAAAACAGACCGGGCAGACATCCCTGCATCCGTAGCATTTGATGCACTTGTCGAATTCGTATTTCCACCGCGCGAACCTTTCTTTTTGTTCAAATATTTCAGCATCTTCGACATCCATATTGTTGTCGATGCCGACCTCTTTTTTATAAAATGCGGCCTTTTCAGGCAAAAGGTACGAACAGTCCGCACTTTTTTTGAGCTTGGAAGGGCAGCAGTTTACATGGATGGTCTCCACATTGTCCGGATTCAACTGGTTCCAGACATAGAGCACGTTCAAGGCCCGCTGGTTGCAATCCCGAACCATAAGTCCTATTTTCGTGTCCGGTTTTTCGGCGGCGATCCGGGTGGCGATCTTTTCGAGGGAATACCGGGCAAGACCGGCAATCAGATCGTCGACCTCGTCCAGATTCTCCTTGGTAAAGAAATGGGGCAGCGGATGACCTTGAACCATTTTATATCCCAAGAAAATATCCACTGTGCCCTGCTCGAGCCACTCTTTCACCTGCCCCTGCATGGTTTCAAAGGGGCTTGTCTTGCCGTCGGTGGTTCTGTAAGGCTCAAGAAATTTGTTCATCTGTTCGTCCATGTTATCCTCCCTCTACGCTCTGAACTTCAGCGCGCTTTTCTTCTATCTCGGCCTCACATGCGCTTTCGATGGCTGTCAGATCGAGAGCCCCCTCCAGGGGGCTCTGTCCCATGGCCTTGATTTTATTGGTAAAATCTGTAACCACCTGGACAAACTTCTGCGCCTCGGCAGAGGAAATCCATTCCAGGTGCAGGCGGTCCCCCAACCCCATGAAATTGAGGAGTTCCTGAAGAAACGTCATTCGCTTGATGGTCATGTAATTACCGTACAGGTAATGGCAGTCGCCGACATGTCACCCGCCCACAAGGACCGCGTCGGCACCGCTCTGGAACGCCCTCAAAATGTGGTGCGGCGAGACGGTGGCCGAGCACATGACTCGGATGGGCCGGATATTGGGCGGGTACTCCAGTCGGCTGACACCCGCGAGGTCGGCTGCGCCGTAAGCGCACCAGTTGCACATAAACGCGATTATCTTCGGCTCAAAAATATCCTCTTTCACCTTGCTCTCCTTTTCTACGCCGGTTGAACAACGCCGTATTCGTTGGTTTGATAGAAATCCTAAAAGCTCAACGCACTTTTTATCTGGGCGTAAAGTTGATTGTTGTCAAATCCCATCAGGGCCGGCGCCTCCGAGGGGCATGCGGCTGAACAGGCGCCGCACCCCTTGCACAGGGCCGGGTTGACTTCGGCAACAAACTTCTGATCATTGAAAGTGATGGCGCCAAAGGGGCAGACATTGATACATCCCAGGCACCCGGAACAGAGTTCGGGAACAATCTGGGAGATAATGCCGCCCAGTTTTATGTTTCCCATGGCCAGAACCGTAACAGCCCTTGCCGCTGCAGCCTGTGCCTGGGTGATGGACTCGTCTATGGACTTCGGTGCATGTGCGATACCGCAGACAAATACGCCGTCCGTGGCAAAATCAACGGGCCGGAGTTTGACATGGGCTTCCGCAAAAAAGCCGTCGGCATTCAGCGGTATCTTGTAAAACTGCGCCAGTGGTGTTTTTTTGTCCGGAATGATGGCGGCCGCAAGGACCAGAAGGCCGGGCCTGATTTCCATCTGTCGCCCGAGCACCCGATCGGCAAATGACACCAGAAGGTTCTCGTCGTCGACGGCAACACTGAGCCCCTTGTCCGCATTGTATCGGACAAACACGATGCCTTTGGAACGCGCCTCCCGGTACAGGTCTTCCCGCAACCCGTAGGGGCGCAAGTCCCGGTACAGAACAACGACATCCATTTCAGGCCGGATCTCTTTGAGTTTCAGGGCACTTTTGATGGACTGGGTACAGCACACTTTCGAGCAGTACGGCCGTTCCGGGATGCGTGAGCCGACACACTGGAGAAATACGGCTGTTTTGAGCTGTTCCAGTGTCGCGTCGTTTTCGATAAATCGCTGTTCTAATTCCAGTCCGGTGACCACCCGCGGGTCCTGGCCGTATAGATACTGATCGGTTTTGAGTTCCGACGCGCCGGATGCAATGATGGTCACTCCATGCTCCAGGGTGTTGCGCGTACCGTCGGTCAGGATCGTTGTTTTAAAATTCCCGACAAAACCTTCCACCTGCTTGATTTGGGAACTGAGGAATATCTCGATATTCGGGGCGGACCGGACCGTATCGATCAACCCGGTTAAATATTCCTGAATGTTTTCACCGCGCCATGTTTCATGGAGGCTGCGCGCCTGCCCACCGAGAACATCAGTCTTTTCGACCAGATACGTTTTATACCCCTGGCCCGACAGGTTTTTTGCCGCCTCCATGCCCGCGACGCCGCCCCCGACAACAAGGGCAGACTGGGTGACCGCCATATCCGATTCGGTGAGGGGCTGCAGAAGGACCGCCTTGGCCGCGGCCATTCGGACCAGGTCTTTTGACTTTTTCGTGGCCCACTCCGGATCATTTTTGTGAACCCAGGAACACTGGTTGCGGATGTTGGCCATCTCGAACAGATATTTGTTGACGCCGCCGTTTATCAGTGTTTCCTGAAAAAGGGGTTCGTGCGTCTTGGGGGTGCAGGCGGCCACAACCACACGATTCAGCCGGTGCTCCTTGATGACCTGGGTCATGGAGTCCTGGGTATCCTGGGAGCAGCTGAACATATTTTCCTGGGCGTAGACAACACCGGGAAGCGTTTTGGCAAATTCCACCACTGCGGGAACATCGACGATCCCTGCGATGTTGGTTCCGCATCGGCACACAAAAACACCGACCCTCGGCTGTTCACCGCGGACATCGATTTCTTCGGGAACTACCTTTTTCCGGGTGAGCGACCACCGGGCTTCGGAGAGTTTGCTTCCCACAACACCGGCGGCGGCACTGGAGTCGATAACCGAGGACGGAATATCCTTGGGCGCCTGAAAGGCCCCGCAAACATAGATGCCGGGCTTTGAACTGGCGACCGGCTCAAAGCTGCTGGTGCTGGCAAAGTTGTAGTGATTCAGTTCGACGCCCAGACTTCGAGCCAGCTCTGTGCCTTCCGGGGTTGACGAGAGGCCCACGGACAGCACCACGATGTCGAATTCTTCCTCAATCCGTTTTCCGGTATCGTCGACGTAGCGGATCAGATGCTTGCCGGTGTCGTCCACGGGGGCGACGTTGGTTATCTTTGATTTGACAAACCTTACCCCCAGATCATCTTTTGCCCGGTTATAGTAACGCTCGAAGTCTTTTCCGAAGGTGCGGATATCGATATAAAAAATGGCTGTATCCAGATCCCCGGGAGCATGCTCTTTGGCCAGCATGGCCTCTTTGATGGCGTAAGTGCAGCAGACCGCAGAACAGTATCCCTTGGCCCCCAAATGTTCGTCGCGAGAGCCGACGCACTGCAGCCAAGCAATTTTTTCGGGCTCTTTGTGGTCCGAGGGTCGAACCAGGTGTCCGCCGTAAGGTCCGGAGGCGGAAAGGATCCGTTCGAATTCGAGACTGGTCACTACATTGGGGTGCTTCCCGTAGCCGAAGGTGTCATGTTCTGCAGGGTCAAAGGCCTTGCTGCCATGAGCCAGAACCACGGCGCCGACATTAAGGGTTATCTCCTTTGCCGCATCGTCGAAGTTGATGGCCTCGCTGGGGCACAGCTTTTCGCAGGCCCTGCACTTGCCCTTGATAAAATAGATGCAGGTTTTCGGATCGATGACATATTTCAGCGGGACGGCCTGGGCATATTCCACATATATGGCCTTGCGCTTGCTCAGGTTCCCGTCATAGGTGTTGGGCATTTTTTTGGGGCATTTCTCGGCACACAGGCCGCATGCAATGCACTTGTCCATGTCCACATACCGTGGATGCTGGACCACCTTGACTTCAAAATTTCCTTCTTCCCCGGAAATGCCGCTTACCTCGGAAAGGGTAAGCAGTTCGATATTAATGTGCCGGCCGACCTCGACCAGTTTGGGTGAGATAATTCACATGGCACAGTCATTGGTGGGAAAGGTCTTGTCCAGCTGGGACATCATGCCTCCGATGGAGCTGGACTTTTCGATCAGGTAGACATAAAAACCGGAATTGGCCAGATCCAGGGCCGCCTGCATCCCGGTGATACCACCGCCGACGACCATCACAGCGCCTGTTTTATCCTTCGGCATTTTCAACTCCTGAGTCAATAAATGATGTAACACCACTGATATCGAGCCT
>JBDRPF010000024.1:0-49264 GCA_043827325.1 Pseudomonadota bacterium | reverse complement strand
GGCGCGGGATGGAAGATAAAAGGAATTAAAAGGATTTTTTTAATCCTTTAGGAAGGAAATGGAATCAAATGAGAATTAAATCACAAAACATAATTAAATTGGCAACATAAGAGAATATATACTATAGAAATCATGCCTATTGAAATCTGAGGTACTTGCAAGTATCTTGAAATCTCAATGATGTCAATTTCATGTGATACGCTTTACGTATCCAATGCTGATGTTTGATTGTTGATTTCTGGTTGTTTATTCGATATGATAAAAGATATTTATCGGGGGAATTAGGTGATTAAAACAGTAAAGATATATCGCATGGGGGAAGAGCCTAAAGATAAAAAATATTGGCTCACCAGGCCGGCAGTTGAAAGATTTCAAGCGCTCGAAAAAATGAGGCAAAACTTCTATGACGACTCTCCCGAAGGGTTTCAAAGAGTTTATCGAATTATTAAACAACAATAACGTCAGATATATCGTTATCGGTGGGTATGCCGTCGTTTACCATGGTTATGTCCGGTCAACAAATGACATCGACATATGGGTTGATATCAGGAAGGATAACATCAAAAAGGTGATAAAAGCAAAAAAGGCAAGCGGGAGAACGAGAGACCTTGCTGATGTTGAGGAACTCACTTGAACCGTATCGGTCACGCCGATCTTGTCATCGCGTTGGGAAAAGGGGAATTTAAACCGAATTTTCCATCAAGAAATCAATTCGAAGGAACAAGGGAACACTTCTAGAGGAGAAGCTCACCATCCGGGCGCACTGCTATATAATTTCACCTCATCACAGCATTTCACAGAACACACGCCACGGCATATCATTTTTGGGGCAGTCGTTTCATTTCGTCATTTAGCAGTGTTTTGCAGTACCGGCAGAATTCATCCGATTTCCGGTCCACATCCGCAACGCTGCGGCAGTAATGCATGATACAGGAACGATCCCGGCAGTGCCGAAGCTTGAAGGTGTGGCCCAGCTCGTGGACGGCCTCCTTGACGACCCGCTCGTACAACGGCACCTCCCTGCCCGCGTACGGTGTGTACTCGTCCAGCCGACAGGTCGATATGATGCAGGCTTTTCCGCCCAGTTGCGCTTCCCCGTAAACATGGGTCAGAATGGGGATAAAGAGGTCCACCCGGGTGATGGCCAGAACCTTGACGGCATGTGAAGGTGCCGCGTCCGACAGTTTTTTGAGTATCAATGTGGAATGATATTGGTCCCGCTCTTCGTCCAGGGCGAATTCCAGATCCTGCAGCAGCGGTTTATTCTCGACCCGGAAGCCGAACGTCTGATCGATCTTCTGAATAACCGGCTGATACATGTCGGGGTCGAAGTCCCCGATGGGGGAAAGAAGAATGCGGCGAGCGTCTCGGACAAGCGGGGTGCCGGTTTTGTGTCTCGGGCTGCGGGAGGCGGGATCTCTTTTCATTCCGTATCTTATTTCTGAATGTTGTATCGCCGGATTTTGTTGTAGAGTGTCGATCGGTCAATGCCGAGGATTTCCGCGCTTTTGGCGATATTCCACCCGTTCGCATTGAGTATGTGGGTTATGTGGAGACTTTCCAACTCCTTGAGGGTGTTTTTTCTGGGAGAAATAATGGTTTCGGGACAGTAAAAGGGCAGATCGGCGGGACGGATCTTGCGCTCTTTTCCCACGACCACGGCCCTTTCAATGGCATTTTCCAGTTCCCTGACGTTGCCCGGCCACTCATAAAGCATCATTTCGTCCATGGCCTCCCGGGTGATCTGATCCACGGGCTTGTTGGTTTCCAGGGAAAACCGATTGAGGAAGTGTTCGGCAAGCAGCGGGATGTCTTCTTTGCGCTCTCGAAGGGACGGCATTTCAAAGGATATTACATTCAGGCGGTAGTAGAGGTCTTCTCGAAATTTTTCCGCTTTGATGGAATTTTGAAGGTTTTTATTGGTGGCGGCAATGACGCGGAAATAGGCCTCGAGGGGCTGGGTGCCGCCCAACCGGTAAAAGATCCGGTCTTCCAGCACATGAAGGAGGTCGATTTGCATCCGCATGCTGATCTCTCCGATCTCGTCCAGAAAAAGGGTGCCGCCATGGGCCATTTCCAGACGGCCCTTCTTGGTCTCCTTGGCGTCCGTAAAAGCCCCCTTCTGGTATCCGAACAGTTCGCTTTCCATGAGGTGCTCGGGCATGGCGCCGCAGTTGACCATGACAAAGGGGCCTTCGCAGAAGGGACTCTGGGTGTGGATAGCCTTGGCGGCCAGTCCCTTTCCGGTACCGGTCTCGCCTGTAATCAGAACCGTTGATTCCATGGGCGCGACGTCACGGATGAGATCGAAGACGTCCTGCATGGCCCTGGACTGCCCGATCATGCTCTCGAACCGCGCGCGGTCCCTGTACTGCTCTCTCAAAAAGAGGGTTTCCCGGGCCTGTGCCTGATGTTCGACAATCTTGTCGATCAGCACCCCCAACGCGTCCGGATCGAACGGTTTGAGGAGATAATCATAGGCCCCGTTTTTCATGGCCTCGATGGCCGTGGAAATGGACCCGTAAGCGGTGATCATGACCACGGCCACGTCCGGATCGTCATCCTTCACATACCTGAGCACATCCAGGCCGCTCAACCCTTCCATTTTGATATCGACCAGCAGGATATCGAACCTGGAGGCTTTTAATTTATCCAGGGCTTCCTGACCGCTGGCCGCGGTATCGATATCGTGGCCATCCCGTTCAAGCCAGCCGCCCAGGGATTCCCGCATTACGAGTTCATCATCGACGATCAGTATTTTAGTGCCGCTCATCGGAACCTCCATGCCCGCCAACAATATCCCGCGGTTGTTTTATCGGAAGCTCAATCTTGAAGGTTGCGCCCTCCCCTTTTTCCGAATCTACATAGATAAAGCCGCCGTGGTCTTTTATGATTCCATATGCAACCGAGAGTCCGAGTCCAACCCCTTTCCCCCGTTTTTTAGTTGTATAAAAGGGTTCAAACAACCTGGAAAAGCTTTCCTTGGGTATTCCCAGACCGGAATCGATAAACCGGATCTGGACCCTGTTGTTCTTTGAAGCACGTTTTGTCTCTATCGTCAATACGCCGCTGCCGGCAGCTTCCATGGTCTCGGCGGCATTGGAGATCATGTTCGTGAAAACCTGCTGAAGCTGGTCCGCGGATCCGACGATTTTGGGCAGGGTCGAATCCATTTTTTTTTCAACCTTGACCCCGCTGATTTTAAGCAGATTGGCACTCAGAAAAAGTGTTTTTTCGATCAGGCGATTCAGGTCGAGCTTTTTGAACTCCATTTTGGATTCTCTGGAGAATACCAGCAGATTGGACACGATCCGTCCGATTCGCCGGGTTTCCGTTTCCATGAGGTCCAGATATCGATGAATCTGTTTGGTGTCCTTTTTGCTCATCACCTCTTTTTCCATGGAGCCTTCTTCAATAATGCGTCTGACCAGCATGGTCAGGTTCAGCACGCCGGCAATGGGGTTGTTTATTTCGTGGACCACCGATGCGGACAATTTCCCCAGAGAGGCCATCTTGTCCTGGTGGAGCAGTTTGTCATGGGTTTCTTTTAGCTGCCGGGTCCGTTCCGCGACCATTTTTTCCAGACGCCCGGTGAGTTCCTCCTCAGCTTTCTTGCGTTCCGTAATGTCCCGGCTGATTTCGATAAACTTCAAAATCTTGCCGTCTTTCTCCCATATGGGAACAACCGTGACGTCGAAGTATCGTTTTTTACCGTCGGGACCGACACGGGGCCGGATTTGGTGGTAAGGGCTCCGGTTGCGGATGGCGCTGCTCAGCGGGCAGGAGATTTCATGACGTTTGCACGGGTGATTGGCTTTTTGGTAGACTTCATAGCATTTGTGGCCGATGACCTCATCCCGGCTGTACCCCATCTTACTTAGAAACGATTCATTCACATCGACAATGACGCTGTCCGGCGTGATGACCAGGATGAAATCCTGAATGCCGTTTAAGATGGTCGTGATCTCCTCGGTTCGTTCTCTCAGTTTACGTTCTTCCGCGCCGATTGCCCGCCAGAAGACATTAAAGACGGGATACGACATGATGCGGATTCGCGACGGCCGGTTTACGATGATGTCTTCCAGAATATGATTTTCCGGAGTCAAAACAATGATGAGATGAATGCTGTACCGGCGATCGTAGAGCTCGCTGTAGTCTGCGAATGTCAGCAGACCCAGTTTTCGTGCAAGCACCATGCCGGGGGCCGCGGGGTCGGTATCCGCTACGGCCAGAATGGGGGCGCTCACACCTTCCCGGGTTAAATCAAAGGTGGTCTTTTCAAGAATATCTTCGCAGAGCTTCCCTCCGCCGACAAGGCCGATGTTGATGATGGAAGTATTGATGTCCTGCATGCGTTCAGCTCCTTTTTAAGATCCGGCAACTGCGTCCCGGAACGGAAAAGCGAATTTTTTAGATTATAAAAAATCCGTTATTCCGCTGATGTCCAGCTCGTTTTGTGTTATACCCAGTGCCGTCTTATCGATTCCCATGCTTAGCCCGATGAGCTGGGTGTAGAGGACGGACGGCAGGCGCCGGTTCGCCCTGCGCTCGGAAATCAGCATTTTTTGAACCCTGTCGAACTGAAGCTGACAATAAGAACAGGCGGTGCAAAAATAATCGGCGCCGGACTCCAAGGCGTCGGCGATCTTTTTTTCCGTGAGGTCCATGGAAAGATCGTCATCGATTCCCCACATGGGTGACCCGCAGCATTCGAGTTTGGTCTGCCAGGATATGCTCTCGGCGCCGGTCGTTTCGACGAGTCGATCAAAAATGGAAGGGGCCGCGGGGTTGTCGAACCGGAGAATCTCCCTCGGGCGGAGAATGTGACAGCCGTAGTGCGTGGCGATCTTGAGGCCCTTAAAGCGCCTTGTGACCGCTTCTTTTAATTTTTCAATGCCGATATCTTTGTGAAAAATCTCCAGAAGGTGCTTTACCTCCACGCCGCCCCCGTAAGCCAGCCCCTCTTTCCCGAGGGTTGCATTAATCTGTGCCCTTACGGAAGCGTCTTCTCTTAAAAAATGATTGGCATGCTTCATGGTCGCGTAGCAGCAGTTGCAGAAGGTCATGATGTCCAGGTTTTTCTTTTCGGCCAGGGATAGATTCCTGGCCGAAGCGAGGATGGCCGCCATGAAATTAAAATTCTTAAACGGATATCCGCAGCAGTTAAAGTCCTTGATGTCCACCAGTTCAACCTGAAGCTTTTTTAAAACCGCGTCGGTGGACGTTTCGTATTGCTTGAGGAAAATCGGCGTGGTGCAGCAGCGAAGCAGTGCAATTTTCATATCCGTTTATCCTTTGCTGAAACGGTTGATCGCCAGCATTTTCAGCTCGTAAAGCACATCCGCGACCTCGACCCCCTGTGGGCAGTGTTCCTGGCATTCATAACAGCCCAGACAGCTCCACAGCATTCTCGAAGAAAACGCAAGGTTCGCGAGCCCAACGTTTGCGGCGTGTATGATCTGGTGCGGCATCATTCCGAGCGCTTCCCCGGGGTTGTCATAGTTTCGCACCACAGGGCACGCCAGCGTACAGGTTTTACAGTTAAAGCACGACGAAGATGTCTGTCCCTGAACGGAAAGGGCCAGCAGCCGTTTGAAGCCGCCGTCCAGAAGGGTGTGGCCAATGAGGGTGCCCGGCGCGCACGCCGGTCCGCACGCATCGGCAACCGCCTGTCTCGCCCGATGCAGGGGTTTTTGATAACGGTCCCGGAGCATTTCCTCACGCTTGTTTGCCCGGTAAAGGGAAAGCGGGGAGAACATAAAAAATTCCGGGTAATCTTTTTGAAGCAGCGCCTCCCTGGCATCAAACCAAAGGTCCTGAAGATTGATGCCCACCGGACAGACTCCGGTGCATCGGTAGCAATTGGTACACAGGACAAGACCGCTCTGTATGGTTCGGAGTTCCTGTTCGTCCAGTTTTTTACCCGCGGCCAGGGCCTTGACTGCCGGGATCTTTTCGGACGGAAGGATATAGACGTTGTGAATTGCTTCGAAGGCGATACCCACGGCGCATGCCGAAGTGCATGCCCCGCAGTGGGTGCAGGCGTCCAGCTCCAGGATCTGCTTTGTGGCCATATTGGCGGGGTCGGATGTCTCCCTGTTCATTACGGCATTGGCCATGAGGCTCAGCGGACCGGTAAATACGTGAAACATTTTGCTGAAAGGGAGATAGGCCAGCCCGATGAAACAGGCCAGAAAATGGATGTACCAGAGAATTGTCGGCAAGCCGAACCTGTCCAGTTTCGCCGCAATCGGCTTGACGACCTTTGCCGTTCCATAGCTCAAAAACGCCCACCGGGGTGCTGAATGACACTCCGCGCAGTTGGTTTCATGCAATTCCCGGCCCAGGGCCAGAACTGTTTTGTCAAACGGTCCGTTTAAAACCGGCGACGCAACGCCGAAATCGTTGACCCAATAGCTTTCAAGGGCCCCGGACTCCTGTGCGTCCAAATCGGCATAATCCGCCACCATGTCCTGGTATCGGGTGTATGACGAAATTTTTGCGCCTTCCAGCAGGATGCCGGAGACCATGATGGCGGCAAGCAGAATTATCGCATAAGCATCCATAGGGCGGGTTATGAGCCGCGGTTCTTTTAAAAAAAATCGCCGGTAAACGGCAAGGAGCAGGCCGGTGATCACCATAAAGGCGAACAGGTTTCTTAAAAACAAAAACGGGTTGAGGGTCGGATAGTAGTCCGTAAACAGGTATGACGTTGTGAATTTATCCAGGGCGTGCATGAGAAGCAAGCCCATAAACCCGGCAAACAGGCACATGTGCATGCACCAGCGGAAGCGGTTCGATTTGAATGTTTTTGCCTGGAAGAGGGCATCGAAAAGAAAAACCCTCAGGAGAACAACGATTTTATTGCTGAGCAGGGTCAACGTGATTCCTTTGACCGCAGCGTAAACCCTGTTTGCAAGGGACATCTCCCCGGTCTTTTCTCCCAGGCCGTATCTGAACCAGCAGGAAACCTTGTAGAACAGTCCGAGACCGAAAAGGGTCAGTGAGATGTAAAAAAAACCGGCAAAAGTCATGGCATTTTTCTTTGGGAGTGAAAATTTATATTCAAACAGCGAATTTTCTCTGAAGAATGAGTACCACCGTGTAGCACTTTTGTCAAGCTATTAATGGGTATAACTACAAAATAATAATACTGGTATTTCACCGTTGGCTGTTCACGCCGATCAGAGGTTCTGGCGTAATTTCCCGCCCCGGGCAAGTTTTGTGCATTTGATTTTTTTGATAAGAATTCCCTTTTTGGAAGCGAGTGTCGGGATCGATCATAGAATCATCCACAGGGGGAATTGGATATGAATCCGGGATGAAGGGCGGGGCCCGCCATGGCGGGTAAACCTGGTGGAAAGCACGTTTTGATTTCGGCTACATTCCGATTTTTGAAAGGAAGGTGTAAATGAAATCGACAGGTACAATAAAATACAACCCGGCCTTTCTGACCGAAAAGGAATTAATACAGGCTTTTGTCGTACGTCATAATGATTTTGAACTTATACTGGAAGCAATTCGAGAAAGTCAGGAAAATAGCAGCCAACATATTCTGGTTGTCGCGCCACGGGGTGCGGGGAAAACAACCCTGGTTTTAAGGGTTGCTTCCGAAATTAGGCTGAACAATGTGTTTGCCGACAAATGGTATCCGGTTGTGTTTTCCGAAGAAAGCTACGAGGTATGTTCGCCCGGAGAGTTCTGGCTTCAAGCACTTTTTCGTATTGGTGAACAAACCAGAAAAAAACGGTGGAAAAAAGCTTATGAAGATCTGCATAAAGAAACCGATGAGGAAAGGCTTCGGGAAAGGGCCTTATCCCAATTGATGGATTTTGCGGACCAGAAGAAAAAACGGCTTCTGCTGGTGGTTGAGAACCTCAATATGCTGTTAGGGCAGCAAATCACCCCGGACGATGCATGGAAACTGCGCCATACGCTGCTGAATGAACCACGAATTATGCTTGTAGGAACGGCAACTACAAGATTTGATCAACTCGACAATTCAGGAAATGCAATGTTCGAGCTGTTTAAAATTCACGATTTAAAACCGCTTGATACAGAGGAGTGCAGGACGCTCTGGGAATCGATTACCGGCAAGAGACCGAGCCTGAATCGGATAAAACCAATCCAGATTTTGACAGGCGGCAGTCCGAGGCTTCTGGTTATCATTTCGAGCTTTGCAGCTAAAAAGTCGTTCAGGGAGCTTATGGAGAATTTAACCCAGTTGGTTGACGAGCATACCGAATATTTCAAAAGCCACCTGGACAATTTGCCTGCGCTTGAACGCAAGGTGTTTGTCACCCTGGCAGACATATGGCGTCCGGCCACGGCCCGGGAACTGGCTGAGTCCGCCAGGATCGATGTCAACAAGTCCAGTGCTTACCTACAGCGCCTTATATCAAAAGGGGCTGTGGTTGTGTATGATCAAAAGGGGCGTAGAAAATGGTATCAGCTCGCCGAAAGGATGTACAATATTTATCACCTTATGCGCCGCCGCGGAGAGCCTTCGAATCGGGTTCGCGCGGTTGTGGATTTTATGGTTCATTTTTACGTGGATGAAGATCTGGTTCACTTGACCAAAAATGTGATTGATGAAGCCTGCCGTCTTGATCCCGGAATTTGCACAGACCACTTCCAGTTAATCGCAGAGATCCTTAAAAAACCCCAGGTGGAGAAGTTTCGAGAGAAGATTATCGAAAGCATACCGGATCATATTTTCGAAACTTTGAAGTTGGGAGAACCGCAAGATAGACAAGTGCCGGGTGAGGAACAAGAGACCGAAGTCAAACAAAAAGAGTTGACCAAAAAAGAAATAGAAACCGGTATTTTAAAGCAGCCGGACAACCCTCGTGCATTAACCTTGTTGGCATTAGAGCTTATGATAAACCATCCGGACCGCATAGAAGAGGCAAAAGCAGCCTTTGAAAAAGCGACCCGGATTGATTCTAATTACATTGTTGCTTGGGAGAGCCTTGGTTGTTTGCTGCACTATAAGCTAAAAGATTTTATAAAAGCCGAGGAGACTTACCGCCGGGCAATTGAGATCGATCCTAAAAATGTAACAGTTTGGGTTAATCTTGGCATTTTACTAAAAGATGGATTTAACCGTTTTGAAGAGGCCGCGGAGACCTACCGCCGAGCAATAGATATCAATCCTGAACATGCACCTGCTTGGAATAGTCTAGGGTTTTTACTTACAGACAAGTTAGGCCGTCATGAGGAAGCTGAGAAAGCCTACCGGAGAGCAATTGAAATCGATCCGAAACTTATATTTGCATGGGGAAATCTTGGAAACTTGCTGTCATATAAATTAAACCGTTATGAAGAAGCAGAGGAGGCATTTAGAAGGATAATTGAAATTGATCCTGAAGATGTAAGGGGATGGAACAGTCTTGGACATTTGCTATCAAATAAATTAGACCGCCACGAAGAAGCAGAGGAAGCTTATAATCGTTCTATTGAAATTAAACCAACTGTTTCAAGTGGTTGGAAAAATCTGATTAAATGCCAATTTGAATCATTAAAAAACCCTGAAAGAGCACTTGAAACAGCCGCGAGATTTTTAGAAGTATCAGGACGAACCGCACAAAGTTTAAACACTCTGGCATGGCTATTTTTTGAGAACGGGTATGACACACATTTTGAACATGCTGAAGCATGGAGCAAGGAAGCGGTCGGAAAAGATCAGGAAAAACCGGAATACCAGCATACCCTTGCCGCCATGTTAGGTGGTTTGGGGAAATGGGATGAATCTTTAAAAATCGCAAGGCAATTTTTAAATGACAAAGATTTTCTTAAAAAGGGGCTTGGCGAAATAACAGACTATTTCATAAACGCCGCTGGGGCAGGATATGCTGGCAAAGCGATTAAGATTTTAGAACAGTCCCCGGACATTCAAGCCCTTGAGCCTGTTGTCGTTGGGTTGAAAATCTTTTTAGGAGAGGAAATTTTAACAGCTCGAGAAATCAAGGAGATCGGTGAGGATGTTGCGAAACGTATTCGTGAGCGAATTGATACGAAAAAATAGCAGCGTGGCTTCTATTCGGGTGGTGGATAAGAATTGCCTGTTTTGAAGGGGATGCGGTGGAAAATTTTGATTGTGTACGGGGCAAATTAAAACAAGGAGGTTACATCAAATCTGGATCAATGAAGGTCAGCCGATGAAACGTTCCGCAATTCGCTCAAGCCATCCGGAACTGTCGCCGGTTTCATCCTTTCCTGCAAAATCCTTGCGGCGCCATAACACCAGGTTCTTTTCACCGGGGAAAATACGCCAGGGACGAAAGGGCTGCAATCCATAACTGCGGATTTTCGACCAGTTCCGCACATACTGTTTGCCCCGGAGCTTCTGCCGCTCACAGCCGTGCAGGTCTTCCTGAAGCACAATCAGCGGATTCATGGAGGCGATCGACTCCTCCCAGCGGCAGTCGGGATAAACTCGCTGGCAGACAACCGCGGCGCAATGCACATCTAAAAGTTCTTCCATAAAAGTACCGGGAAAGAGCTTCAGTGCTTTCCAAAAGAAGTGCAGACTTTCGCTGTAATGGCCGGATAGCAGCGACATAGATTCGCCGGGGTTCATGAAGAGGTCATCGGAAGCCGCCTCGATGTAAGGCTCGCAGTCGATGCCCACGTAATAGGTCAGGTTCAATGCGACCATCAGGCGCAGGTGATTGTCGATCCGGTTGATCTGTCTGCCGCATCCCAGACTGACAAGGGCGTTTTGCCCGTTCTCCCGGAGGAACGCGACCACGGTTTTGACCTCGTCCATAATCTTTCGCCGCCTCATCGAGTGGTTCGCTTGCGCTCGTCTCTCTGAGTCATACCTGCCACGATCCTATGCCGTGACTTCTCCTAAACGCTCACTACCTTGGCTCTTTACCAACGCAGCTTTAGGTGGTTTGAAGCCTGCTCCTGCAAACCGGCTCCGAGGGGCCTTCCCTCATCTTTTGCGCAGTTACGCACACTTTTATATAAAAGTGCGCTCGTGGCGCACTACATTGAGAGTATCAAGGTTGCATACTTCTTTTCGTGGGCTTAATTGAAACTTATCCTAACGCCTTGTTGATTGCAGCCCGTCTATTTTTGTTTCAGCAGGAGGTGACGGGTTACCAGGGGTGAAAGGACATAAAGAAACATATACAGTAACGCTACATATCCCAAATAGGGTGTAAATATGGCAATAATCAGCAATATCATATTCAAACGACCAAACCAAAAATGCTTGTCCATAAAACGGCCGAGATGCAGATAGCGAATGGGGTAAAAGTTCATTAAGATCGCTGCAAAAACCATTAGGCCGAAACAGAAAACGCCCCAGTGGCGAACCCATTCTGAAGATTCTACAATGGCCTGGTTGAACATGATCAATGGGGCTGTTACCAGTAATGCTGCCGCCGGCGTCGGCATGCCTTTAAAAAATCCGGGAACAGGGGTGCGGTCAATGGTAAAGTAAACCAGCCGGGCGACCCCCATAAATGCATAGAGGAATGCAACCCCTCCAATCGGAAGGTGCCGGATCACGGGATCAGATGTTTCCGGAAAAGACAAATAAAATATCAAGGCCGGGACGACACAGAAGCTGACGGCATCGGCAATGTCATCAAGAATGCCTCCAAAGCTGATCCGAGATATCTGTTCCTGTTCGGGAAGGGGCTCTGTGAGGCCCAGTTTTCGTGCCAGGGCTCCGTCGAGTTTGTCGAAAATGGCGGCGCCGATCAAACAAAGATAGGCCTCACGAAAACGATTCTGATAAGCAAAAAGAAGTGCCAGCAACCCCATCATTGCGTTCATGATGGTTAATGAATTTGGGAAAAAAGACAAAATGTTTCGCCGAATGCGTTCATCCTCGTCACAAATCTCATCCAGACAGTAGGTTCCGTATTTTCGACAGTATGCTGCAATAGATCCGAAGTTAATAATTAAAAAAACGATCTCGATCAAAAACAAAACGTGCAGGGGAAGATTTCCCAGCCAGGAAATCCACAGGTAAATTTTCAAATTCGGGCCCCCGGACACAAAAAAGGCGTGTGCATACAACAGTGTACCGACCGGAGCCGCCACTATGGTCCTGAGCCGCGTAAACTCTTTTTTTTCAGGTTCCGGTCCCGTGCGAATGGCAAAAAACCGCATGAAGTGGGCAAAATTGTCTCGTGTCAAAACCGTTACGCAAAGTATCAGGACAAAAATGCTGTGCAGCAATTCAGCCTTGGTACCGCCGGCCGAAGTAAACAGGAGTCGCCACATGGACCCCACAGCCACCAGTGGGAAAATGAGCGAATATACAATCTTGTCCATGACACGGTCGATGAGGTGAGCCAATGTGGAGTGGAGGTGGAACTGGGTGGCAAGCCATCCGTCGATCAGGTCAAGGCACATCGAAGTGATAAGCAGCATCACCCCCAGGGTGTAGAGCCTTGGGTCTCGACTCCACATAACACCAAGTGCGCAAAGCATTCCGCCAAAGACGAGAGGGGGCCTGCCGTAAACCAGCAATGCTGAAAATTTTCTCTGAAAATTGAGTGTTGCAGACATGCCGACAGTTTATCCTCCGCGCCTGTTTCCGTCAACTTATAAGTATCGAACTCAATTTGAACCGAAAAAGCGAGCGCATTCCCTGCAGCGACTCGACTTGAGATCGCCGACAAGTCTTGCTGCAGGGTACTCTTCAATGTTGACTCTCAGCTTTTCACTGAGTTTTTTTATCATCTTAAGCTGGTTGTCGGGGTTTCTCAATGTTATGAATGATTTTAATCTTGAAGATACGGAAAGTGGATGATAGACAGATTAACTAAAAGATATTTCACGGATATTTTGATTGTTGAAAAAGACATGACGTCTCATTGGACAAACGGGAGACAGAGATGGATTCTTTTATTTTTATAAAGCTTTTCGGGATATTCCTGCTTATTCTGGGGAATGCATTTTTTGTGGGCTCGGAAATCGCACTCACTTCAGCGCGGCGCAGCCGTATTCATCAGCTCGCCGAACATGGAGATTCGGCTGCGAAGATCGTGAAAATTCTTCACTCTGAACCAGAACGTTTCTATTCCGTGACCCAAATAGGAATCACATTAATGTCGTTAGCCCTTGGAGCTATCGGAATTTCTACGATTACCACGGCACTCAATCCACTGATAAATTTTGTTGTTGCACCTCTTTCAGCAATTGTACCTCGCCCCAGCGCCCATTATGTCGCAGAAATTTCTGCCCAAATAATGGCCTTCATGTTCATTTCGGCGTTGCATATCGTCGGGGGAGAGTTGGCCCCGAAAGTCTATGCCTTCCACAAGCCGGTGAGGACCAGCCTTGCCGTAGCGAGAACAATCAACGGTCTCTACCGCTTGCTCTCATCAGTCATCTGGTTGCTGAACTCTGCTTCAAACAGTCTTTTGAGGTTTTTGGGACAAAAGGATTTGGCCAGCCCGATCAGCGGACACTTGTCAATATCGGAAGATGAAATTCGCTCTATCCTGGTCGCAAGTGAATCAGAGGGCATCCTAGAACCGGAGGAGACGGCGATGATACAGGCCGTTTTCGACCTCGAAGAACATTCTGCCGATGAAATCATGGTCCCGCGTACAAAAATCGTCAGTCTTCACAAGGACATGACAGTTAAAGCGTTCCTTGAGATTTTTCGACAGGACAGACACCATCGTTATCCGGTATATGATAAGGATATCGATAACATCGTGGGCATACTTTCTATAAAGGAAGTGTTGAACAACATCAGCCCTGAAGAGATGTCCCAAAAAATCGAACTTCCGATCAGCGAAATTATGCTGTCCCCTTACGTGGTTCCTGAAACCAAATCTCTCAGATCTCTGCTCGCGGACTTCAAAGCCTATAGACAGCAAATGGCGATCGTTATCGATGAGCATGGCGGTACTGCCGGGATCGTTACGCTGGAGGACATCTTAGAGGAAGTCGTTGGCGAATACGAAGACGAGTTCTCATCAGCCCCCCAGTTTATAACAACAAAGGGAAAAGAAGAAAAAATTATTATTGATCCGAGTATCTACCTGGAAGATCTCGAAAGGATGATCAATCTCTCTTTCCCTGTCGGAGATTACAAAACACTGGCAGGGCTCATTTACACGCGCCTTGACCGGGTGCCTGAAGTCGGCGACTCGGTTCAACTTCCCGGATGCAAAATCACTGTGGAATCCATGGAAATGCACCGGATTACCCAGGTGGGTCTTGAGCGAAATGTCGTCGAGAAAGTGACGTCGCACTCTGAACCGTATACGGAAGGCAAAACCCCGAAAAAATAAAATCAGAGATGCAAACGACTATTCACAAACAAATACGTTGAAAAGAGACAAAGCAATGAGTAAAGTAACTCCCAAAATGCTATGCGATCGGATGGGCATATTGATTTAACGTCCATTTGATTTTTCCACCGAGCGCACCTGTTCACAATTCAAGACTTGATACCATTTCCTCCGCGGTAATTAAATACCTCGACAGGAGGGTTACAGTGAAACACACGAAATTTATTGCGGCACTCGCCGTTGCCGTTTCTTTTCTTGGCGCACCGGCGTATGCCCGGGGTCCCGCAAAGCCATCCGGCACCAAAGCACCGGATGCTATAGCCTTCCCAATGTCGCCAACATAAAGTGGACCGGCGATTTGGACGGGATGATCCAGCGGCGGAACTTCTAATCGGTTTTGGGCCACTCTACCCCTGGCCGCGCTTCCACAAAATAGCAGAAGCGATCCCAATCAAATTCTCGAAATGAGACCGGGCAGCGAAATCTGGCCTTGCGGTCGCTCACCCCGATAACCTCCCAGTCGCCGCCGCGCGGACCGCCGTCTATGTTTATCTTTTGTCCGACCTCGAACGGATACGGTTTGAATATCACGACATCATGTTTTTCCACTGTCGCCTCCTATGGTCTTTTTTTCTGACAGGATTAACTGGATTGACTTGATTTTTTTTCACGGGTTGCGGCGTTCGCCTTGAGAAAAGGCCGGATGAAGCCGTGAAAACGCAATTCTGCTTCAGCGGGAAAAAGGGGTGAGAAATCAACAATGGATGCTTTTCCCCTTGCATGACTCTTTTGTCGACGCAACGAGTGAACGCTTTCCCTCGAAGAGGGGTAATGCTTTTTGCCTTTCTTCCGGAAAGGCAAAAATATCTTGTTTATCCTGTAATCCTGTCCAAACATGAATGCTCTTATTCGTAAGCATCCGGCAGGACGATTCGTTGTTTTGACGGCAGCTACACGTTGTCCATGAGCTTGCCGAGCCGGGCCAGATGCACCCGTTCTTCATCCGCAATCTGTATGAGCACTTTTTTGCTTTCCGGATTGCTGCTCCTGTCTGCGGCGCGCAGATACAAATCAAGTGCCTGGGCCTCTATGGACATTGCAAGTCCGATAATATCCGCCGCGGACTCCCAGTCCGGCTTGTACAGGTCTAAATACTCCTGTGTCGTCAGACCGCCTTCCACGGCATCGATAACGGTGTTTTTTTCAAACGTCTCGCGGCTTGCCGATGTTCCGGATATTCTAACATATTCCTTGAATATACGGTCCTGATGCTTGATTTCTATCTCAGAAAGTTTTTCAAATACCTTTTTAACCTCCGCATTCTTTACCCTGGGCATCATGGACAGGTAAAAATCGAGGAGACCTTCTTCAAGGGAATAAGCGACCACAAGCGTAACCTCCGGCGATTCATCTCCCGTAAAGAACTCCAGCCCCATTTCCGCTTCACCGATGGCGGCCTCGCCTTGCCATCCCTTAAACCCGCCGGTCACGTTATAGACATTCTCGAAACCCTTTCCCGCCAGCATCTGGGCAGCGACCCGGCTGCGTCCTCCAATCGCTCAGTAAACCAGGGTCGGTTTTTGGGGATCGATCTCCCCAAGCCTTTCCGTCAGGTCCGGCAGGGGAATGAGCTTGGACCCGGGGATATGGCCTGCTTCATACTCGCCGGGCTGACGCACATCCAGAATCGTAAATTCGCCGGGAGATTTATCTGCCATGAATTTTCTGGCCTGATCTCCATCAAGGGACGTAACAGGGGTGAAAAACTGTTTCCAGCGCATAATTCCCTCCTTATGGTTTAAATCGATATTTTATGGTGATGGCCCAATAGTATCATATCCGGTGCCGAATGTAACGGTCAACATCCACGCAAATCCGAAAAGACCGGTGGAACATATTTCTGAAAACTGCTATAGTTTTACAAAACAACTAAAAAGGATGGTCATGTGACATGTCATTAAATTTTGAACCGATAGCCTTGGACAGACAGGAGGAATATCTGGACCGTTTCAGCCAATGCGCGCAAAAGTCTTCCGAGTACAGTTTTGTGAACCTCTGGGGATGGGCTGAGGAACACGGCCTTTGCTGGGCATGGTCGGACGAGCTTGTCTGGATTCAGCAGAATCGTCCGGAAACGATTTACTGGGCCCCTGTGGGACCATGGGAACATGTGGGCTGGAACAAATGCCTGGACGAAACTTTTTCCGGCCGGACGCTCTTTGCGCGGATTCCTGAAACGCTTTTCCGGATTTGGGAGAAGCGTATCGGCCAAAGAATTGCCGCTGAAGAATCGAGGGAGCATTGGGATTATCTCTACGCGGTGGATGATCTCATCGCGCTCGGGGGAAAAAGTTTTCACAAAAAAAAGAACCTCTTGAATCAGTTCAGAAAAAAATACGACTTTGAATACGTTCCCTTTGAAACAGCCATGATCGAAATGGCGATGGGGATGCAGGAGGATTGGTGCACCTGGCGGGACTGTGAGTCTTCCGAATCGCTTTCGTCTGAAAATCGCGCGATTTCAAGAACTCTTGACCAATGGGAAAACCTGAAGGGCATTATGGGTGGTGCACTCATCGTCGAAGAGAAAATGGCAGCCTACACCATCGCAGAAAGTCTGGCTGAAGACACCCTGGTGGTTCATTTTGAAAAGGGAAGCCCGGACTATAAAGGTGTGTATCAGGCGGTCAACCAGATGTTTCTCGAGCACTCGGGCGGGAATTTCAAAATCGTTAACCGAGAACAGGACCTTGGAGACGAAGGGCTGCGCAAGGCAAAATTGTCATACAACCCCATAGACTTTCTCAAAAAATATCGTGTTGTGTGGTCTTAAACTGATATTCTTAATCCGAAACCGGAGGATACAATGAGCCAGGAAATCTACGACGTCGTTATTTTCGGAACCGGGCCTGCCGGGCTTCAGGCGGCGATTCACGCCGCCCGGGCCAAGGCGTCGGTGCTGGTTATGGGCAGAAAGTATAAATCCAGCCTGTATAAAGCCCATGTCGAAAACTATTGCTGCCTGAGCGGAGTTTCCGGAGAGGAACTTTTAAAGCAGGGCGTAAAACAGGCTTCGGATTCCGGTGCCCGGTTTCTCCATGAGGAATCGGACGTCATTATTCACCTGGGGCGCAAAGTCAAAAACATCGCGGGTGAGGACAAGGTTCAAGGTCTGTACATGGACAACAACCAATGGCTGGACGTGGAGGGCGTGTTTATCGAAACCGGTGCAAAAGGCGCGGTTGAGCTGGCCGCCGCCCTGGGGGTTGCACTCGATGATGAATCTTTTCAATACATCGTAACCGATAAAAAGCAGCAGACCAATATGGCGGGCGTGTATGCGGCAGGGGACATCTGCGGCCCGCCGTGGCAGATGGCCAAGGCTGTTGGTGAAGGGTGTGTGGCCGGGCTTTCTGCGGCCAAGTACGCAAAGAAGGTGAAACAGGAACAAAAATAAAAGATATCACGGTGCCGATGTATCGACTTTCTTTTTCTCCTGGTACAGGTTCTGATCCGCTCTTTTTAAAAGCTGTTTGTAGTTTTTGATCGCTTTATCTTCGGTGGACGCCACACCGTAGCTGATGGCAACCGGAATTATCGTTCCTCCTTTTTTCAGAGGGAACATCGCGAGGTTTTTAACGAGGCGGGCGAGAAGTTGCGATGCGTTTTCAGCGGAAGTTTCGGGTAGGATAATGACGAATTCGTCTCCGGCAAACCGTGTAACGACATCGGTTTCCCGGCACATTTGAACCAGTTGTTTTGCCGTGTGCTTCAAGAGATCATCCCCGCAATTGTGCCCGTAAGTATCATTGACACGCTTGAAATCATCAAGATCGATAAAAACAACCGAAAGACTTTTCTGGTAACGCTTTGAACGGACAAATTCCCGGTTCAGGACATCTTCCATAACTCTCCGGTTGAGCAGATTTGTAACCGGGTCATGATAGGCGAGAAACTTCAGTTTTTCATGTGCGACAACATTCGACAGGCAGAGAGACACCTTTACGGAAAGATTTTCAAGAAAAACGACATCAAGACCGGGCTGAAACCGCGATTCCGAAATATCGGCCAGATTCAGGCTTCCGACAATCTCTCCATGAAGAGAAATGGGGCACACAGCCATAGATTTGATATCGTATTTCTCGCCCTTGGGGAAAAGCTTGAAAAACGGTTTCAGGTTGCTGTTGACGAGTACCGGATCCATCGTGTCGCCGACAATCTCTTTAAAAACCGATCTGTGCATCCTGTTAAGGTGTTTTTTCAGCGTATCGGAAGAACCGACGGACCTTATGAACGTTGACAGCTCACTTTTTTCAATTATGGAGATCCATGCGTAGGGCACGTTGAATTTCTCTCTGATTTCAGAAAGGAGTACTTCAAAAAGGTCCCTGAAATTGAGAATGGAGAGAATCTTCGTCTCGACCTCATAGAATTTCTGAGCGATTTTCTCGTTTGCTTTTAATCTTTCAATTATAAATTCAATGTCATTCATGGTTCTCGCAAGGCGTTGAAGTGAGTAGGAATCCGGATGTTTTTTTTTCAAAATCATTCTATCAGGTTTTGAATACAAATCAATAACTTTTGGGTTCAAAATCGTGAATATATCACGATTAACCTGATCCGGCCCTGTTTGAAGGGTTGTACAAACTGAAAAATTGAAATAAAATGGCCCGCGATAAGTTTGAACGCTATAAAGATATTGAAAGGGACAGGGCCAATATGACCAGCAAGAAATTCAAAGATCAATGTGCGGATTTAACCCGGGAGTTCCAGATAAAGATCCCGTGCAGGCTCGCTGAAAGAGTTGAAAGCTATGTAGAGGAAAACAATACCGACTTCACCGTTGTTGTGATCGAGGCCCTGGATGCGTTCCTGAGACACCAAAAAACCAGACAAAACACAACGCACGGCCTGTAATCTTCAACGCGCAAAAATAAAAAGAAATGCCGGAAGGCTGACATATGGCAGTTTCCACCAGATCCGGCATATGAAAATGATTAGCCCTGAATTTTGCAAGGTTCAGGTTATCCGGTTTAACCTCGATCCTGCGCGGTTTGGCCTCTTCAACCTTGGGTAACATAAGCCTTAAGACCCCATCGGCAAGATTCGCATCAATTTTGCTTTGATCAATTACGGTGGAAACCGTAAACTGTCGATAGTCTCTGCCTGTTTCGAATTCGGACATAATTTTTTCTTCGTTGGCCCCTTCAACAGGTTCAACATCCCCGATCAAAGTCAATGTATTCTCCCGGAGATCAATCGTCAGATTTTCAGCTTGAAAAAGCAAATATCGTGCCTACTTTGTTTCTATATCTGTTTTTATCCCGCAATCGACAGACGTGGTTTCAATCGTGTGAACAAAGATGCGTTGCATGTAAAAAACTGAAATCGATCACAGGAAATGGAGGATACAGATGGCAAAAAACTTACTGGTGGCATTCGACGACTCTGAAAACGCCATGCGGGCGGTTGAATTTGTGGCAAATTATTTCTCTTCGGATAACAGTGTTACCCTTTTTAACGTCATTCCGGACACCGCCGCATTGTGTGAAATGAACAGCCCCGAACTGACCCCTTATTTTACGGCGCAGCAGGATTCTTTCTGCATTCTTGAAGAGAAAAAGAAGGAGCTGGTTCGCAATGCCCAACAAAAGGCGACCCAGATACTCACGGATGCGGGATTTGAAGAAAAGAATATTACCATAAAAACAGAGGTGAAAAAAAACGGGATCGCGAGAGATATCGTGAAAGAGGCCCAGTCCGGTTATGACGCCATCGTCCTGGGGAGAAGGGGTCTTTCCGGGATCAAGGAATTTATTCTCGGAAGTGTTTCCCAAAAAGTATTCAATCTGGCAAAAGACATATCGGTAGTGGTTGTGAATTGAGCGCTCTCTTCAAATGCCGTTTCTCGACCGAGCAGCTTTTAGCGGAGAACCTTGACCAAAAAAACAGGGTGAGGAAACCGAAATGCCTATGAATTCCGTTTGCAAATGGAGTGTCCGGTTGTGTGCTTTGGCGCTGTTCCTTTGGTGCGGCCTTTACGCATCCGGGGCATGGTCGCTAACAAAAGACGAAGAAAACAGCATAACCGTTTACAAAACCGCAGCAAGGGGCGTGGTAAACATAACCAGTGTCGTCGTGGAGCGGGACTTTTTCCATGGCCTTATCCCCCGGGAAGGCGCCGGGTCCGGAACCATCATCGATAATCGCGGTCATATCCTCACCAACAATCATGTGATAAAGGACGCGCACCGCATCGAGGTGACGCTTTCAGATGGAAGCAAGTGGCCCGGGCGTCTTGTCGGAACCGATACGGATAATGACCTGGCCGTCATCCGCATCGATGCGCCTGCCGAACGCCTTGAACCACTGCCATTAGGGGATTCCAGCAACTTGCGCGTGGGGCAAAAAGTTCTGGCCATCGGGAATCCTTTTGGACTGTCCGAAACCCTGACCACCGGCATTATTTCTTCCATCGGGCGTTCCATACGGTCACCGGGCGGGATGCTGATAGAGGATCTTATCCAGACCGACGCTGCAATTAATATGGGAAATTCGGGCGGGCCGCTGCTTGATTCGAACGGGGAAATTATCGGAATCAACACCGCCATATTCTCCCCGTCAGGGGGAAGCGTGGGAATCGGTTTTGCCATACCCGTTGATGCGGCCAAACAGATCATTCCGGCGCTGATAGAAAAAGGATACGTATCGCATCCGTGGATGGGTGTTACGCTATTTACTCTCATCCCGGGTGTTTCCCAGGCCTTGGGCCTGAAGGTGGATCGGGGTGTCCTGATCGTTGAAGTCCTGATGGGGGGACCGGGATACAGGGCCGGATTGAGAGGCAGTAATAAAATATTCATGGCCGGCAATATGATGCTCCCGGCTGGCGGAGACGTGATCATTGCCATAAACGAAGAACCGGTGCGCACCATGGATGAGCTGGCCCGGATGCTTCGAAAATTCAGGACCGGCAACAGGATTACGTTAAAAATCCTTAGAAAAGGAACGTTTTTGGATATACCGATGGATCTTGAAGAGCGTCCTCGATGAAGGGAATTCCGCCGGGGATTTTACAACCCGGGGGGAAAAGGAAAAAAATGATCCGAAAAACACTATTCTTTGGCAGCATATTCTTTATTCTGCTTGTGCAGGGCCACATTTCGTTTGCGCAAGATGACACGGAAAAATCAAAATGGAAGAATTATATGAAAGAAGACGCGAAACAGATAAATCGCTCCGGAAGATACGGCAACATGAGCGAAGAAGAGTTGAAACAAAAACTCACGCCGCTGCAATACCATGTTACACGACAGAATGGCACTGAAAGGCCCTTTCAAAATGAATACTGGAACAGCAAATCAAAGGGGATCTACGTCGATATCGTTTCCGGCGAACCCCTTTTCAGTTCTCTTGACAAATACGACTCCGGAACAGGGTGGCCGAGCTTTACACGCCCCCTCGAACCGGACCACATTGTCGAAGTGAAAGACAGGAGCCTGTTTGTGACCCGAACCGAAGTCAGAAGCAAATTTGGGGATTCTCATCTTGGCCATGTCTTTCCCGACGGACCTGAACCCACCGGGCTCCGGTACTGTATAAATTCTGCGGCGCTTCGCTTTATACCGGCGGAAAACCTGGAAGAAGAAGGATATGGTGTTTACAAACGCCTTTTTGAATAAAATCCATACAGGAGGTTTACCATGGAAAGTCAGACATTAAAAATACCCAATATCTCATGCGGGCACTGCGTGAATTCCATAAAAAACGAACTGAGCGAGCTTCAAGGGGTTACAAAAGTGGAAGGTAATCCTGAAACCAAAAGCATCACGGTCGAGTGGGACGCACCGGTTACGCTGGAAAAGATCAAGGACACGTTAAAGGAAATCAATTATCCGGCGGAATGAGCAGGATTTTCCAGCAGCCCCGATATTTTTTACTTTTGTTTTACCGGAAAATCCGGGTTGGAGAAGTTGTATGGCTGATATGAAATTGACACTGCCGGTGACCGGCATGACCTGCGTGAACTGCGCCATGACCATCGAGCGGACGGTAAAAAAACTCGACGGCGTAACGGATGCAACGGTAAATTTTGCGGCAGAGCATGCCGCGGTTGCTTTCGATCCGGAACGCATCCATGTCAAGGCCATTGTTGAAAAGATCCACGCCGCGGGCTTTAAGGTTGCCACAACCAAGGTTGAGCTGCCGGTAACCGGCATGACCTGTGCGAACTGTGCCATGAGTATCGAAAGGGCTTTAAACAGAAAGGTCCAGGGCGTTGTTGGGGCCTCGGTCAATTTCGCCACGGAGCGGGTGTATGTCGAATATGTCCCCTCGGTTACCGGTATCGACGAGATCGTATCCGCCATAAAAAAAGCCGGATTCACCGCCATACCGCCGGATGAAGCACTTGAAGGTGAGGATGCCGAACTTGAAGCACGCAGAGCTGAAATCAAGGACCAGACACGCAAATTTGCCGTAGGGATTCTGTTTGCCCTCCCGCTTTTCCTTATGAGCATGGGCAGGGATTTCGGCATTACCGGCACGTGGAGCCATGAGCCATGGGTCAACTGGCTTTTTTGGGGTCTCGCCACGCCCGTCCAGTTTTATACTGGTTGGGACTATTACGTCGGTGGGCTGAAAAGCCTGAAAAACAAGAGCGCGAACATGGATGTTCTCGTGGCCATGGGGTCTTCGGTTGCGTATTTTTACTCTCTGGCTGTTCTGCTTTTTTCATTTCTGGGCGGACATGTGTACTTTGAAACATCCGCCGTCATCATTACCTTGATTAAACTGGGTAAAATGCTTGAAGCCCGAACCAAAGGCAAAACAGGGGGGGCCATCCGAAAACTGATCGGGCTTCAGCCAAAAACCGCAACAATCCTCGAAAACGGAACCGAAAAAGAAATCCCTTTAACCCGTGTCAAGGAAAACGATGCCATCATCGTCCGCCCCGGCGAACGGATCCCGGTTGACGGTGTTGTCATGGAAGGAGAATCGTCGGTAGATGAATCCATGCTCACCGGCGAACCCCTTCCCGTGGATAAGCGCGTCAACGACACCGTTGTCGGCGGAACAATAAACGGCCAGGGTCTTTTGCAGTTCAGGGCAACCCGCGTTGGAAAGGATACGGCGCTGGCTCAGATTGTCAGGCTGGTTCAGGAGGCCCAGGGGAGCAAGGCTCCCATTCAGGCCCTCGCAGACCGGGTGGCCGCGGTCTTTGTTCCATCCGTCATTCTCATCGCCCTGGCAACCTTTGCGCTTTGGTGGGGAATCACCGGCCAATTTGTACCGTCCATGATCCGTTTGGTCGCCGTTCTTGTGATTGCATGTCCGTGCGCTCTGGGACTTGCCACACCCACGGCGATCATGGCCGGAACGGGGAAAGGCGCTGAAAAGGGGATTCTGTTTAAAAGAAGCGAGGCGCTGGAGAGCGCCACAAAGCTCGATACAATTGTGCTGGATAAAACCGGAACCATCACCATGGGGAAACCCGCGGTGGTTGACATCATACCGTTTGACCCGCGAATTAAAACCGAAGACGACCTGCTGCAGCTCGGCGCTTCCGCTGAAAAAGGATCGGAACATCCGCTGGGCAAAGCCATTGTAAAAGAAGCCGAAAAAAGACGGATTGATCTGCGGGTGGTCTCTAAATTTAAAGCCTCCGGCGGGCTTGGCGTTGAAGCGGTGCTGAACGGCAGTCGGGTAAGAGTGGGAAAGCCCGGATGGTTCAAAGAACTCGGAATCGATATTCATAACGCGGAAGATCAGATAAACCGCCTTCAGCTAGAGGGCAAAACAGTCATGGTGCTGACGCAGGATGATAATCTGTCCGGCCTGATCTCCGTGTCGGACACCCTGAAACCGGAATCCAGGGAAGCCATTCATGCGCTTCACAACCAGAACCTCCGTGTAGTGATGCTCACCGGGGACAACCTCCAGGCCGCCCGGGCCATCGCTTCCGAGGTAAACATTGACGATATTTTTGCGGAGGTTCGGCCTGAAGAAAAATCATCGAAAATAAAAGAGCTCCAGGAAAAGGGAAAAAGGGTCGGCATGGTCGGTGACGGGATCAACGACGCGCCGGCGCTGGCGCAGGCCGACGTCGGCCTGGCCATCGGGACCGGTACGGATGTGGCCATCGAAACCGCGGACGTAATCCTTTCCAGCGGCAGCTTGCTCGGTGTATCCAGGGCCATCGAACTGAGCAGGGCAACCATGAAAACGGTGCGTCAGAATCTTTTCTGGGCCTTCTGCTATAATATTCTGCTCATTCCTATTGCAGCGGGAATTTTGCAGCCCTTTGATATCTTTCCGGACTTTTTGAGGCAGCTTCACCCCATCCTTGCAGCCCTGGCAATGGCCTTGAGCAGTCTTTCCGTCGTATCAAACAGTCTTCTGCTGTACAGAGCGAAAATCGATTAACGTTGTTTCAAATTGATTTGATACACGGTTAAGATTTTCTGAAAAATCACTGTTAAATTCCGATTGAGAGCACCATCAACTGCATAATTCTTTAAAGGAGATAAACCATGATACGGTTGGAAGATATCAAACATAACGCGGAACTTTTAAATTCAATAGACTGGGACATGACGCCGGAGGAGGCGGTCAGGCTTTATCTCGAATGGGGAAACAACTGGGCCGGAGGAAACTACGTGATCCGTTCCAGGGATGATGTGTCCTATTACTTTGTCGTGTACACCTGGGGTGAAACCCCCGTAATTTATCTCATCCGCCGCAATTCTGAAGAGGCGGTTGAACTTGCGAAGATTGACATACCGGATGAACTGAAAAATCATTTCCTGAGCACAAACGGAAACCTTAAAGGGGTTTACCCGGTTGAAGGTAAAATAAAAAAGTGGCTCAAAACACAACTCGACTCTGACAATTAATCCGAAAGAAATTATCTTGCGCTGGGGCGACGGGTGTACGTATAATGCAGGCCAGATTGTCGGCCTGAGAAGGAAGCGAACATTTTTGATTAACTTAAGTATGTTATGCTAAAATATTTCCACAGAAATTGCACACGAAAAGGAGGTAGGTATGAAAGCGAAAGTCACTGAGGATTGCATGGCGATTTCCGGCCGGCGTCATCAAGGGTACCTTTGAAAATCTTGTCGCATCAGCGGACGGTGAACGCTACGAGCACACGGAAATGTATCCGGGTTTTGCAACGATTGCCCGGCAAGAAGGGTTTGAACGGGCGGCTGACACATGGGATGCCGTTTCCGTGTCCGAAAAACAGCATGAAAAGCGATACCGCGAGCTTGCCGGCAACATAGCGGCCGACCGGACTTTTTCACGAACTGAAGCCGTGGTGTGGCGCTGTAGAAACTGCGGATATCTGCACGCGGGCATGGAAGCGCCCGACAAATGCCCTGCCTGCGTGCAGCCGAAAGGATATTTTGAACTTCTGGGTGAAAACTGGTAGGTTTTTTAATCCGTCTTAAATGAAACTCCCCGCAGCCCCGCACGGCGGGATTTCCATTCTCAACCGCCGTAGTCGCTATTGCAAAATCTGCGCGCTTAGACTTGTCGCCGACCCATCCTCCGTAGCAGGCTACTGCGGAGGGCGGGCGAACCAGAACCGCTATGGCAGTGGCGCACTGCGGGATATTCAACCGGAATTCGCCAAAGCCGCAGGCTTTGTATTTCCGGACAAACCCTTTACATCTGACAGGTTTCACGATATACAGAATAGACGCTTAAAAAGAAAATCGATCTATATTGGAAAAGGAGGAAACAATGGGCTTTAAATCTATTGAAGAGATTATTAAATTCGCGATAGAAAACGAGAAGGAAGCTGCGGCCTTCTATGCGGAATGCGCCGGGCAGGAACCGTTTGAAGCTGTCAAAGATACGCTGCTGGAGTTCTCTAAAGAAGAGAAAAAGCATCAGTCCATGCTGGAAAATTTGGGAAAAAACGAAGCGCTTATCAAGGATTACAAGTTGAAATGGGTCCCGGATATCAAGCGAAGCGACTATATCGACGAGATAGAATACGAGCCGGGGATGCATTTTGTTGATATTTTACGAATGTCCATGAAGCGTGAAGAACAGGCGCTGAAAATGTATAATGAGCTCCAGGGAAGGACGGACAACCCTGAAAACGTTAAGGTTTTCAAGATACTCTGCCAGGAAGAAGCCAGGCACAAGCAGTTTTTTGAAACCATGTATGACGACTACATGGCCGAACAGGGGGATTAAATTCCGTTACGGGCAGCGGATATCATGCCGCTGTATGAGATGTAAGCTCAGTTTTTCATGATTTCACAAGAACAGGCCACACCCGTTGTGTGGCCTGTTCTTTTTTTCCAAAACAAATTTTTCATGAGAAATGCGGGCTACCTTCTTCTATACCACCGTGAAATCGTATGCGGTGAAATCCCCGCATGGTATGCTGCGATAACCATCTGGTTGATCAGTGTGGTTTTAAAAACACCGAGACGCTCCCACCGCCGGGGAGAGGTAGCAACAGGTACGTTCAAGGTTACCACATCCCCCTTTCTTTTCAAACGCCGGGCCAGTTCAAAGTCTTCCATAATCGGAATATCCGGGAAGCCGCCCATCTGTTGGAAGCGTTCCCGGGTCATGAAAATCCCCTGGTCCCCGTAGGGCAATCGTAATCTGCGGGACCGCCAGTTTGCCAGTCGCTCGATCCGCCGCAGCGCCGGAAGCGGAGAATCTATCCGCAGCTCAAACGCGCCGCCGGCAACATTGGATTGCCCGAGGGCGTTGATGATGTGCGCGTCAAATTTTTCAGGAACCCGGGTGTCGGCATGGAGAAAGAGGAGGATATTCCCGGTTGCGGCCGCGGCTCCACGGTTCATTTGCCGGGCCCGCGGCGGCCCGCAGGTCAAAACGGTTGCGCCCCGTGATTTTGCCAGTGATACGGTATTGTCCCTGCTTCCCCCGTCCACCACGATGATTTCCCGGTTGTCGGCCAACCCGACGCTTTCAAGGGTTTTCTGTATATTCTCTGCCTCGTTGACGGTCGGTATGACAACGGAAATAAAACCGGGTGAAAAATCAGGCCGTTTCGGACGTCCCGCCTTTTCCCAGATCGGAAGATCTTCAGGCCGATCCACATCTTCCAGAACGTTCAGGAGTGAAAACCGTATTTCCGAACGTTTCACAACCTCCAGAGTTTTCTGAAAAACATCATCCGTACCCCACCTCATACCGGCAAACAGATCACGGCCGATTCCGGGCAGCGCGGACCGTTTCAGCCCGATGAGGTAATAGCCGCCGTCTCCGGCCGGGCCCAGCACCGCACCGTTCTGTTTGAGATCATCGAAGGCCCTCTCGAGCAGGTCCTCCGTTATGTCGGGAATGTCAGTACCGATGAGAACAGCCGAATCCACGCCGTCTTCGAAGACTTTCTCGAAAGATCGCTGCATACGAAGCCCGATATCACCATCGCCCTGGGGCTGATAAAGATAATCCGGACCGAGCCAGTTTTTCATCCGGCGTTCATCGCCGCCGTCGAACCGGATTTCGACGGTGATCTCACGCGATTCGGACAGCGACCTCACCTGAGAAAAGGTGTTTTCAGTCATCTTTCGCTGAAGATCTGCCGCACCTTTTGCCCCCAGAACCGGAATGAGCCGGGTTTTGGTGGTACCGGGTTCCGGATAACGGGTGAAAACGATCAATCGTTCAGTGCAATTTTTCGGCATGTCCCCGACCATTTCCACATAGCGGTTTACATAAACATGTTCCGTTTGGATCCTTTGATCTTCTTGATGATCTTCGGAATAAAAAAAGAAAAGACAAAAAGGGCAATGGAGAAAAAGACTCTAAAAGAAATCAGCTCTCCCCAGTTCCCGGACGCCCAGACGTCTTTCAGTGTCCCGATAAAAAAAGTGAAGATAAAGGTGCCTACGACAATACCCAGACCTGTTCCTGCAAGATAATCCCGGAACCGGACCTTGGTCAGCCCCATGCCGAAGTTCATTGGCGTAAACGGAAAATAAACAAGCCGAAGATACAGGACTGTGGCAAATCCGTTTCGTTCGATGGCATCGTCGTATTTTTTGAGCCTGTCGCCGACAAGTGACGCGGCAAAATCCCTTCCCAGGGTCCGTCCGATGAAAAATGCGCCGCCGGCACCGATCATGGCGCCGATCCAGACATACACGAAACCCCGGTAGGCACCGAATATGGCGGCCCCCAGACCGGTCAGCAGGGTTCCGGGCACAAACAGGCATACGCCCACCGCATAAACCGCGATGTAGACCAGCGGTGCCCATAACCCCGCGGTTTCCAGAAACCGGCCCAGGGCGTCGGCCGTCAGATAATTCTTAACCGGTGTAAAACGGATCAGAAAAATCGCCGACACGATAAAAACCAGCAACAGGACAGCCTTCAACACGGGCTTCGATTGTTTCTTCTCCGGTTTTTCTTCAGTCGTAACCATATTTTAAAACCCTTTTCGATATTTCGAAGGAAAACCGTTGTGTTGTCAAGAAGATTTTAAAAGGAAGCAGCTCAAAAAAATTAAAGAGTACCCTGCAGCATTTTATTGGATTTCCGTATTCCTGCCAAACAATCTCGGACAAAGGATGGACCAAAGAACTCTTGACCTGTCATCGCCATATTGCTAAAAAGCAAAAACTCAGAGGAGAATATCATGAGCCGGCCAGACACTGGTGCTCGACATCGAACTTATAATCATCGTTTAAAAATAAACGCCGAAAACCACCAGAACCAGCCCGGCTGGTTTTGTGTACACTTTTTAACCGACAACTAAGGGAGAACTTTAAATGCAAATACGAAAACCTGGACGTTATTTCCTTCTACTGACGGCGTTGAGCCTGGCGTTCATCGCCTTGCCGGTATTATCTTCGGCCGCAGAAGAATCGGATTCGGAAGGCAACGTTGCCATCGTGAACGGAACTGTGATCCCGAAAGAGGATCTCGACCGGGAAACTACTCGCGTCTATCAGCAGCTTTCTATCTCCGGGCAATCTTTAAGCGAATCGCAGTTGAAAGAAATCCGGACGGAAATTCTTGAAACGCTCATCAGCAAAGAGTTGCTCTTTCAGGAAAGTCAGAAGAAAGGGATCAAAATCGAAGATGACGCCGTCAACAACCAGATGAATGCATTGAAGGCACGGTTTCCAAATGAAATCGAATTCAAAAACGCATTGGAAAAAATGGAGCTTTCCGAGGCTGCCCTGAAATCCGAGTTCAGTAAAGGGCTGGCGATTCAGCAGTTCATCGACCAGGAAATCGTTCAGAAGGTTACGGTGTCCGATGAAGAAATCAAGGCGTACTATGACGAAAATCCGAAATTTTTTAAAAAATCCGAGCAGGTAAAGGCAAGTCATATTCTGATCAAGGTTGAACCCGGCGCGGACGATGCAACAAAAACCGCGGCACGGAATAAGCTTGTAGACATTCAGAATAAAATCAAAAAAGGAGAGGATTTCGAAGCTCTTGCCACACAATATTCTGAAGGGCCGAGCGCTCCCAAAGGAGGCGACCTGGGGTATTTCGGGAGGGGACAGATGGTGAAACCTTTCGAAGAATCGGCGTTCGGATTAAAGCCGGGCGAAGTGAGCGATGTTGTCGAAACCCGATTCGGATACCACCTGATTAAAGTCGTCGACAAAAAGCCCGAGACGATATTGAGTTCCGCGGAAACCAAAGACAAGATTCAGCAGTATCTGGTTCAGGAAAAAGCACGCAGCCAGTTGGATCTGTACATAATCGATCTGAAAGGAAAGGCAACAGTGGAACGGTTTCTGCCCGAAAGTCCGGGATAAAGACAGCCCATCCCATAACAGTATTTCCCTTCCCCTGAAGGGGGAGAGGCCGGGTGAGGGGGTGTAAAGTGAACAGCTTGCACCCTTCACCGGCCCCTTCCTTTCGTCCTCCGTGCCGGCTTCGCCGGCCTCATGTTCCGAGTCACGGGTCACGTGACACTGAACCGCTGCACTAAAAAACAAGATATTTCCTGGCAATCGATCCGATCCCTACCGAAATCGAACACGGCGTTTCCCTTCATGATCCACACTATCCGCATCCCGTTTCGCTAAGTCCATCGATTGTTTGCCGGGTTCCTCCGGTTTTGAAGTGAATTTTGCGTAAACGAAAGGGCCAGGTTGTTATTTATGGTTATTTATTGTTATTATGTGTCCCATGTCAATCTAAATATTGACAGTATATTTCTAATTATGTAGTTGTATGGACAATAAAAGGTTGTTTTATACTAAATTAAAGGCGACAGGCTTGTCCATCCGTTCGGGTGTATTGGAAAAAATAAAACACGGGCAGCAAAAATTATTCATTGCCGGGTCTTGCAGCAATTCCGGGCGCACAGCAGGGGGTAGTCCGATGAGTCAGTTTTTAACCACAAAAGAGGTTGCTCAATTTTTGAGTATTAACGAAAAAATGGTTTACAGCCTTGTTTCCGAGAAAGGATTGCCCGCATCCAAAGTCACCGGAAAATGGTTGTTTCCGCAAAACCTGGTGGAGCAGTGGGTCGCGGCAAACACCATAAATTATCCAACAACCGCCGGGAGCCCTTCAGTCTCACAGGCGGTTCTCATCATCACCGGAAGCAACGATTTGCTGCTGGACAAAGTGATGTCCCTTTACAACACGCGATTCCCCGGAAATATTGCGGTGTTCGGCAACCTGGGAAGCATGGGGGGGCTGCAGGCGTTGCGGCAAAATTTCTGCCACATTGCTTCCAGCCATTTGCTGCAGGAAAACGGCGAAGAATACAATTTTGAATTTGCCAGCCGGGAACTCGAACACATGCCGGCGATCGTGAATTTCTGCAAACGCGAGCAGGGCATCCTGGTGGCAAAAGGCAACCCTGAAAACATCACAGCGGTTTCCGACCTTGCCCGTCCGGGAATCCGCATTGTAAACCGGCCGCTGGGAACGGGCACCCGGCTGTTGCTGGACCAGGAGTTGAAAAAGGCTGCCGTGCGCGGTGATAAAATCGATGGCTACCACACCGAAGTCCACCGCCATCTGGACGTCGGCCTCGATATCCTTGCCGGCCGTGCCCATGCCGGCCTCGGTATCCATGCGGTTGCCGGCCTGCTGGATATCGATTTTGTGCCGCTGCGCTGGGAGAGATATGATCTGATGATTTTCAAGGAACGGTTTTTTGACGCCTGTGTGCAGCAGTTTTTAGGGCTTTTGCTGGAAGCGCAATTTTGTAAGATCGCTGAATCGCTGAAAGGGTACGACATCCGCCTGAGCGGCAGAATGCTTTTTCCAAAAAAAACTTAACGGCTTTGCCGTCTCAATTTTGACTTTTTACGAGTTCGTCAAACTTAACAGAAATCAAAAATGGTGCCTGAAGAAAGGAGCGAAAGATGAGACGATTGTTGTTGATGGTATTGTGTTTGGTTTTAGCTGTGTATCTCATGCCGGCAAGTTCTTGGGCTGAAGAAAAAATTCTAATGATGGCGACCACCACCAGCACGGACAACACGGGTCTGCTGGACTATATCGCTCCGAAGTTCAAAGCGGCGACCGGCGTTGAATTGAAGTGGACGGCGACAGGGACCGGCAAAGCCCTCAAATTGGGCGAAAACTGCGATGTGGACATTCTCATGGTGCACGCGCCGGCTTCGGAAAAAAAATTCGTGGACGACGGTTTCGGGGCGGATCGTCGCGAAGTTATGTACAACGACTTTATCATCATCGGGCCGGCTGCGGACAAGGCCGGAATCCGCGAAAAATCAATCAAAGACGCGTTGACGACATTGAAAGCGAAACAGGCCGTTTTTGTGAGCCGGGGGGACAATTCCGGAACGCACAAAAAAGAATTTTCATTGTGGAAAGCAGCGGAACTGCCCGTCCCGGAAAAGGAAAACTGGTACGTTCAGACCGGGCAGGGCATGCTGGCAACCATAAATGTCGCCGCGGAACGCGATGGGTACACGATGACGGACAGGGGGACCTACATCAAGTACGAAGACAATCTCAAAGGGAACCCGCCGCTCAAGATCCTGGTGGAAGGAGACGCGGTGCTGCTCAATCAGTACAGCGTGATCGCCATAAACCCCAAGCGCTGTGAAAAGGTGAAATACGACACGGCCAAGCAGTTCATCGAATGGATCATTGGTCCGGAGGCGCAGAAACTGATCGGGGACTTTACGCTTCTGGGAAAACCGTTATTCACGCCGAATGCGAAAATGTAGCGTACGCTGAAACTGTTTTAATAAAAATCTATCGAAAAATGCGATTGCACGTGAGCGGTGAATGTTTGCGAATTGTTTTCGGTGCGGTCGCATTTTTTCTGACGCGGTATTGCCATGAATTTCCTGTTGGAAGGTTTTTTCCAGGCCATAAAATTGTTAACGAGCGGCAACGCTGAAACCTACTCCGCCATACTGGCCACCGTAAAGGTGTCCAGCTATTCCATCGGATGCAGCCTGGTCATCGGGATACCGCTCGGATTTTGCCTCGGCCACTTTGATTTCAGCGGAAAAACTTCTGTCCGGACCATCGTGGACACACTCATGGCCCTGCCCACGGTCTTTATCGGCCTTCTCGTTTACGCGTTTCTGACCCGTCGCGGTCCACTGGGAAACCTCGATCTGCTATTCACCCTTCCCGGCATTGCCATCGGCCAGACAATCCTGGCCTTGCCCATCGTCATCGGCCTGAGCGCGACCGCGGTTGAAAGCATGGATAAAAAGCTTCGAATTACGATCATGTCCATGGGGGCCAACCGGAGACAGCTTTTTTTTAGCAGCCTGTGGGAATGCCGGCACGGCATACTGGCAGGTGCGATCGCCGCATACGGGCGCGTAATGACGGAGGTGGGAATCTCCATGATGGTCGGGGGCAACATCAAGTGGCACACGCGCACCATTACAACGGCGATCGCACTGGAAACAAACAAGGGCCAATTCGGCATGGGCGTCGCGCTCGGCCTTGTTCTTCTGGCCATCGCATTCTGTGTCAACGTCTCCGTCTCATTTTTGCGCCGAAGGTATTAAAATTGGACCCGCCGATCTATGAAATCACATCACTGAAACATTCGTATTCCGGCAAAACTGCCCTGGAAATCGATCATTTTGCCGTTCAACCTGCCTCCATCGTCGGCTTCCTGGGCCCGAACGGCAGCGGAAAAAGCACGCTTTTGAGATTGCTGGGCCTGATTGAAAGACCGACAGAGGGGAAAGTTCTTTTTAACGGCCGCCCGGCGGAGCCCTTCTCGGATGAAGCCCGGTTTCTCATCACCCTGCTTCCGCAGGAACCCTTTCTCATGAAACGCAGCGTGTTCAAGAATGTATCATACGGTCTCGAGTTGAGGGGCAATCCCATGGATGTCGTCGGCAGGGTCAACGAAGCGCTCTCTCTGGTCGGCCTGCCGGCAGATTTTGCCCGGCGGCCGTGGTACGCCCTTTCCGGCGGGGAGGCCCAGCGTGTCGCGCTGGCGGCACGACTGGCATTAAAGCCCAAAGTTCTTCTGCTGGATGAACCGACGGCCAGCGTGGATGCGGCCAGCGCGCAGCTCATTATGGAGGCATCCCTCAGGGCGCGAAGGGAACTGGGTACCACGCTCATTGTTGCCAGTCACGACTGGCAATGGCTGTATGAGATCTGCGACCAGCTGCTGCATTTATTCAGAGGCAAAATATTCGGAACCGGCAGCGAGACCATAGTTTTCGGACCCTGGCAGGAATTGGAAACCGGAAAATGGGGAAAGATTTTATCGGACGGACAACAGCTGAGCGTGCCGGCGGCGCCCGACCCGGAGACCGCCGCCGTGATCGATGACCTCTCTGTCAGTGAAGCGGATGCTGAAACCGGCGGTGATGAACGTATCTTGCGCGGCATTGTTTCCCGGCTCAGCCTTGAAAGAAACTCGGGCCGGATCTTTGCCACGGTTATCGTCGGGAACCTGCCCTTCACGGTAGGGCTGACGCCTCAACAGAACAGGGGCCGGACCATATTTCCAGGCAAAACCGTGTTCGTTCACTACCGCCTCGACCGGATCAAATGGATATAAAGGCTATTTCACAAGTGATTCGCCACCCGCAGAACGAGGGGCCTCAGCAAGCCCCTTGATAGGGGGCAAAAAGCGCTTTTGGACCTAAATTCATATTTATCCCAACCAGGATGCTTCGCGCGTGCTTTGAATCGTATTTCCCCCGGATCAGCAGCATCACTCCAGGGCCGCCGCCATTATCCTGCGCAGCACGTACGGAAGAATCCCGCCATGTTCGAAATAATCGACATCCACAACGGTATCGAGCCTGGACTTGGCCCGGAACGTCACCTCGGAGCCGTCCCCCTTTACGGCACGGATGTCGACCTTTTTCCCGGGCGACATATTTTCAATGCCGCCGATGAAAAAGGTTTCCGATCCGTCGAGACCGAGGCTTTCCCAGGAATCGCCTTTTGAAAAGATCAGCGGCAGCACGCCCATCCCGACCAGATTGCTCCGGTGGATCCGTTCGAACGATTCCGCGATGACCGCCCGAACGCCGAGCAGGCGGGTCCCTTTGGCCGCCCAGTCTCTGGAGGAACCGGCTCCGTATTCTTTACCGCCAAACACCACGAGCGGAATATCCTTCTCCCTGTAGCGCATGGCCGCGTCGTAAACGGTCATCTCTTCGGTTTCTGGAAATTTCACCGTGTAGCTCCCTTCCCTGGGTTCGACCAGGCGGTTTTTGATGCGGATGTTGCCGAAGGTGCCCCGCATCATCACCTCGTGGTTTCCCCTCCGGGACCCGTAAGAGTTGAAGTCCGGCACCGCCACCCCTTTGCCGATCAGGTATTGGCCGGCCGGGTAGTCCTTCGGGATGGCCCCTGCCGGGGAAATGTGATCGGTGGTCACGGAATCGCCGAGGAGAAGGAGGGCGCGTCCCGATTCCAGGTTGGCCGACGCCGTCAGATCGAGCGAGAAATGTGTAAAGTAGGGGGGATTCTTGATGTAGGTCGATTCCGGGTCCCACGCGTAGGTCGTGCTTTCCGTTTCGGGCAGACGCTTCCAGAACGCATCTCCCTCGAAAATCCGGCTGTATTGCGTTTCGTAGAATTCTTTTTTGACATGCTTTTTTACCAGCGCGTCGATTTCATCGTGGCCCGGCCAGATATCCTCCAGATAGACCGGTTCCCCGTTGGGCGTCCGTCCGACCGGCTCGAACGTCAGGTCGATGTCGATCCGTCCGGCAAGGGCAAAGGCGACCACCAGCATCGGCGATGCAAGAAAATTTCCCCGGATGCTCTGGTGAATTCGGGCTTCGAAATTCCGGTTGCCCGACAGAACGGCGGCCACGGTCATGTCGTTCTCCTTTATGACCCGCTCGATGTCCGGGTGCAAAGGCCCGCTGTTGCCGATGCAGGTGGTGCACCCGAAGGCGGCCAGATGGAATCCGACGGCTTCCAGGTAGGGGATCAGTCCGGAGTCTTCCATGTAATCCATGACGACACGGGAACCCGGCGCAAGGGACGTCTTGACGAACGGCGGTATGCGAAGCCCCTTTTTGACGGCGTTTTTTGCCACCAGCCCCGCGCCGATCAGCACGTAGGGGTTTGACGTGTTGGTGCATGACGTAATGGCGGCGATCACGATGCTGCCGTCACCGATTTTCATTGGTTCACCGTTCAGTTCCAGTTCCACCTGGCGCTTTTTGATGGGTTTGCAGAATGCCCGCCGGACCGTTTTGGAGCCGGATTCGTCATGGAACGTCGACATGTGCTGTACGTCGGTGTCCCTGTCGTATTCGCAGCCGAGAAGCCGGGCGAATGCCTGCTTCAGGTCCGTTAAGCCGGATCTGTCCTGGGGCCGGGCCGGGCCGGCCAGGGAAGGAACCACCGTCGACAGATCGAGTTCCAGTACGGTGGTGTACTCGGGGTCTGAATCGCCGGTGTAATAGAGTCCCAGTTTTCGGGTGCAGGCATCGACGATGTCCGCCTGTTTTTCCCGGTTGGTCATTCGAAGATATTCGATGGTCTTTTCGTCCACCGGAAAGAATCCCATGGTGGCCCCGTACTCGGGAGACATGTTGGCGATGGTCGCCCTGTCGGGAACGGCAAGCCGCTTCATTCCCGGGCCGAAAAATTCCACGAACTTTTCAACCACGTTGTGCCCTCTCAGGAGTTCCGTAACGAAGAGCACGAGGTCCGTGGCGGTGACGCCTTCCGTCAACTCGCCCGTGAGTTTCACTCCGATCACTTCCGGGATCGACATGTAATAGGGCTGACCCAGCATGACGGCCTCCGCCTCGATGCCGCCGACGCCCCACCCCATGACGCCGATGCCGTTGATCATGGTCGTGTGTGAATCGGTCCCGACCAGCGTGTCCGGAAAGGCCAGACCGCCTTCGACCATGATTACCTGTCCCAGATACTCCAGGTTCACCTGGTGGCATATTCCTGAATTCGGCGGGACGACCCTGAAATTGCTGAAGCTCTTCTGCGCCCATTTCAGCAAGGCGTATCGTTCTCCGTTGCGTTCGTATTCTTTTGCAACGTTTTTGGTCAGCGAATCCGCGGTGCCGAAATAGTCCACCTGAATGGAATGATCCACGACCAGGTCCACAGGGACAAGCGGGTTGATTTTCATGGGATCGCCGCCGAGAGCTTTTATCGCATCCCGCATGGCGGCAAGGTCTACCACCGCCGGAACACCGGTAAAATCCTGCATGAGGACCCGTGCCGGGTGAAACGGTATCTCCACGGGCCGGTCATAGTGTTTTTTCCATCGAGCAATGTTCATCAGGTCTTCTTCCCTAACAACACGGCCGTCCAGTTTCCGCAACAGGTTCTCCACCAGAATTTTAATGGAAAACGGCAGGCGGCCGATATCGGCCAGCCCCGATTGCTCCAGTAAATTCACATCGTAAATGGTGAATGCATTGCCCTTTACCGTGATCTTCCGTGTAAATTCCCTCTTGTCCATGGACACTCCTTTTCCTCAACAAAGAATCCGGGCCGGAGGACCCGGCGTTAATTCGCCCTTTGAATGAGCCTGTTCCATAACAACGCTGTTTAAATCCGAATATCGATTTTCGCGCGAAGCATCCCGTCGGGGATAAACGTGAACGTTCACGGCCTAAACTAGGCGTCAATAGACCCGCCTCAGGTGAATCCCGGTCCGGCAGTGCACGTGTAGCAGTGATCTGCCGTGGCGATGTGACCCTCCGGCTCCGGCGGGCCCGGCATTTCAGAGATGTGGATTTTCCGCCCGCCCATAAAAATGCCTTTGGCCAGATTGAAGTCGCAGTCGTACAGGTACCCGTCCCAGGAAACAGACACCAGGGTGCGGCACATGACATTGTCGACAGCGCAGGGGTTGAAACTGGAATGGAGCTTTCCCATGTACCTGTCAAAATTACCCGACCTCACGAGCCACTGGCGATATCTCCCCAGCGGCACATTGGCAAAATTGTAGAGATTGTTGAAGACAACCCCCCACTTGTTCTTTAAAACCCTTCGAAACCGCTTTTCCGTTTCAGCCTGTGACGGGGGAAGGAAAGCGCCGGTGGGGTTGGACACCAGGTTGAGTTCCAGCCCGGAGCCGCCCCGGCCATATCCGATTGCGTTCAGTTTTTTCAGCGCATCGATGCTGATTTCAAAGATCCCGTCGCCGCGCTGTGAATTTGACTGCAGCGCATTTAACGAAGGAAATGATGCAACGATCACCACCTTAAAAGATTTCAGCAGTTCCGGCAAATGATCCCTGCTGCCGTCATTCAGGGCCGAGAGGTTGGACCGCAGCATAACCCTCGTTACCCGGTGCGCGGTGCCTTCAATCAGTTTTTCAATGTTCGGGTTCAATTCCGGGGCCCCGCCGGTGATGTCAATGGTTTCGAACCGGCTCCGCCGGGCGTAGTCAATTACCTCGTCCACGATTCCGGATTCCATGTTCTCCTTGCGGGCCGGACCTGCGTTCAGGTGACAGTGGCGGCAGGCCTGGTTGCAGAGAAAACCGAGATTGACCTGCAGTATGCGGGTTTTATCGCGGTTCAGCTTGAGCCCTCTCTTTGAAAGGTTCAGGCTGAAAGGCGGTATCCCGGCAAATGCTTTTAATGAAACCGCCGTTGTTTCGCGGGTTGTCTCTTCGGTAAGCATTTTCTACTCCGATGACTATTACATGGACAGCTTTCCGGCAATGTTTCGCATCTGGATCCCGTGAACCAGTGAAGAACCGCCGCGTATGGCCGTCGCAACGTGGATCGCCTCTGTCATCTCTTCGAGGTTCGACCCTTTTTCCAGGCACGCCTGCGTGTAGGCGTCGATGCAGTACGGACATTGAACGGTGTGGGCAACGGCAAGCGCAATGAGCGACTTTTCTCTTTCCGTGAGTTCACCCTCGGCAAAAACCGCGGCATAGTACTCGAAAAACTTTTGAGCGAGCACAGGCGCGGCCTTCCCGATCTCTTCGAATTTCGGCAGATCTTCAGGCGTGTAGTATGTCTCCATATTGAAATCTCCTTTTTCCCCAGGAACGGTCCATCTTTTTATGGGAAGAACATTAAATGATCACGAAAACACGAAATCGTGAAATCACGATAAATATTATTTTTAAACTATCGTTGTAATTTTTATTGTTTCGTCTGAAAACCGAAAAAAACGAAAATAGTGTCAATCCTGTCTGGAAGCATTCTCCCTTACTCCTCGCACGCGTTTATGCTACAGGCCCTGCCTCTTAAGTGAAAGAAAAATTTGAGGCCTTTTTTAATCTTGTCTGAAAATATCTTCGGAGAGAAGTAGGCGCCCGCAACCTTTTTGTTGATTTCGCCGATCGTCGGATAGGGGTGCACCGCGGCGGCCAAGGTGGAAAGCTTCACCTTTCCGTTCAGCACCGCTACCCACTCGTTGATCAGGTCCCCGGCGTGCGGACCCAGAATCTGGACGCCGATGGGTTTTTCTTTTTCGTCCAGTATCATTTTTATCCGGCCCACTGTTTCTCCTTCTGCCAGGCTTCTATCGTTATCCTTGAACGCCTCTGTCCACACCGAATACGCGATTCCGGCTTTCCGTGCCGCTTTTTCGTTCATCCCGATGCTCGCAAGCTCCGGGTCGGTGTAGGTGCACCACGGCAGAAAGGTGTAATCCGTCTTCCGGGGAAGGTGAAAAACGGCATTGCTGACCACAATGCCGCCCTCGTACCCGGCTGCATGCGTGAACTGGAACCCCCCGTTGACATCGCCGGCAGCATAGATATGTTTTTGACTCGTTCTCAGTCTTTTGTCAACCGTGATACCGCTTCGGTCGAATTCAACGCCGACACCTTCGAGCCCCAGTTCACCGGCGTTGGCGGATCTTCCCATTGCAACGAGAAGGATTTCCGCACTGAGCTTCACGGTCTTTCCATCGCCGTCTTTCAATATCACTTCTCTTTTGTTGCCCAGGTCTTTCGCGGACGAAATGGAAGTGTTCAGGTGAAAGACAACACCTTCAGATCGCATGACGTCCATGACCGTGTCGGCCATGTCCCTGTCCTCTTTTCCGAGTATCTGGTCCGCGCGATCCACGATATAGACCCGGGCCCCCAGACGGTTGAAGGCCTGGCCCATTTCAATGCCGATGGGACCGCCGCCCAGTATGATCATGGATTTCGGCAGGTGATCCAGATAGAAAATTTCCCTGTTGGTAATGTGCGGCGTCTGATGCAGCCCTTCTATGGGCGGAACAACCGGAGAGGACCCCGTGGCAATGACCCAGTTCTTTGCGGAAATCGTTTTTCCATTCATGCGAACCGCGTGTTCGTCCGCAAACTCGGGGGTGCCGAATTCCACCTTGGCGCCCAGTGAACAGAACCTCTCCTCGGAGTCGTGCTTCTGTATGATGTCGATAACGGATTTAATCCGGTTTGACACTTGCTTGAAGTCAACCGGCGGCAACTCCACCTGAGGCAGTCCGAATGCTTTTGCCTTTTTCATCATGTGATAGACGCGGGCGGTTTTGATGAGCGTCTTGCTGGGGACACAGCCGAAATGCAGGCAGTCGCCTCCCAGCTTGTCTTCCTTTTCTATAAGAAGGGTCTTGGCTCCCAGCTGGGCGGCGCCTGAAGTGACGGTCAGTCCCGCAGACCCCCCGCCGATAACACCAATATCGAAATCATACGTCGCCATAATTTCCTCCTTGTATTACCCGAACACATAAGCATTCAACACCCACCAGCCGCTAAGCACCTGGTACAAGGCCAGCGACAGAACCACCATATTGTTAACACCGTGAAACAGTGGAAGCAATGTGCGCTTTTTTTTATTTCGGTTCATGTACAGGCCTGAAATGAGCCCTAAGAAAATCAGGGGCAGCATCACCAGGGCCGTTTTGCCATGAGTCCCTGTTATCAGAAATCCATGCCAGGTGATATACGCCATTCCGGCGCCGCCCAGCATGCCGGCCGGCCATGCCAACAAGACGATTTTGCCCAGGAGCACATGCCGTTTCCAATCGAACTTCGCTTTTTGTTTCAGGTGAAGTAAGCGAAACCGCTGCACGCCGAGAAAGAATACGTACACTGCCAGTAGATTGGCCGACAGTTGAAGGACAGGGTGGAGAAAAAGCATGACGCCTCCTCCCGTTGAAGCGTTCAGCAATTATTTATTTGAATTCATGTGTCGTTACAAAGTCGTTGTCTGCCCGGACGCCATGGCAGCCGATACACCCATTGGGCTTTCCGAATGCATCGACCTTTCCATCCGGCGAATACTTCACCCAGAACCAGTCTCCGTCACCGGGGTTGTAATCGTTTACCTTGTACATCACGGTGATGGCCCCGAGCTTTTCGTCTTTGCTGTAGTTCTCCTTTACCAGTATGGAACCGTCCTTGAGCGGCGGCTTGGAAGAGTTCAGGCCCCGGTCATTGACATAAACCTTGTGCAACGGCCCGTGGGGCGCACGCCCCGACTGCATGCCCTGATGATCCGGCCAGAAACCCCATTCCGTGTAAGGTGAATCCTTGGTGATGTAAGTCCACAGCGCTGCGGGATCCGCCCCCGGCATATCGGCGAAAGCCATCGAACCGATGACCATCCCCGCAACAAGAACAATTGCACTCATGACGATTATGCTTTTTTTCATTGATTCCTCCTTTTCTAAAAACCTGTTTTGACACTGAAACCCTGGAGAATACGACCGCGTTCCCTACCCCGGCTCAAGCGTGTTTTTTATAACAAATTAAACAAAATCATACGCACAATACACACAAGGTTTATGCCAGAATATCGGATACGCCCTGTTTTTTTCTGATGATTATTCATTTAAAAATCCAAGCTCAAACCGGCAGAGTGCCGTTTCGCTGTAATGCCATACCCTTTGGTTGCTCCCCGATCCTTGAGCGCATGCGACCTTCTTACCGGCATATTCACTGGGTATTATTCGAGCCGGATCCGTAGGCCTCCTTCAACACTTCTCTTGCCGTTTCCATAAAGGCAGCCAATGTTGGAGAAACCCACCTCTCTTTGTACCATATCATCAGAGTAGCGACCTCCAATTTCTCATCAGCCCATGGCAGCGCTGAAAGCAACCCCTTTGAGATGTCCTCCGTCACGGTGATTTCAGGAAGAATCGTAATCCCCGTTCCTGACATGATGCAGCGCTTTAGCGCTTCGACGCTGTTGAATTCAAGTGCAACATCATATCGAATGTTCTCCTCCCCAAGGATCGATTCCAGACTTCTCCGATAGCTGCAATCCACCGTCGATAACGGGATGGTCTCGCCTTCCAAATCCCGGGCGTGAACTTCCGGTTGTGTTGCCAAACGGTGTTCGGGGTGGGAGACCAGTACCAGGGGCTCGATTCCCAGTACTTCTGCTTCAAGATCTGCCGCATGAATGGATTCGGCCAGCAAGAACGCGAGATCGGTGATGCCTTTGCGAAGATCCTTTTGAAGACCGTCATGGGAACAGGAGACGAGACGCAGCCGGACCTTCGGATAGCGATGCCGAAACCGGCTGATAACCGGCGGCAGTCGGTGGACACCGATTGTTTCGGGAACCTTTATGGTTAAAGAGCCTCTCAACTCCCTTGCACCGGCCACTCCGGACGGGGCTTCATCCGCCAGGTCAAGTATCTTCTCGGCATATTGGAGCAATCTAACCCCGGCTTCGGTCAGCAAGATACGCCTGCCAAGCCTGTCAAAGAGTCGAACGCCCAGCTCTTCTTCCAGTGCCTGGATCTGGGCGGATATGCTGGATTGGGCATAATTAAGCTCATTGGCTGCCCGGTTGAAGCTAAGGAACCTGGCAACTGTCTGGAATGCTCTGAGGTGGCGTATCTCCATCCGGTCTCCTTCTGATCGAAAAAATCGATCTGTCAAATCGAAACAAATCGTTTGACCCGATAATTAACCCTATATATATCCACTATGCCGATAGGCTTTCATAGTCAAGCCTGTGTGTCGTTCATCAAAGAAACAAAAACCCGCAATAACATGGAAGGAGATGCCCATGATGCCGAAGAATCTGAAAAAAAGTTTTATTCAGTTTCACGATGAGATGATCTCAAACGGAGTTATTGACCCCAAGACAACATTCATGATCGAGATGGGGGCGGCGATGGCGGTTGGCTGTTACCCGTGTATGGAAATACTCACTGGAATTGCCGGTGAGAAGGGCGTGTCAGAAGCGGAGCTGGGGACAATCCAGGCCATTGTGATGGCAGTGTCTGCAGGAAAGGTGTTCAACCAGTACCGGGAAGTTTGCGCCGGGCTGAAGCCTAACCCGGATGTTGCATGAGCAGTTGTTGTGCGTGGGCTGGCGTTTGGACATGAAACCATAGACGCGGTATTCCAACCCTGTTTGCATGGACAAAACAGATGGGCAAACTATGGTTTCCCGTCCTTTCCGATTTTTGGCCCCATGGTTCAGTGGCAAAAAAATATGGGATTTTGCGTTCGGAAGGTCTTTCAGAAAGGGCTATCTTTGTTATCGATAAGGAGGGCAGAATTCGCTATATTGATGTTCATGATATCAATAAACGCCCCATGCTGGTGACAATAATGATAGAACTTACAAAACTTGAAAGGTAATGATGCTCCTGTGGCCCAAACCCATTGCTAAAAGCATAAAATCATAAACGTCCCGATTATTTCCCCGGGTGAGAAACTGGCAAATAAGTTTGGTTATCGACTGACAAACAATTAGAAACTTATATTTTTATCTGCGCCCCCTATTCTCCAAGATAGAACAACCGAGCGAGGCCGTCAGTCCGCATGCAGCACCACGGCGAAACAATTGAACAATGCCCAAACCCTGTCACCCAGTTTATGTGCAAAGCGCCCACGGCGCTCTGTGGAAATAACAGCACATAATTCGGTCCCATCAGAAATACGGACAGTGTATTCGGTGTTTATCTCACCTTTTGTAATGCGTGTGATAAGCCCATTAAATCTGTTTTCCGCGCTGCAAACCGGTTCCTCACTCCCTCCGTATAAGATGACCCATGGCGCCTTGACCTCTGCGGTAATTAGCCGACCTTGCTTCAGGCCAAGCAGTTCTAAACTCTCGTTTGTGATTATAGTGGTAACCCGGTGGCGCGGTATGTTTCTCCCGAGGAATTCGACGCCTGGCGTTCAACCGCGCTGGCAATGGGTTTTACCGGGGTTGCCAGCGGTCCGTTCGTGCGAAGTTCTTATCAGGCCCGGGAGCTTTACGGGGCGGTGGCGATTTGACTCTCCCGCATACTGCATTACATTGATGGGGTGAATGAAATGAGCAGATAATGCGGCTCGGGGTCCATTAAATTGGAAAAGGAGGATGATACCATGATTGATAAAAATAAACTTTGTGATAAGATTCAAGAATTGTATCCTGACATCGGTGAGTGCGGGATCGACATCAACGTCGACTATGATGAAGAGCAGAAAACCTGGGTGGTGGATCTGAAAAAGGATCATCACGAACTCAAAACATTCCTCGAAAGCGGGGATGCGGAGTCGTGCATGGAAGGAAAGCAGTGCGTGAGCCTCGGGATTGAAATTGCCCAGCTTCGGGATAACATCACACTGCTGTAAGCTCAATTGAACGACAGCTCGATTGAGAATAACAGACGGAGAGCGGCTGCTGGGAGGGGGATACAGATGGGTATCGACGTAACCGTAAAGATCGGCGGTGAGGCCGGCCAGGGGATACAGACCGTCGGGCACATTTTGGCGCTGGTTTGCCAGAAGGCCGGGCTGTACATCATGGCCATAAACGATTTTGAGTCCAGGATAAGAGGCGGGCACAGTTTTTTCCAGATACGCATTTCCGATACGCCCGTGCATGCGCCCTGTCACCGGGTACACCTCCTCGTAGCGCTGAACCGGGAGACCTTTGACCTGCACCGGGACGCCCTCGATGCCGACGGCCTCGTCATGATGGACGAAGAATCAACATCGTCCGAAGCAAACGTCCTGAACATACCCCTCGGCAAACTCGCCAAAGAGAGCGGGGGCATGCTTTTTTCAAACACCGTGGCCGCCGGGGCGTGTCTTGCACTTCTGGGCGCGCCGTTTGAACTCTGCGAAGAAGTCCTGTCGGAACAGTTCGGGAATAAGGGCGCCGATGTTGTCAAGAAAAATGTACACGCCGCCCGGTTGGGATACCGGTCGGTGGAAGACGTGTCCTTTAAATGGGCCTTGGAGTGGAAAACGGGCAAACCCAAAGGCGCGCTCATGGACGGCTCCAAATCCATCGCCCTCGGCGCCCTTGCCGCCGATTGCCGCCTTGCGGCCTTTTATCCCATGTCGCCGGCAACGGGAATCATGACCCACCTGGCCGCACTGTCCGACCGGTTTCCCCTGGTTGTCGAACAGGTGGAGGACGAGATCGCCGCCGTAAACATGATTATCGGTGCGTCTTTTGCCGGGGTCAGGGCCATGACGTCCACATCGGGCGGCGGATTCTGCCTGATGACCGAAGGGCTGGGGCTCGCTGCCATTACGGAAACCCCCATTGTTATCGTCGATGCCCAGCGGCCGGGTCCGGCAACGGGTCTCCCCACGCGCACGGGTCAGGGAGATCTACACTTTGTCATCCGGGCGTCTCAGGACGAGTTTCCTCGATTTGTATTTGCCCCGGGCATGCCGGAGGAGGCGTTTGAAATTACCGCCCGGGCATTCCATCTTGCTGAAAAGTATCAGGTGCCCGCGATCATTCTTACCGATCAATACCTTCAGGATTCACTGTACATCGTGGAAAAAGAACTCGCCGCACCGGAAAAAATCGAGCGCTTCATCGTGGCCGATGACCAGATGGAAGACCCCGCCGGATACAGGCGGTTCTCGGTCACGCCCACCGGCGTTTCTCCGCGGGCGGTTCCCTGCGCGGGCAAGGCCCTGGTGGTGATCTCCAGTGACGAGCACAGGGAAGACGGCCATATCAGCGAAGCGATACCGGACAGGATTCGCATGGTGGACAAACGGAACGCGAAAGTGCCGCACATGCTCGGAGAAATGAATCCGCCAAAAGCGTATCACGGAGATGCCGACCTGCTTCTGGTGGGATGGGGTTCCACGGAAGGGGCCATAAAAGAGGCCGTTGACCAACTGAGAGCGGAAGGGGCAAGTGTCGGATCTTTGAGCTTCACGGACCTGTGGCCGTTCCCCGCAGAATCGGCGACACCGGCCCTTGAAACGGCGAAAAAATTCATCGTGGTGGAGCAGAACTCAACCGCCCAGCTGGGCCAGCTCATCAGGGAGCAAACCGGGCTGGCTCACTCGGGTGCCGTATTGAAATACGACGGAAGGCCGTTTTACCCGAATGAAATCGTTGAAGCCGTTCAAAAACGATATGTTTAAAATAAAGAGGTGTTATTATGGTCAGCGTCAATGATTACGAATCTTCTTATGCAAATCACTGGTGTCCGGGATGCGGAAATTTCGGAATTCTCGCGGCAATGAAGGATGCGCTCGCCGGCATGGAAATACCGCCTGAAAAGCTGCTGATCGTTTCCGGGATCGGTCAGGCCGCCAAAACACCCCATTTTTTGAAATGCAACATGTTTCATGCGCTGCATGGCCGCGCCCTTCCCCTGGCCACGGGCGCCAAGCTGGCAAACCACGATCTGAATATAATCGTCAACTCCGGTGACGGGGACTGTTACGGCGAAGGGGGAAATCATTTCATGCACGCCATTCGCCGCAATGTGGACCTCACGCTGCTGGTGCACGACAACAAAATCTACGGACTGACCAAGGGACAGGCATCCCCGACCACGGATCTCGGCACGGTTACGGCCGTGCAGCCGCATGGTGTAATTTCAGAGCCGTTCAACCCCCTTGCGGTTGCCCTCGCCCTCGGCGCCGGGTTTGTGGCCCGCGGTGTTTCGGGCAACAAGGCGCACCTGAGCCGGTTGATCCGTGAAGGGATACGGCACAAGGGGTTCAGCCTCATCGACATCCTTCAGCCCTGTGTCTCTTTCAACCGCGTCAACACATACGAGTGGTACAACAAAAGGGTGTACGATCTGGCCGAGGAGGGCTATGCGCCGGACAATTTCGAAAACGCCATGAATCTCGCCAGGGAATGGGGCGACAGGATACCCATCGGAATTATTTACCAAAAAGAAAAGCCGACCTTTGTCAGCCGGATCGAAGCCTTGAGCAAAGGCCCCCTGATATCACAAAAATATGACCCGGAGAAACTTCAGGCAGTGCTTTCTGAAATCTGATTTCTCATTTTACGCCGGCCTTGATCATCTCAACGCACGATGTGAAATCATAATTTTTAAACGCGTTGATCGATTCCTCGATCAGCCGGTTCGTCCGCTCTTTCCTCGGTTTCGGGTATTTCTGCAGAAGCCCCTGTATATCGAGCGCCGCTTTCAGGGCGGCATCGCTTTTGTTCCGATCGGTCACGAGGACATCCAGCCGTTCATCCTCCGCCCAGAGCGGGATAACGGCGATGTCATTGTCTTTGTCCAGAAACCGTGTTCGATCGGCCCGGTCCAGCCGGAAGGTGGCCTGTGAAAAATTGGGCGCATCCGGGTTCGCATCCATGGCCCTTACCGTTCCGGAACCTTCCTGCGCCCCGGGGTCCACTTTTAGCACCAGGATACCGGAGTCGGGCAGGATGCGATCATTCCCGATGGGCTGCCTGTTCTCCACCAGGTAGTATTTTCCGCCATCCAGAGGAATCTTGACAACCAGCGTCTCGCCTTTTTTTTCAAGGGGAGAAAGCGACACATACCCGGTTTCACCGGGCTGGATCAGCCGGACCTGTTTTTCGGAGATCCACCCCAGCCTTATTTTGGTGAATGAACAAATTCCCGGCGGCGGCGACTTCGGTTTGATATAATGGGCGGACATCACGTCCCATGGCCCGATATAATTGGTGCAGTATTCCCATTTGTGCATTCTGGAAGCGTCAGCCTGACGCTCAAAATTATAGAGTCAGGGTACAAGACGCTTGTTTTGATAAACCCCGCCCAGCGCGTGGAAAAAATCATGGGCAAACATCCCCAGAGGGGCATTTTCCGTGCCCACCAAAACGCCGCCGGAGAATGTTTTACCGTTTTGGGAGGTCAGGGTTACAAACGCGGGGTTCCCCCTCACGCCTGTCAGCATTCCGGGATTGGCGCAGTAGCACATCATGCCGTACCCCTTTCCCGGTGTGGTCGACGCGCCCGGGATGATGAGCATATTCTGGTATCGGGAAAAATCCACACGGGCTTCAACGGCCGTCATGGTATCCTCCACGAGCTTTCTCACTCTTCCCCGGTCAACTTCGAAATTGTTGGGGCTTATCCTGTATTTCGAAATGGGATCCGGGAGTGAAACCCAGCCCACAAAATCGCTTTTCAGCCATGCCTGCCCGTAGGATTGCTCTGTGACATAAGAATTTAATCCCGTTACAGCCCTATCCTTTATCTTCTCGAGGGACAGATTCGGATTTACATCCGGAAAGCGAACTGCAACGATCAGCAATCGCTGCTCCCCGAGGGCTCTCTCCGATTGGGGCCCCAGAACGTCTATTCCGGAATATGCCGCCGCAAGGCCTTTTCCGGCGCCCCCCATGGAAAAAAAGAAAGCCATCGCTAAAAAAACAATCGTGCAAAACAACGGGTATCTTTTCATCGCGCCAACCTCCTTTCTTCGAATGTTTGAAATCAGGGTTAATTCTAACCGGAGGAAGATGATTTGACAATTATCAAAATTGGGGTTTGCCTGACCTGACATCCTCTGATTGCGATATCTGATCCCCTGAAAACTGTGCACCGTGCCATGTTTTCAGTGCGCCGAAGACTTCGTTCCTTGCCCTGTTTTTGCTGTGAGCCCTCTTAAGACACGCCGTTTCCTGAGAATCGTCATGTCATTAGCCGTTGATTTTATATTATATTCCCATCATGCGGCAACATGGTTAATATCTTGATAAGCAGTTTCATCAATCTGACTGATCTCCCAGTTATTTTGTAAATTTAACCAAAACTGAGGTCTGCCTCCCAAAGCCTTCGAAAGCCTTATTGCCATTTCTGCACTTATGCCTCTTTTACCACGGCATATTTCATTAATTGTTTTCGGTAACACCCCGATATGTTTTGCAAGTGCTGATTGAGTGAGACCAACCTCGTCAAGCTCATCTTTTAGTACTTCACCGGGATGTACAGGAGTATAATGTATTTGATTCATTTTTGTGGCCCCTTTATATTTTTAATGGTAGTCGATAATCTCGACATCTACCGCGTTTTCTTCTTCCCATTTAAAACAAATCCGGTATTGATCATTTATTCGTATGCTATATTGACCTTGTCTTTCCCCTTTCAGTTTTTCAAAACGATTCCCCCGTATCTCCTGTAAATCTTGCATTGACGTTACAGCCCCCAAACGAGCAAGTTTTATCTGGAGGACAGAGGGACGGAGAGAGGGACGGTCATACAATTATGCATTTTGTCTATTCTTCAAGAAAAAGGCTATTTTCAATGGCCAACTTCTCGCCTCTTTGAGCCAATCTGCTGGCAGCAGACTGAGTTATTCCCAGTCTGCCGGCAACAGCTATGCTGCTCATTCCCAGCTCTTTTACCGTCCAAAAACAGAGCAGACTTCGTGCTTTTACTCGATGCCGCTGTTT
>JBDRPF010000023.1:0-55864 GCA_043827325.1 Pseudomonadota bacterium | reverse complement strand
TATTACGATTTTACCGCAGTTGATTGAAACAAAGGATTTTATCACATTCAACGTTTTGACGCTCAACGGTAAAGCAGTACAAAACAAAGGCATGGCGCTTTTCCCGCGGAAAATTGACGGCCGCTATGCCATGCTCTCGCGTCAGGACGGTGAAAACAATCATATCATGTTCTCAGACAATATCCATTTCTGGCAGAAGTCCCAAATCATCCAGGAGCCTGAACATCCTTGGGAATTCATCCAGATCGGCAACTGCGGTTCCCCCCTGGAGACCAATGAAGGCTGGATCGTGCTCACCCACGGTGTCGGGCCCATGCGTCAATATTGCATCGGCGCCATGTTGCTTGATCTCGAAAATCCCTCAAAAATCATCGCCCGCCTGGATGAGCCGTTGCTTGTCCCGCATGAGAAAGAGCGCGAGGGATATGTTCCCAATGTTGTTTATTCCTGTGGTGCGCTAATTCATAACAACGAGTTGGTCATTCCCTACGCCATGTCCGATATCAATTCCGGCATAGCAGCTGTTGAAGTCAGAGAATTGATTAACTGTATGCATGCAGTAGCTTAACGATCTTAAGGTTACCATTTATATACGCCCAATTGATCAACATCAGGATCTGTATCCAATTAGTTGTTATGTTAATGCTGTGTCCAGCCGACGCGAACAAACCGCGCGCCTGACACAGGGGGATACCGTCCGTAATACTCTCAATGAGACAGAAGGCTCGACTTAACAATGATTATCTCTATTCAAAACATTTGACGGCTCCCGTGATGTTCAACAATACCTGGAATAAGCGAAAACGTATCCCTGCAATTCCGATGAACACTATATCTGGTATGTGACTAATTCTTAATTGATCCTTCGAAACTGGCGATACCTGCAATTACGACCAACTATCAAGTGCCCTATTATTTGGTGATACCAAAACATCATATCGCCAACCGGTAGTTGCGGCGGCATCTGCTACTTATCCTGCATTCTAAGATAGGCTTATCAGTTGTGATATATGCCTTAAATCCCGCCGGTTTCATCTGGAAAAGCCCCCCCTCTCATTCTTAAAAGTGTGTCTAAAAGGTAGCGAGAAAGGGGGTTTTATTTGTAGTCTCCCGATAAGAGGGGGCAGTGATTCATTCAATTCTATCTAAGGCATATTTTTGGATAAAATTATCTAACAATGCTATTTGGCGGGGTGCCATTTCACCGAACTGCACGCCTCGCTGTTTAGTTTTTGAAGGGCTTGGTGAAGGATTGCTCGCCACGTTAGAAATCCAAACAGTTTCAAACGGTATATTTTTCAAATAGGTGAACATAGCAATATCTTTGAAAATTACGATATCCAATTCCGATGGCTCTTTTGACTCAATATTCCTATCCGTATAAACAAAAGTAAGTCCATCGTTGCTGACATTTATGATTTCGCCCCAATAAATATAGTTATCATTGGGATTCGGCCGGATTACAGCAGCAATGACACCGTTCTTAACTATGTGTCTTTTTTGTTTTCTCCGTTCCATTCTTAATTCTCATATATTTGCTTTGTTTATTTCATAACGATCAATTGCCATTCTCACCGCTCGTTTTATCTCATGCGTCTCCAGGGGTTTCCCGATGTAGCTGAAAACACACCTGGGATACATTGCGCTTAGATGATTACAACTCAATAATCATGCCAATGTTGCCGATTAATACGTAAAACGCTAAATATCTATAATTTACAGATTGTTATGAGGATTCGGCGAATGGGCTTGGGGGGTTCAAACAAAAACGGGGAATAAAAATGCACAAAAAAATGTGCGTCGCGCACAATTTTTTGTGCACAATCAATTAAGGTGGGCAATGCCAATATCAGGCCGGGCAGCAATTACCAAACGTACTTGCCCACGAGCGCTTTTATCTTCACGAAAACGCCGAGTTCGAACGGGGTCGTGACCTCCTCGCTTTCGGCCGTATCCGCATCGATTCGGTCGCGCAATTCCCTGATGAACGCATCGTCAGGGTTGCCGTGGGCAAACAGGGTGACCTCCCGGCTGGTCTTCATGCTCCGTGGTGTGAGGTTTGCGGAACCGATGGCGGCGATCTTTCCATCCGTCAAGACCACTTTAGCGTGCATCATCCGGGGGTAGAGGAACACCCGGGGTACGGTCCTGTACCCCGACTGAAGCAGCTTGTTGATGGTGACCATATTCGCGTAATGATGCGTGTCGGGCTTCCTGGGCAGCAGAATCCTTACCCGTATGCCGCTTTCGGCAGCCTCTTTTACCGCTTCGATGATTTTGTCATCCGAGAAATATGCGTGTTCTATGGTCACGCTCTCCGTTGCGTTCTTGATCATTTCGATGAGCGCCGTTTGGATTTCGGTGGCATTTCTGTCGTTTAAAGCAATCAAGAAGGGTGCCGGCTCCGGCCATGGCAACCCCTTCAGCACCTTGTTTTCGAACGCCGCCGTCCAACGGGCGCTCCGGATCAGAACCATGTAGTCATGCCATTGTGTGTGGTATTCATCGGCAATGTTCATCCCGCCGAAAATGACCTCCTTCTGATCCACGATGAAATACTTGCTGTGGTCCGTTTCGGCGAAAACATCGACTTTTACGTCGATGTTCCGGTAATTTCTCAAACCGGATTTCGTAAATACCGGGCTCGGTCTGCCCTTCAGCATGTCGAACAGTTCGAACGCCGTTCCAAGCGCATCTTTGCGGACAATGATTTTCACGCCGCGGTCTGCCGCGGCTTTCAGTTTTGCCACAACCTGCCGCCCGATATCATCATCCTTCCATATATATGTCTGGACATGGATGGAGGACCGGGCTGCATCGATGGCTCTCAAAATTTCCCGGAATGCCTCCTTTCCGTCCACCAGAAGCTCGAGCCCCGCCCCGTCTTTTCCGGCCGCGCTGAAAAACCCGCCCCGCAACACGGTGCTCGGCTCCGGACCGAGCCCCAGGGGGTTGAAGACAAAGGATATGGCGCCAAGCAGGGCAATCGCCAGCAAAACATACAATAGTATTGTGATTTTCAAGTCAGTGAAGCCTCTGGTTTTATGGTGACCCTAAAAACGTCTTCAATAAAAATTATTCGCCGCAGCGTCTCAAAGATCGCATGGGTTTTTCCTTTCGCTGACCCCGCAGGATAGGCTCGGTCAACTACGAGCCGGCGAATAGGTTGCGGTTATAGTATCGTTTCAATCTCTTCTGCGATTCGGGTTGCCGCGTCCTTCGGATTTTTCGCATCCCGTATGGGCCGCCCGATCACCAGATAATCCGAACCGTTTTCAACGGCCTGAGCGGGGGTTGTAATTCGGTGCTGATCATCCCCCTCGATTTCGTCCTGGAGCGGGCGGATACCCGGTGTAACCGCAATGAAATCCTCCCCGAAAGTTTTCTTTATGGCGGTCACTTCAAGTCCCGAGCAGATTACACCGCTGCAGCCCGCGGCTTCGGCCATGGCAGCCCTCTTCATGACAAGTGCCGACAGGTCGAGTGAATATTTTTCCTGAAATCCGGCCGCGAGAATATCTTTGTTCGATATGCTCGTCAAAACCGTGACCCCGAGGACACCGACTTTTCCCCGGCTGCCTGAAACCGCCGCTTCGAGCATCTCCCTAGACTCACTGCAGTGGACGGTTGCAAAGACAACTCCCAGATCCGCGATACGCGCCATGACGCGCGAAACCGTTGCGGGGATATCGTGCAGCTTGAGGTCCAAAAAAATACCGGCCGGTCCCGAATTCTGGACGAACCGGATGATTTCAGGCCCGGATTGCACAAAAAGCTCCAGCCCCACCTTGAACAGGCCGACATGTTCTGAAAGCAGCTCCACGTACCGTTTTGCCGCACTTGTGGATGGGACATCCAGCGGAAATATGATGTAATCCTTTCCCCGCTTCATACGATTTCTCCTGTCATGTTCGATTCATCCCGTGGAAGGGTTGTTTTGGATCAAATACCTTCATAGTGCCGCTCAACCCAGGACATGTATTCACCGCTCTTGACCCATTCCACCCATTCCCTGTTTTCCAGGTACCAGGTAATGGTTTTGATCAATCCGGATTCAAACGATTCTTGCGGCGCCCAGCCCAGTTCCCTTTCCAGCTTGGAAAAATCCATGGCATATCTCAGGTCGTGCCCCGGCCGATCCTTGACAAACCGGATCAATTCCCTTCTGGGTCCGATGTCCGGTTCAAGTTTCATCTCGTCAAGAAAATCACATATCATTCTCACGACGCTGATATTCTGCAATTCACACCGTCCCCCCACGTTATATGTTTCACCGCGCCTTCCTTCTTTCATGATCGTCCACACCGCCCGGCAGTGGTCCTCGACGAACAGCCAGTCTCGAACATTCCGGCCGTCACCGTAAACCGGAAGCGGTTTTCCTTCCAGAGCGTTGAGTATCATGAGGGGAATCAGTTTTTCAGGAAACTGATAGGGACCGTAGTTGTTTGAACAACTGGAAATGGTGACGGGTATGCCGTATGTCCTGCTGTAAGCGTTGACAAGATGATCCGAAGCCGCCTTGGACGCGGAATAGGGACTGCTCGGCCTGTACGGTGTATCTTCGGTAAAATGGCCGTCTTCCCCAAGGGATCCGTAAACCTCGTCGGTACTCACATGGTGGAAAAGAACGAGCCGGTCCTGGTTGAGCCTGGCCATCTCCAGCAGGTTGAACGTACCCGTTATATTTGTCCGGATAAAGGCATCCGGTTCGACAATGGACCTGTCCACATGCGACTCCGCCGCAAAATGGCACACCGTGTCAATTTTATATCTGTCGAATACCGAGACCATCGCCTCCGGGTCGCAGATATCGGCCTTTACAAAATGGTAGCGCTTCGGAAACCGCTCATGGATTCCCTTCAGGTTCTCAGGATTTCCGGCATAGGTCAGGTTGTCCACGTTGACGACCTGTCCGTCAAAATCCGAATCCAGCAGCAGATAACGGATAAAGTTGGATCCGATAAAACCGCTGCCGCCCGTCACCAAAATGGTATTCAATGTTCCTCCCGGCCGATGAGTTAATCCCTGCAGTGATCATTTAATGTCTGCAAAGGTCGGTTATTCCCGGAACTGTCAAACTCCGGAAGTCTCCCCAGCAGAGCCGGGGGGTTACCGATGATTATTATTCCGTAATAATATTAATGGCCCCAGGCATTATGGCCATACCCACAGGCAGGTTCCCCGGCTGCTCTCCGTCCACATCAAGGAGCACGCGCATGTCCGACGTCGCTTCTATTTTTTTCCCGACCATGGTAATGACCTTGTCGATGTCCTTTATTTTTCCATTGTAAAGCTTCGGAAGATTCAAAAAAACCTCGGCCAGACTTAAATCTCCGACCACGGTGACGTGGAAAAGACCGTCGTCAACCGCTGCGTCGGGTGCGACCCACATGCCGCCGCCCTGAAACTGACCGTTGGCAACCGCCACGTGCCAGATGGCAAGTTCATTTTCAAAATTATCGTCAACTGTGAGGTGTATCCGTTTTTTTCCATATTGAAAAATGGAAATAAGTGTCGCCCACAAAAAGGAGATAAAGGGGCCGAACGCCTTTGTTGTCCGGTTGACCTTCTCGACAACTTCACCGCCGAGCCCGAAACTCGCGATGTTAAGAAAAAACCGGACGGCGTCGCTGCCGGTGTGACCCCGGAACGTGATCTTTCCCACGTCGATGGAGCGCACCTTCCGGGCGGCAATCAGGTCGATGGACTGTTCCAGATTTCGGGGTATCGAAACGGTCTTGACGAAGTCGCACCCCGTTCCGTCCGGCACGAATCCCAGTACCAGATCGGATCGCCGGGTTTCCCCGTGTCTCATAACACCGTTTAGAACCTCGTTGAGGGTACCGTCCCCTCCGACACAGACCAGAAGGTCCGCGCCCTTTTCGACGGCATCCTTTGCAAATACGGCGGCATCGCCGGGCCCGCCTGTCAAACAGGTTTCGAAAACGCCCAGCCTGTCTTTTGCAAGGGTCTCAATAACGGGCCAGTCCGCTCCGGCCGACCCGTTTCCGGCATGTGGATTAACGATAAAAACGATCTTTGAAAACGACATACCAACGCGCTCCCGAGGTCATCAAAACGCATTTCCCGTCATAACTGAATTAACGTAATACCTGAATTTTGCACGAGTCGGAGGCTTCCATATGCAAGATTCAGGTAATACATAGCGCATAATCCTCTATTCTTAAAGTATTTTTGTAACATCCTTGCCTCTCGATTCCATAAAAATGTTACGCCGGACGTATCGTTTTTCCCGAGAATTCATACAATGAAATAAATCTATTGAAATCACTTGATTTAAAATGATATGGAATCTTTTTCAAGCGGTATGTCTCACGACCTGAGGTGTTATGGAACTAAAACAAAAACAACAGGCGCTGCTGCGGATGCTTCCCGGGGTTGACCGCATTCTCGAACTCACCAAAACGGACAGTTTCTTTGAGCCCATCCCAAAGTCGATTCTGGTCCGTTCCGTACGGTCTGTTGTTGAAGACCTTCGGGCTTCGATCCGTGGAGACAACCAGCAAGTTACGGAAAAAAGCCTGTCAAATGCCCTGATCCTTGAAAAGATAAAGAATGTCGTCCATCGTGCCATGACACCAAACCTGCTCCCCGTGGTGAACGCCACCGGTGTTGTCGTGCACACCAATCTCGGCCGGTCACTGCTTGCCGACGAAGCGGTAAAGAACCTTTTGGTCATTGCAGGCAGGTATTCAAATCTGGAATTCGACCTTTCCGTCGGAACCCGCGGTTCCAGATACAGTGCCGTCGAGGACATTTTATGTGAATTAAGCGGTGCCGAAGCGGCAATGGTAGTAAACAACAACGCCGGCGCCGCCCTTCTCTGCCTGGAAACCCTGGCAAAAGGCAAAAAGGTCGTCGTATCCAGGGGAGAGCTTGTGGAAATCGGAGGTTCGTTCAGGATACCGGATGTGATGGCAAAAAGCGGCTGTGTTTTAAAAGAGGTCGGCACGACAAACCGGACCCATCTCGCGGATTATGAGGGCGCCATCGAAAGCGACACCGGGCTTCTCTTAAAGGTCCACAAAAGCAACTTCAGCGTTTCCGGATTTACAGCCGAGGTCTCCCTTAAATCGCTGGTCGCCCTGGCCGCCAAATTTAACATTCCTGTCATGGAAGATCTCGGCAGCGGAACATTTATCGACTTTTCCAAATACGGTCTGCAAAAAGAACCGACGGTTCAAGAGTCGGTCGCGGCCGGAGTCGATGTTGTCACTTTCAGCGGGGACAAACTTCTCGGAGGCCCCCAGGCCGGAATTATCGTCGGCAAAAAAGATATCCTGGACGCCGTCAAACGAAATTCCCTCACCCGGGCGCTCCGGATAGACAAGCTGACCCTTGCCGCGCTCGAGAGCACCCTGCGTCTTTACGCCGACCCGGAAAAGGCGGTGAATGCCATTCCGACCCTCCGGATGTTGACGCTCTCCCTTGCCGAGATTGAAAGAAAAGCCAATCAACTCTTCATGATGCTGGAAGACCTCGGTGATCCGCGAATCGAAATTCAACATATCGATCTCCCGTCACGCGCCGGCGGCGGAGCGCTCCCGCACCTGGAGCTTCCCAGCAGATGCCTTGGTGTTAAGATTCGCGAAATCTCAGCAAACGCCGTTGAGCGTTTCATGCGCGACAACTCGCCGCCCGTGATCGGAAGGATTGAAGAAGACCGATTCATAATGGACCTCCGTACAGTGCAGGATGATGAACTCCAGGCAATTCGGAAGGCTTTTGGCAATCTCATGAAAAGGTATCCGTCATGACGCATAAACAGCTGAAATTATACGGCGACAGAACTTCTTCGCTCGAGTTCATGTTAAATAAAACCGAAGCAAAACCCGTAGAAGCTGAAACCGGTGTTACCGAATTCATCGGCCAAGACGAACTCTCAGCTGCATTCCCGGCCATGTTAACCGACGCGGCATTCATCGATCATGCCCTGTCCGCCCTCGATGCGTCTTTTCAGTTCAGCGCCATGGTTGTCCGCATCGACAAACCCGTTGAGAGAAACGAAGAGACCGGGCATGATTTTGAACTGGATGCATGCATGGATCTTGCTGAAGTGATCGATGCCGCGTGCAGTAGCGAAAACGGGATGTGGGGGAGTCTCGAAAACGAAATGTTCGGATGCTTTTTCCCCGGTAAAAGTGCCGCCCGGTGTCTTGAACTCGCCGGCACCATAAGGGAACTACTTGCGAAAAAACGAAAAGAAACCGTCTCCATCGGCGTCGCCGCATACCCTACCGTCAATTTCGGCAGGGACCGGATACTCGAAAATGCCCGAAAGGCGCTGGCTCACGCGGAATTTTTCGGTCCCGACAGCACGGTCCATTTCGATGCGGTGAGCCTCAACATCAACGGGGACAAGCTGTACCAGGGCGGAGACATCGAAACGGCGATGAGAGAATTCACGACCGCGCTGATGCTCGACCCGTCCAACGTCAATGTCCGGAACAGCCTGGGTGTCTGCTACGGCATTCTGGGAGATCATGATAAAGCAAAGGAAGAATTCGAAACCGCCGCCTGGATTGACCCCGAAGAGGTCATGCCCGTGTACAACATCGGCCTGATAAACATGCTCGAAGGCAACAGGGAAAAGGCCCTGGAATATTTTCAACAGGCCGACGGCCTGATCGAGGATGTTTTCGAGGTAGCCTTCCAGATCGGCAGGCTTTACGCGGAAATGGGCCAGCCTGAAAAAGGAAAAAAATTTCTTGAAAAAGCGACGCTGCTCAAACCCGAATCCGGTGTTGCGTTTCGTTACCTGGGGGAGTGCCTTAACGCAATGGGCATGACCGATGAGGCGGTTTCGGCCTACAAAAAATCCGTCCGGCAGAATCCCAACGACGCGGAATCGCTTTCCGCGCTGGGGCACCTTTTTGAAATACAGGGTGAAAACCCGGAAATCGCTGTGACGTTCTGCAGGCAGAGTGTTGAAATCTCGCCCGACAACGGCCTGTTCAGGCACCGGCTCGGGAGGCTGTATCTCAAGGGGGACAAACTTGACGATGCGTTGATAGAATTCAAAAAGGCGAGCAGCCTGGGTTTCGACTCCACCCAATACATCGAAGAGATCGAAAACAGGGTGCTGGGCAACTGATGTAAAAATGGAAAATATTATTCTGAACATGCTTCGAGAAAGCATTGCGATCAAGGAAAAATTCGTAAAAAGCAACATCGAACACATTGAGCGTGCCACGGACAGGCTCGTCTCCTGTCTGGTCTCCGGAAATAAAATACTCCTCTTCGGCAACGGCGGCAGCGCTGCCGACGCGCAGCATATTGCAGCGGAATTCGTAAACCGGTTTCAAATTGAACGTCCGCCCCTGGCGGCCATCGCCCTGACTACGGACACGTCCATAATAACAAGCATTGGAAATGACTATCATTTTGATCAAATCTTCTCCAGACAGATCCAGGCCCTCGGGAAAAAAGATGATGTTGCCATCGGCATCAGCACCAGCGGCAACTCGAAAAATGTTATCGCGGCAATACATATCGCGAAAGAAATGGGCCTTTTTACCATCGGTATGACCGGACGCGGCGGAAAACTGGCGGAATGCGCCGATCTGGTGTTCAAAGTGGAATCCGACACGACGGCAAGGGTTCAGGAGGCCCACAACATCCTGGGTCATCTCCTGTGCGATCTTGTGGACCGGAAATTGTACCCCGGAGAGTTCAGGTAATGCCAAAAACCTTTAAACCCATCGATCTGAACCGTGTAAAAACCTACCCCCTCTCAGAGCGAAAAAGCAAAGTGGCTGCGGGTGATTTTGCCGCAGCCTGGAAAGAAGGGTCCAGTTTCAGCGATTTTCTGGACACCCTCCCCCGTATACTGGCTGGAAGCCACCTGAAATCGGTCATCTCGTCCATGGCAGCGGCGTTTAAAAACGACAGGACCATCGTACTCGGCATGGGCGCCCATGTCATCAAGGTGGGCCTGAATCCCGTGATCATCGACCTCATGGAACGCGGGATTGTCTCGGCCGTTGCCATGAACGGCGCAGGCATTATTCATGACCTGGAAGTCGCCATGTCCGGCCAGACCTCCGAAGACGTTGCGGCATCCATCGGAAACGGCTCTTTCGGGATGGTCTCCGAAACGTGCGCGTTTTTAAGCGATGCCGTCGACATCGCAGCGGAAACCTCCTCTGGGCTTGGAGAAGCCGTGGGCCGGGCCATCATCGAACAGCAATTGCCGCTGCTCGACAAAAGCATTCTGGCCGCCGGTGCCCGCCTGGGCATACCGGTAACGGTTCACGTCGCCATCGGAACGGACACGATTCATGTGCATCCCCGGTTTGACCCGGGCAAAACAGGCGAAGCGTCCCATAGAGACTTTCGGTTGTTTGCATCCATCATCGCCGACCTCGAGGGCGGTGTTTATCTGAATGTGGGGTCAGCGGTAATTCTTCCGGAAATCTTCCTGAAAGCCGTCACACTGGTCCGGAACCTGGGACACACGCTCAAATCCTTTACCACGGTGAACATGGACTTCAACCGGCACTACCGCCCCGAAACCAACGTTGTCCACAGGCCTACGGCCCTGGGCGGACAGGGGTTTACGCTTGTGGGGCATCACGAAATCATGCTGCCCCTCATTGCCGCGGGCGTCATCGAAAAGATAGGGAAACGCGGTTGATTTTACGGCGGGAATGATTATTGTCTGTGCCATAAACGTTTAATGTGCGCGAGGAATGATTTATATGCCCATCTACGAATACCAATGCTGTAAGTGTTGTAAGGAGTTTGAAAGTCTTGTTTTTGGAAACGAAAAACCCGACTGCCCGTCATGCGGGAGCAAAAAAGTCAACAAACTGATGTCCGCATGCACGTTCTACAGCAAGGGGAGCCACGGCCGGACCGTCAGCTCTTCCGCTTCCGCGCCGAACTGCAGCGGGTGTGCGGCCACCAGTTGTACGAGCTGCAGTCACTGATGGGCGGAGCAATTAAAATCGGAACCCGGGGAAGTGCGCTTGCCCTCTGGCAGGCAAACTGGGTAAAATCTTTTCTTGAGGCGGCCCGCCCCGTCCGTGACATCGAACTGGTTCCCATCAAAACCAAAGGCGATAAGATTCTCGACGTGCCCCTCGCCAAGGTCGGCGGCAAGGGGCTTTTTGTTAAAGAGATCGAAGATGCGTTGCTGAACGGTCAGATAGACATCGCTGTTCACAGCATGAAGGACATGCCCGCTGAAATTCCTGAAGGGCTCTGTATCGGCGCAATCTGTGAACGCGAAAATCCATACGACGTTCTGATCTCCAGAACCGGTCACACACTGTCCGGGCTGAAATCCGGTGCATTAATCGGTACCAGCAGTCTCCGTCGCGCGGCCCAGCTTCTGCACATCCGGCCGGACCTCGAAATCCTGCCGCTGAGGGGAAACCTGGACACCCGTATCCGAAAACTCGAAACCGGGAATATGGACGCCATCATTCTGGCGGCCGCAGGGGTGAAACGCCTGGGCCTTGAAAACAGGATAACCGAATACCTGGACGATACCGTAATGCTTCCGGCGGTGGGTCAGGGTGCCCTCTGCATCGAGATCCGGGAAAACGACCCGGAAATCGAACCGATCGTCTCCGGTCTGAATCACCCCGACACACGAACTGTTGTCCTGGGTGAGCGCGCTTTTTTACACCGCCTCGAGGGGGGATGCCAGGTTCCCATGGCCGCTCACGGCAAAATAGCGGGCGGGCGCTTTTCCCTTTGCGGACTGGTGGCGTCAATTGACGGGAAAACCGTGATCAAAGACACCCTTTCAGGCCCTGCGGGAGCTTCCGAAAGCATCGGGACAGCCCTTGCCGAGCGCCTTTTGTCACTGGGGGCCAAAACCATACTGGAAAGCCTGACATCGGATTCGGACATCGGATCATGAAAATGATAAAAGGTAAGGTCTATCTGGTCGGCGCCGGCCCGGGTGACCCGGGATTGATTACCGTAAAGGGACTCGACTGCATTAAAAACGCCGACGTTCTCATCTACGACTACCTGGCATCACCGCTGCTGTTAAAACACGCACCGGAGAACGCGGAAATCATATATGTAGGAAAAAAAGGCGGAGACCACACCCTGTCGCAGGATAGGATCAATGCCCTTATCGTTGAAAAAGCCAAAAGTGGCCTGTCCGTTACCCGGCTCAAGGGCGGCGATCCCTTCATCTTCGGCCGTGGTGCCGAGGAAGCGGAAGTCCTCGTGGAAGCGGGAATTCCATTCGAGATCGTGCCGGGCGTGACGTCTGCCATCGCCGCCCCGGCCTATGCGGGCATACCGCTCACCCACAGAAACTTCACGTCCACCCTCGCGTTTGTTACCGGCCATGAAGATCCGACCAAGGAAGATTCGAGCATCGACTGGGAAGCCATCGCAAAAGGCATGGGGACCGTCGTGTTTCTCATGGGCGTGAAAAATCTGCCGCACATCACCCGCCGGCTCGTGGACAACGGCATGAATCCGGAAACGCCGGTCGCACTCGTTCGCTGGGGGACGACATCCGACCAGGTTACCGTCACGGGAACACTCGACACCATCGTTGATCGTGTGAAGGCCGCCGGCCTGAAATCCCCCGCCGTCATCGTCGTGGGCCGTGTCGTGGAATTGAGAGAAAAACTGAAGTGGTTTGAGACCCTGCCGCTGATGGGGAAAAAAATTGTGGTCACCCGGGCCCGGGAGCAGGCCAGCGACTTGGTGAAGCGCCTTTCCGCTCTCGGAGCGGAATGTCTGGAATGCCCTACCATTAAAGTGGCGCCGCCCGAGGACACAAAACCGCTGGACCGGGCCGTCGACCATCTTTCCGGATATGACTGGCTGATCTTTACCAGCGTAAACGGCGTGAATTTCTTTTTCAGCCGGCTTTTTGCAAGAAACCTGGACGTGCGGGTCCTGAGCCATCTCCGTACGGCCGTAATCGGGCCGGCCACCCGGCAGCGACTGCTCGATTTCGGATTGAAAAGCGATATCGTTCCTGAAAGCTTTCGGGCAGAATCCGTTGTCGAGGCGTTCAGGGCGGAAAATGTAACAGGCAAACGCATTCTGCTTCCGAGGGCAAAGGAAGCGAGGCCAGTCCTCCCGGACGAATTGACGAAAATGGGCGCTCTTGTGGATGAAGTCACCGCGTATCGTACGGAATCGGTTGCCGAAAACGCAGACCTGCTCCTGTCGGAACTCGAAGCGGGGGCTGTCGACATCGTCACATTCACCAGTTCATCGACCGTCACGAACTTCACGGCCCTGCTGCCGGCCGACCGGTTCGAAAGCCTGATGCGCAACGTCACTGTTGCGAGCATCGGCCCCATCACCACAGACACCGCAAGAAAGCTCGGCCTTACGGTCCACATCACCGCCGAATCCTTCACCATCCCCGGTTTGTGCGAAGCGATCCTGAAACACTTCCAAAAAGAATAAAGAACCCGGTTTTGTACCTCTTATGCACAGAAAAATGTGCACTTTCCTTTTGATTCTCCACATCGGGATCTCCAGCCAAAATCAAAATTACAGAAAACTTTGAAATAACCCGTCCCGGTGTAAGACAACGGGGTCAGGTCTACATTCTTGACAGATTTTATGATTAAAGGCTATAAGGTTCGGTATAATATTAACTGCCGATATAAAGGATAAGATATGGCTCGTCCCTTGAGGATAAATTATCCGGGAGCCTTTTATCATGTGACTTCCCGAGGTAATGAACGAAAAAATGTATTCAAAAGTAACCGCGACAGGGAGAAGTTTTTTGAATATCTTGAGTCGGCCACACAAAGATATGATGCCGTTATTCACGCATTCTGTCTTATGGACAATCATTATCATCTGTTAATTGAAACGCCTTCCGGGAATTTGCCCCAGATCATGCGGCATATTAACGGTGCATATACAACTTACTTTAATGTGAAACGCGCAAGGCCCGGCCATTTGTTTCAGGGGCGTTACAAAGCGATTCTCGTTGAAATTGACGAGTACGCAAAAGAGCTTTCAAGATATATTCACTTAAACCCAATCAGAGCGAAGATGGTTAAAACTCCGGAAGAATATGAATGGTCGAGCTACCGTTTTTACATCGGCGAGACTAAACCGCCGAAATGGCTGTATAGAGATTTTGTTCTTGGATATTTCGGGAATAAAGTTTCAATCGCACAAAAGGGGTATCACAACTTTGTAAGTCTTTTGATTAATGAAAAATATGATAGCCCGTTGGGTGATGTTGTGAGCTCTACCCTATTGGGCAGCCCAGGTTTTATAACCTACATCAAAGACAATTTTTTATCGGGCAAAAAACCTGATAGAGATCTGCCGGCGTTAAAAGCATTGGTTGAGAAAGCATCCATGCAAGATATATTCGACGAAGTGGAATCCGTTTTCGGGAAAGAATCTGCTTTGGGCAGAAATGTAAAAATGTTTCTTTCTCAAAGATATACAGGCGAAAAGTTGAAAGATATCGGCACTCATTTCGGAATTGGAGAATCCGGCGTGGCCCAGGTAAACAGGCGGGTTACTGATAGAATAAGCAAAGATAAAAAGCTTAAAAGTAAAATTGATAAGATTGCAAGAAAACTGGATTTGTCAAGAATGTAGACCTGACCCCGTCGTTTTTCGTATGCGTAAAGGGGGACATCCTATGTTCCCTTTAATATATTCCGTCCTTGACATTGCCATGAATTGTGGTTACAATGGCTACATTATAAAGTGGTCATAGTAGTTACTTTCGGAGGACACCATGCAACCCATACGCGTCGGCATTCGAGATGCCAAAATGCATCTGAGCAAATTCATCAAGATGGTTCAGAACGGAAGCGAGGTTATCCTGACCGACAGAGGCCGGCCGGTTGGAAAAATTGTTCCGGTCCAGCCGGAAGATCTGCCGCTTTCCGCTCGCATTAAAAAGCTTGAGGATATGGGAGTATTGAAAGCTTTACCTCAAAAGCAAAAGAAAGGAATAAAACTTTCTTCACCTATTCCAGTCCCGAACGATATCGCCCAAACTTTCCTGAAAGAGGACCGCAACAATGCCTGAAAATCCGGCGGCAATTTACTGGGACGCATCTGCCATTTTATCGGTCCTTTTTCAAGACAACCACAGTGAAAGTGCCATTGCATGGGCAGAGAACGAGGGCGTTCATTTCATCTCCACCCTTGCATATGCAGAGGTATGTGCGGTCATCGCCCGCATGAAAAAAGAACGAATTCTTTCCAGCCCTCTCGTTGCTGCAAGTTTTGAAACGCTGGATCAAGGCCCTTGGCGCTACCTCACCGCCGACCCTGAATGGGAAATTACAAAGGATTTATCCGAAAAATGGTCTCTGCGTGGAGCAGATCTGTGGCACCTTGCCACTGTAAAAAGTTTGCATAAAGAACTTCCGGAGTTAATCCTGTTAACTTTCGATGGACGCCTTCAAAAAGCGGCTATAGGAGAAGGATTTGTCCCGGAAATGCCGCCGGCCGGATAATCGACAATGACGTCGCATCTTAATTATCCAGAAAATTTTGCAGTATTCTTAGCGTACAATCATCATTATCTATTAAAGCGGTGTTTCCACTCCAGAATGATCTGTTGACCTTATATCCTGTTTTGATGTATATTTTTTTGTGGTTTTAAAGATGGCTCGGGATACCCAATGTCTTCTGCGTTCTTTGCCTTCAGCACCTGACCTTCCGGGTTGTTTATTATAAACAAAACCATCGAGAGGATTTAAGGTCTTTGCCGAATTCAAAATTAATCGATCCGTATAACCGTCACCTGAACTACCTCCGCGTGTCCATCACCGACCGCTGCAATCTTAAATGCGTTTACTGTATGCCCGGAGATCAAATTCCCAAGCTCTCCCACCCGGAGATATTACGATATGAAGAAATTCTACGCATCGTCAGGGTGGGTGTACGCCTTGGCATCTCCAAGATCCGGATAACCGGCGGAGAGCCGCTCTTCAGAAGAGGGGTGTACGATTTTTTGGAAATACTGGGAAAAATCGACGGTATTCAGGATCTTTCCCTGACAACCAACGGCGTGCTCCTGAAAGAGAACATCGAAAAGATTCGGTCCGCCGGCATAAAGAGAATCAACGTCAGTCTCGACACCCTGAAGAGAGAACGGTTTATGCAGATAACGGGCTGTGATTTCTTTGATCAGGTCTGGGAAGGCATAGAAACGGCGCGGGATATGGGTTTTGACCCCATCAAACTGAACGTGGTGCCCCTCAAAGGCATCAACGATGACGAACTCGAAGAGATCGCGGCGTTGTCCATCACACATCCGTTCCACGTGCGATTTATCGAATATATGCCCGTGGGAATAACGCCGATGGAAACGGGCCGTCAATTACTCGCCCATGAAATCAAACAGCGGATCGGGAATCTGGGGAAGCTGATTCCGATTGAAAAAAAGATGAATGACGGGCCGGCCGAACGCTTCAGATTTAAAGGGGCTATAGGAGAGATTGGATTGATACGGCCCATAAGCCAGCATTTCTGCAGCACCTGCAACCGGTTGAGATTAACGGCCAGCGGCCGCTTGAGACCGTGCCTTCTGTCGGACCATCATGAGGACATAAAGACCCCGCTGAGAAAGGGCTGTTCCGACGAAGACCTTGCCGAGATTTTTTTAAAGGCCGTCCGCAGCAAACCATCCGAACACCATCTAATCGACAATCACCCGAACAAAATTTCAGCACAGATGTGCGCCATCGGCGGCTGACGCAAAAAAAATGCCTGGACCGCAAACAGTGGGAGGCTACATTTTCTCACACAGCATCATCTTTTCCGCGGTCCAGGCTATTGAAACGACTTGAACTCAGTGGCAAGGCAGATCAACTCAGATAATCCAGGTGCAAATCAGGCGTATCGGTTCAAGCCGCATTACGCAGCCTGCTAACAGGTTTGGGAGAATGAATCAAGAGATTTTTTGCCGCAGCTTTATTTTTTTTTAACGGCTTTCATACGTGTTCGCTTTTACGCGGTTTCATTGTCGCCGTCCGACTTTTCCGCCAACGCTTCAATATCCCGGATCCATTGATCGACGCGGTCCCCGCCGTAGGCCTTCCGCCATTCGGACAGGATGGTTTCCAGCGGTATGTCCGCGTACGATCCATGATATTCAACATATTCCATGAACTGTTTCTTCTCCGAGTTGTATTCGTGAAAGATCGAATCTTCCCGGCCGTTAAAGTCCAGCGGAATCACATGATGCTTTCTGCACAGTTCGATGTTAAATGCGGGGGTTGCCTTGACCCACTTGCCGTCGAGAAAAAATTCGGTAAACCCGTGATAGACAAATAAATCGGAGCCCAGATATTCGAGAAGCCGTTCGGTGGCCAGGTGATTTCTTACCGTTGCGAAACCGGCCCTCGCCGGAATATTGACGGCTCTGCCAAGGGCGCAGAGGAGCGAAATCTTGCTCACGCAAAATCCCCGGCCGCTTTTCAGGACATTGCTTGCGCGGTAATGTTCGGGCAGGTAGAACGGATAGTAGGGATCATACCAGATGTCGTCCCGAACCGCATAGTAGAGCTTTACGGCCCTGTCAATCGCGTCGTGACCTGCGGCACCGGTGATGTCGTTCGCATATTCAATAATCGTTGGATGATCCGAATCGATGATCAATGTCGGTGAGAGATACGCGGCATCCACAATGTCCATTACTTACCTCCACTTTTATTTTTTCATGAAATATCCGGGTTGATATGGTTGCTTGTTGTCAGGTAAACACCGGCGGTGACCAGCAGGGTTCCAACGAACAGAGAGGCGGTAATCGGTTCTTTCAAAATCAAAAAAGCAAGCAGAACCGCGCTGATCGGAACGAAATTAATAAACAGGCTGGCCCGGGTCAGACCGATCTCCTTTATCCCTTCATAGTACCACACAAATCCGATTACGGTCCCGAAAAATCCGAGATAAAAAATACTCAGCCAGTCCCTCAGGTGAAGCCGGCTGAAATTTGTTGCAACACCCTCGAGATATGCCGGGAAAAACAATAAACCCGCGCCGATCACGGCGGAATAGCACACAGAGGATAGCGGAGTCAAATTTGTCATCACCGCTTTCCCGATCAAAGAATAGGCAACCCAGCTCAGAACACAGCAAAAAATAAAGATTTCACCCCGGCCGATGCCCCCGTTCACGAGTTGGTTGAGATTGCCTTTTGATATGACGATTATCGCTCCGGCAACCGAAACAATGATCCCGATCCCTTTGAGCAAATTCAGCTTTTCTTTAAAGAAGTACGCAGAAAGGACGGCGATAATAATCGGGTTGTTTGCGATGATGATGGCCGCCCGACCGGCATCGATCAATTTCAGACCCTTAAAGAAGAAAACATTGTACGAAAATACACCCGTCAGCCCGAGAAGCACGACAGGGATTATCTGCTCCTTTTTCGGCAGGACCAGCCTGTGTTCGACCTTCCAGGTAAAAAAAAGCAGAAAGACAGATGCGACGGCGAACCGCAAAAATGCAGCCGAAAACGGGCCCAGATCTTTTGCGACAATTCTCCCCGCGATGAAAGTGCCTCCCCAAAAAACGGCGGTCAAGAGCAATTTTATATAGACAATCATTGAGCGGTATATATCCGCTTTTAGTTCTATGGTGTCAATACAATACCGGGCCGCCCCGGTTGTTTAAGGAAGGGTGTTCTTCGATTTTCCGGAAAAAAATATTGACTCCGGCGGGTCATCCATGTGCAACTTAACCTGTCATGAAAAAAATCACCTGCTCACTTTTGGTCGTAGCGGTTATTCTCGGATGTTCTAAATGGGACATGATCCGGATGACCCGGATCGCCGTAACAAAAGACGTCGCTTCTGCAGAGCAAATGGCAGCGGAAAAGGCGGTCGGGTACGCTGCAGACCCGAAACGCCTCGAGCGGGACATAAAACGCTTTCAAGATGAGTTTGCCAAAATCATCCAGCAGTTTCGAGATGCCGTCCGGACGATCTGGGGCCGGAAAGAGGTAAAGGAACCCGGACCCAAGGAGTACGTCAAATATACCCAGAATTATCTGTCCAGGGCTTCGGTAGATTTCGACAAAGGGATCATCTCCGTTGAAACACTGGACCCGAAAGACCCTTTGGCAAGTTTGAAGAACGCCATCGTCACCACCCTGCTAACCCCTGAAGACCCGAGAGCCGTTGATCTCTTCTCCGCCAGGACGGTCAAGCTCGGTGAGATGCCCTTTCTCTACGGGGAAGTGAAAGACCACGAGAATATTGACATCCGCTGGGGTTGGAGAGCTGAACGTTTTGCCGACCATCTGATCGCGAATAAACTTCAAATCCGGGAAATCGACATTGGTGAGGCGAGCAAAACCGTACGCTTTGTCATCTTTCCCATGGTCAGCGATCATGAGCAGATCCGGGCCCGGAAATACAGGCTTTTTGTGGAACGGTTTGCGGATCAATACGCCGTCAGCAAAAACCTGGTCTATGCCATTATGAAGACCGAAAGCGACTTCAATCCATATGCGGTCAGCAAGGCGCCGGCTTTCGGCCTCATGCAGATCGTTCCCGAAACCGCCGGCAGGGATGTGCACCTGTTTCTCGAAAAAAAAGACGGGTTGCCTTCCAAAACGTTTCTCTTCAAACCCGAAAATAACATTCGATACGGCGTCGCTTACCTGTATCTGCTGCACTACCAGTATTTGAAGGAAATACGGAATCCGGTTTCCAGAGAATACTGCATCATCGCCGCTTACAATACCGGGGCGGGCAATGTCCTCCGGACTTTCGACGCCGACAGAGACAGTGCTCCGGGACGAATCAACAGGCTCGGACCGCTGGAGGTGTACAATACCCTGAGGACGAAACTGCCCCACGATGAAGCGCGGCAATATCTGATCAAGGTCATGAACGCAAAGAAAGACTTTGTCAATTTCTAGAAGCGGTTTCAAAGGGAGATTTTAAAACCGCTTTTTGTCACCCCGCAGTTCCGCTATCCGGTCTTCCCGATTATTCCAAATATTATCAATATGTTTATTTAAAGCAATACAGCTACACTTTGCCCCACGAGATTTATTTCCCATCTCTAAAAATTTTCACCCTCATAAGTTCTTGCGTCCATAATTTTTAGTAAAATCATATAGCTATAGCAGGCTGGCAATACGGATTCACCTTTGATGCCTTGCGAAATGAACGCCTCACGCACGTGAAAAATCCAGGACAGGCGCCTGGATTCGTCGTGATAAATATATTCCTCCACATAAATCCACCAAATTATCAAATGCCTTGACACCTTTAACATTTATAAATTATTATAAAAAATATATTGTTTCTTATAATTTTCTCTTGACTTTTCCTGAAAAATGTAATCTTATCTCAACATAGTGGATAAAAGTGGATTATTGGGTGAATCATGTTTCGAGGAAGCTCCTTTCATACAATCGATTCAAAAGGGCGTTTGATCGTGCCGGCCAGATTCCGTGACACCATCCGGGCCGGGGGCGGCGAGAGCCTCATGCTCTCTGGAATGGATGCATGTCTCGTTGCCTATACCCGGGAAGGATGGGCAAAAATAGAGGCAAAGATTTTAAATATGGCCGAAAGAAGCGAAACCATGCGCCGCTTTAGAAGGATCTTCATCGGCGGTGCATCTGAATGCGCCTGCGATAAGCAGGATCGTATCCTCATACCGCCCAACCTGAGAGAATATGCCGTATTGAACAAGGATATTGTACTTGTGGGCGTACTCGACCACTTTGAAATCTGGTCCCGTGAAAGCTGGGATACCGAGAATCTGAGCCTGGAAGAAGACATGAAAAGGGAGGATGTAAGAAACGAAATTGCAAAATTAGGGCTGTGATTTATGCCATACATCCATATCCCCGTGATGCTGAGCGAAGTTGTCCATTACCTGAATTGCACGCCGGGAAAAACCTATATCGACTGCACGCTCGGCGGCTCGGGTCATTCAATGGCGATCTTGGAAAAAATTATGCCAACGGGGATGCTGATCGGTATTGATCAAGACACGGATGCCATACGAAATGCAAATACGGTGTTAAGGCCGTATAGGCAAAACATACATCTCATTCATGACAATTTTATTAATCTGCCTGAAATTCTTTCAAATTTGAAAATCACCGCGGTCGACGGCATCTTGTTGGACCTCGGTGTTTCACTTCACCAAATCGAATCGAGCGGCCGCGGTTTCAGTTTTAAAAGAGATGAACCGCTCGATATGCGGATGAATACGGAATCGCGCACAACAGCTGAAAACCTGATCAACACACTGGAAGAAAAAAAACTGTCAAAGCTCTTTAAAGATTACGGGGAAGAACCCCGGGCACGGCAAATCGCACGAAAAATTGTCAGGGAAAGACAGCGAAAAGCGATAAAATCAAGCAAGCAACTGGCTCAAATGGTGACCGAAGCGCTCCCGAAACGACCGTCGGCCGGCAAAAGAATTCACCCGGCCACACGTGTCTTCATGGCGCTGAGAATCGCTGTAAACAGAGAGCTCGAATGTCTCGAATCCTTCATGGAAAATGCCGTAAGCTTTTTGAAAACCGGAGGCCGCCTCTGTGTGCTGTCGTTTCATTCCCTTGAGGATCGAATCGTGAAACGCCGAATAAAAGTCCTTGAAAAGGCGTGCACGTGCCCCCCGGATTTTCCAAAGTGTGTCTGCAATAAAATACGGGTGGCCCGTTCATTAACCAAAAAAGTGGTGAGGCCGACGGCAGCGGAAATCGCGATCAACCCTATGGCGAGAAGCACAAAGCTCAGAGCCGCAGAAAAAATTGCATGAACCGAAAAATAAAACACTACCCGCAACGATCGAAATTAATAGGCATCTGGATCATTTTCATGTCGATTTTCATTTCCGAACTCTTCCTCTATGCCTGGTGCAGGGTTCAATGCGTGAGTATTGGATACGAAATAACAAAAGAGGAAAAAATTCAACGGGACGCCATTGCCCTGCAAAACCAGTTGAAAGTAGAGCTTGCACATTTGAAATCACCGGAACGGATCGCTGAAATCGCCAGAGATCAGCTCGGGCTGACAGTGCCGGCACCTGAGCAGATAAAGGTCCTCCCATGAACCCGACGGAAAGAAACAGCATGAGACTGCGTATTTTGCTGGTTGGATTAATATTCAGCCTCTGCATGACGGCCATCGGCGCAAAGGCTGTCTACCTGCAACTTTTCTGTGAACCATGGCTGTCGCAGAAAGCGGCGGACCAGTACGAAAAATTATATACGACCCGCGGGCAACGCGGGACGATATACGACAGAAATCACGGCGAAATGGCCCTCAGCATCGATGTAACATCCATTGCCGCGAACCCCGCACATATTTCAGACGCCAAAAAAACGGCAAACACCCTTTCAAAGATACTGAAGATTGACAGCCGGGATTTGGATCGGAAGCTGGGGTCGGAAAAGCCGTTTGTCTGGCTGAAACGCCAGGTCACCCCGAAAGAGGCAAAAGTCGTCCAAGACCTCAAGCTCAGCGGAATTTCTTTCCAGCCCGAATTCAAGCGTTTCTACCCCAACAGGGCCATTGCCGCCCAGGTCCTCGGCTTTTCAGGTATAGACGGACAGGGCCTGGAAGGCATCGAATACTACTACAACTCTTTTCTTAAAAGCGACGACGGTGATTTTAAAGCGTTAACCGATGCCCTTGGCCGGAAATTTGACGCTGAAAAAGAACCAATGCCGGACTACAGCGGAAATAATCTTATTCTTACCATCGACCGGACAATTCAATACATCTCCGAAAAGGCCCTTGAAGATACGGTGTCCGAATTTTCAGCCAAATCCGGTATTGCCATCGTGATGAATCCCGAAACAGGGGCGATATTGGCCCTGGCGCATTATCCATTTTTTAATCCGAATTCGTATCGTGATTTCGGCAAAGAATTGTGGCGGAACAGGGCCATAACCGACCAGTTCGAACCGGGTTCGACCATGAAGATCTTTCTCGCCGCGGCGGCCTTGGAATCCGGCATCTGTTCGCCGAACACGATCTTCTTTTGCGAAAACGGCAGTTACGCTATCGGAAAGAATACGGTCCACGACATACACCCTCGAGAATGGCTGTCACTTCAGCAAATTATTAAATATTCGAGCAACATCGGTGCAGTCAAAGTGGGTGAGAGGATAGGGCCCGAGTTGCTTTTCAACACGCTGCGCGATTTTGGTTTCGGTGAAAAAACCGGATTCGACTGCCCCGGCGAAACATCCGCCAGCCTCGCGAGTTATAAGCGATGGGCCAAAATTGACGCCGCAAACATAGCCTTCGGTCAGGGTGTGACCGTGTCCGCGTTACAGATCTTAACGGCGGCCTCTGCAATTGCCAATAACGGCGTTCTCATGCGTCCGTATATCGTCCAGGCGGCAACGGATCAAAATGGACGCATTATTCAATCCTTTGGACCGAAAAAAGTGAGAAGGGTCATTTCGGCTGAAACTGCCGGAAAGGTACTCGATATGATGAAATCCGCGGTCAGCGAAGAGGGCACCGGGGCCAAGGCCGCAATCGAGGGGTATTCTGTCTGCGGAAAGACCGGAACCGCACAGAAAATTGACGATAAGGGAACCTACTCGGATGGAAAGTACATCGCGTCCTTTATCGGTTTTGTGCCTGCTGAAAAGCCCGAAATATCGGTCATGGTCGTGATAGATGAGCCCGAAAAAAATTATTACGGCGGCATCGTCGCCACCCGGGCCTTCCGCAAGATCGCCCGTGAAACGCTGGATTACACGAATGTACTGCCCAAAAGCAAAAAAGACAGAATGATGGCAAATATATATCTGCCCCCGGAGACCGACTGGAAAACACACGTCTATCAATGAGAGTTCGCCGGATTGTTTCAGCAACAGATGGATCCCCGGCAGAAAAGGGATGGCGGCGGCGAATTGATTTCATCCCGGAAAGCAGGGCACAAAAGTGAAGCTCTCGAATCTGCTCAACGCTTTTACAGATGAGGCGAATAAAGAATTGAATTCAGCCGGCAGGGTTCTCGACCGTCAATTGAAGAACGCAGCGCTCTCTGTGAACCAGAGCGATCAACGGGACCCTGAAATAGGCTCTGTTCATTACAGGGCTCAGGACGTCAAACCCAACGGGCTTTTTGTCGCCATAAAAGGTCTTGTGGCGGACGGTCACGATTTCATAGATGAAGCCGCGGCACGGGGCGCATCGGCAATTATCACTCAAAAACCGGTCACATTGAATCGCCTGAAGAAGCGTTTTGGAAATGTAAATACAGACCCGGTTGTTATCGAGACCGAAGACTCCAGAAGAGCGCTGGCCCTTATCTCGGGACGCTTTTTCGGAAATCCGTCCGAGCACTTGAAGGTTGTCGGAATTACCGGGACCAACGGAAAGACAACAACGGCATATTTGATCGAAAGCATACTTGGAAAGGCCGGTTTTCGCGTCGGCGTCATCGGAACGCAGAATTACCGCTTTTCGGGAAAGACGTTTAAAAACCCGATGACCACACCGGAATCCCTGGACCTCCAGAGAATTCTGGCCGACATGCTCATGGGCGGTGTTACCCATGTCGCCATGGAAGTTACCTCGCACGCCATCGACCTTTTTCGCGTGGGGAACTGTCATTTCGACGTCGGCATATTTACGAACCTGAGTCAGGATCATCTCGATTATCACGGTGACATGGACGCCTACTGGTCCTGCAAAAAAAGATTCTTTACGCGCTATTTATGTTCAGGCCCCAAGAAAGACCGATCATGGGCTGTTATCAACTGTAGCGACGCTCGGGGAAAAGAGCTGTTAACGGTGCCGGTCGCATCGATGCTGACCACAGGTCACTCAGAGGACAACATGATTCGACCCCAAACAATTCGTCAGAACCTGGCCGGGCTCAAGGGAACCATTTCAACTCCAACCGGCATCTTTGATTTCACATCAGCCCTTGTCGGAAAACATAATCTGGAAAACATCCTCAGCGCCGCAGGTGCGGGTATTGCCCTGGACCTTCCGGTGGCGTCCATAAAAGAGGGGATTGAAGCAGTCTCCGGCGTACCGGGGCGTCTCGAACGCATCCCCAACGATACCGATCGGTTTGTATATGTCGATTATGCGCACTCGCCGGATGCATTGGAAAATGTGCTCTCCTGTCTAAGGACGCTGACGAAAAACAGGATCGTCTGCGTATTCGGCTGCGGTGGAAACAGAGACAAAGAAAAACGGCCCCAAATGGGTGAAATAGCGGCACGGCTCGCCGATCTTTCCATCATCACATCGGACAATCCCCGGACCGAAGCGCCCATGAAAATTATTGAGCAGGTTCTGATGGGGACAAAAAATGTGACCTTAAACCGGTACATGCCGTCCGATCTTGAGTCGGGCTTTCAAAGAAATGGATATGTTGCGGAACCGGATAGAGAAAAAGCGATACGACTCGGCATTTCAGCATCCAAACCGGGAGATACGGTCCTCATTGCAGGAAAAGGTGATGAGACATATCAGATCATCGGGGGTGAAACAATTCCCTTTGATGACAGGGAAACGGCAAAAAAGGCGCTTCAGGCGCTCGTTTAGCCCGGATTTATTATTTGCCGGGCGAATCCCGGTGGGTGAAAAACAGCGGTAACGGACGTCAAACCACGGACAATGTTTTATGCGGAACGCAGACAAGGCCCAATGGACCACCGTCGATATTCTGGAAGCGACCGACGGAGATCTGATGTGCGGAGACGCCCAGCGGGCGTTTTCAGGCATCTCCATTGATTCGCGCACGATATCCCGCGAAGACCTTTTCGTGGCCATCAAGGGAGATGTTCATGACGGGCACAGCTTCGTTGGCAGTGTCGTCGCCAGCGGCATCCGCGGGCTTGTCCTCGACAGGGGAAAAACGCAGTCGTTGCCCAAAGAGAAATTCAAAAGCAAAGGGGTTGTCTGCGTCACCGTGGAGAACACGATAAAAGCCCTGGGCGATCTGGCCGCTTTCAGACGAAAACGCTCGAATGTTACGGTTGTGGCCATAACCGGCTCCAACGGGAAGACCACCACACGAAAAATGACGGCCCTGGTCATTGCGCGGCGTTTTTCCACGCTGGCAACCAGCGGAAATTTCAACAATGAAATCGGATTGCCCTTAACCCTTTTGAAGCTTGACAACACCCATGAAAGGGCGGTGCTTGAACTGGGCACGAACAGACCCGGCGAAATTCGGAGACTTGCCGAAATCTGTTTGCCCGCAATCGGTGTTATCACAAATATCGGGCCGGCACATCTTGAAGGTCTGGGCTCCATCGAAGGCGTGTTGCGCGCAAAGGCCGAACTTCTTGAGAAAATGAGCCCCGACGGAACGGCGGTTCTCAATGCAGACGACGCACGGTTATTAAAACTGGCCCGTGAGACTTCGCTGCCTGTGCTCCTCTACGGATTATCGGAAATCGCAGAAATACGGGCGCGGGATGTAAAGGAAAAAGGTCCGGGGATCTCTTTCACGTTGATGCTTCCGTCGGGACATATCGGCATTGATCTCAACGCGCCGGCCAGGTTCATGGTGTCAAACGCTCTTGCGGCAGCGGCTGTCGGACATCTTTTGGGTTTGAGCGCCCGGGAAATCAAGGACGGCCTTGAAAATTTCAAAACCGACCGGGGAAGGATGAACATCTTCACAACTGTCAACGGGGTCAATATTATCGACGACACGTATAACGCAAACCCGGGTTCCATGAGCGCCGCGCTAACGACCCTGAAGTCTCTAAAAGGCGACCACAGGGGGGTGTTCGTTGCAGGTGACATGCTTGAGCTTGGAAAACATGCGGAATCCATGCACAGGGAAATCGGTGCGCTGGCTGCCAAATCGAATCTCACAAGGATTTATGTCACCGGAGCCTTCGCGGATTTCGTGGAAGCCGGGGCGCGAAATGGAAATATGGAAGGCCGGGAAATTGTCAGGGGAACAAAGGAAGAGATATTGGACGACTTGACAGACTGGATTCAGCCGGGCGACTGGATTCTTATCAAAGGTTCCAGGGGTATGCGCATGGAGAACATTGTGGAAGGACTTAAGGCCTGGGCTGAAAAGTAAAAAACTAAATAAATTTTTAACCTGAAACCGAAACGTGTAAAAAATGCTGTATCATTTACTCTATCCGCTTCATACGAAAATTTCGGTTTTTAATGTATTCCGTTACATTACATTCAGGACCATCTATGCCAGCCTCACGGCTTTCCTGATCTGCTTCTTTTTGGGCCCCTGGGTCATACGAAAACTCACGGAAATGCAAATCGGTCAGTACATCAGAGAAGACGGCCCGGAAACCCATCACAAAAAGGCCGGAACACCCACCATGGGCGGAACGTTGATCCTTTTCTCCGTTATCGTTTCAACACTGTTATGGACCAATCTGGTCAACACCTATGTATGGATTGTCCTTCTGGTCACCGTCTCATACGGAACGATCGGTTTTATCGACGACTATCTCATGCAGATCAAAAAGCAAAACAAGGGATTGAGTGTTCGCAATAAGTTAATAATGCAGTTTCTCATCGCGGTCCTTACGGGAGCCCTTGTTTACGCGTGTCCGGACTTTAACACCCGTGTGACGATCCCCTTCTTTAAAAAAATCTCTCCGGACCTCGGCCTGGGGTACATACTTTTTGCGGCAATCGTTATTGTTGGAACATCAAATGCCGTCAATCTTACGGATGGCCTCGATGGTCTCGCAATCGGACCGGTCATCATCGCAGCGACGACATACATGTTCTTTGCCTATGTGGCGGGACACGTGCAAATCGCCAATTACCTTCAGATCAACTATGTTTCCGGATGCGGTGAAATTACCATCTTCTGCGGTATCCTTTCCGGTGCAGGGCTCGGTTTTCTGTGGTTTAACACGTATCCGGCGCAGGTTTTTATGGGAGATGTGGGTTCACTTTCCCTGGGGGCCGCCCTGGGAACCGTCGCGGTCATAACCAAACAGGAAATACTTCTGGTTCTCGTGGGCGGACTTTTTGTCATGGAAGCGATGTCCGTAATTTTCCAGGTCGGCTTCTTCAAAATGACCAACGGCAGGAGAATCTTCAGGATGGCGCCGCTTCATCACCATTTTGAATTAAAAGGATGGCCGGAACCCAAAGTGATTGTCCGGTTCTGGATTATTGCAATTGCGCTTGCGCTTATTTCCATGAGCACACTGAAACTTAGATAAATCATGCAGCTCGAAAATAAAAATGTCCTGGTCGTCGGACTGGGGAGGTCGGGGGTCGCCACCGCCCGCTTTTTAAAACGCAAGGGGGCAATCGTCACCGTAACGGATATCGCGACGGAAGAAGCGCTGGCTGCCCATGTGCGTACAATGCGTGAAATGGGCGTCGGGATGGAACTCGGACAGCATAGAATCGAAACGTTCGAGCGCGCGGAGCTCGTCGTCCTGAGCCCCGGAGTCCCGCATATGATTCCGCCCATAGAACGCGCCCGGAAAAAAGGAATCCCGGTAATCGGTGAGGTTGAGCTTGCTTTCCGATTTATTCGGGAACCCGTGATCGCCATCACCGGGACCAACGGAAAGACGACCACTACGGAACTTTTAGGAAAAATGCTGACACGTTCGGGGGTAAATGTTTTTGTGGGAGGAAATATCGGCAATCCGCTCATCAGCTATCCGGACATGGGGGGAAAGGCCGAAATTGTCGTGGCTGAAATCAGCAGCTTTCAACTCGACACCATTGAAACCTTCAGACCGAAGGTGGGTGTTCTGCTGAACATCACCGACGACCATCTGGACCGTTATCCCGATTTTTCAGCGTATGTCAGGTCCAAGGGCAGGATCTTTGAAAACCAGCGAAAAGGCGACACGGCGGTTTTAAACGGATCTGATCTCCATGCCTGCTCGCTGGCAGATCATACTGCCGCCGAAAAATTGTATTTCTGCCATGAGAAAAATGCCCGTTCCAAATTTCAGCAGGGTGCGGTCATATCGCGCGACCATATAACAATCAACATGGGAAAGACTATTTCACCGCGGCGTGAAAAAACCGGAAATCTGAAACCCGGGACCCAAAACAGAATGTTTCTGGACCTTTCGCGTTTTGGCCTCCCCGGCAGCCACAACATGGAAAATGTTGCTGCCGCTGCCCTGGCCGCTCTGGCGATCGGCGGGACCCTGGAAGGAATACAATCGGCCATGGACAGTTATAAGGGGTTGTCCCACCGGCTCGAATTCGTGGCCGCGATAAACAATGTGGAATATTTCAACGATTCAAAGGCAACAAACGTGGATTCAGTGGCAAGGGCGCTGGAGTGCTTCACCAGGCCCGTGATCCTCATCATGGGCGGGCGGAACAAGGGGAGCAATTTTCACGTGCTGAAAGACCTTGTCCGACGACACGCAAAAAAGCTCATCGTTATGGGCGAAGCAAGGGATGAAATAAAATCCGCTCTCAATCAGGCGACACCGACTCAAGCTGTATCTTCAATGGAAGATGCCGTCTTCTCCGCATATCGTTCGGCGGTCGCCGGAGATGTCGTCCTCCTGGCTCCGGCATGTTCGAGCTTTGACATGTATGCCAACTATGCCGAACGGGGAGAAAGCTTCTGTAAGGCCGTAGACAAATTGAAACGGGAAAACACATGACCGACAGCAGACAAGAAATACCGTCCTCTGCATATGACGTTCAGCTGCTTTTTCCTGTCCTTTTTCTCGTGGGGATCGGAATCGTCATGGTTTACAGCGCGAGTTCCGCTCTTGCGTTGAAAAGATTCGGGACCGATTACTATTTTTTAAAAAAGCAATCGATTTTTGCACTGATGGGCATTGTCGTCCTCGTCATCTGCAGGCACGTGCCGTATCGGCTCTATGGTTTTTTGGCATATCCGTTTCTCGCCCTGGCGCTTGCCTTGCTTGTAGCAATTCAGGTTTCGGGGTTCGGGCATAATGCGGGCGGGGCGACCCGCTGGCTTCGCGTCGGCGAATTCAGTTTTCAGCCGTCCGAATTTGCCCGTTTTGCACTGATAATCTACCTGGCCTACTCAATGGACAAAAAAAGCGAACGCCTGAAGACGTTTTCTGTCGGACTTTTACCCCACATGCTGGTGCTCGGTGCCCTTGTCGTTCTGATTGCCATTCAGCCCGATTTCGGGGCGGTCGTCATCTTGGGTGCGATTACGTGGATTATGCTCTTTATCGGAGGCGTTCGTGTTTTACACCTCCTGTCCTCGCTGGTCCTGTTTGCGTTGCCGGTCGCATATCTGCTCGTCTTCAACGCGGAATACCGGATCAAACGCCTCATCAGTTTTCTGGATCCGTGGCAATACTCGTCGGACGCGGGTTATCAGGTCATCCATTCCTTTATGGCATTTGGAACCGGCGGCATGTGGGGTACGGGAATCGGAAAAAGTTATCAAAAGCTCTTCTATCTTCCCGAGCCGCATACGGATTTTATCTTTTCCGTTATCGGGGAAGAGTTTGGACTTCTGGGTGTAACGATCATTCTGGTGCTTTATGTTCTGATACTGTGGGAGGGAATCATCATTTCGAGAAACGCAAGAGATCCTTTCGGTGCATTTGTGGGTGCCGGGCTCACTGCTGCCATCGGGCTTCAGGTTTGCGTCAATATGGGGGTTGTGCTCGGGCTTCTCCCGACAAAAGGGCTCGCCCTGCCCTTTTTGAGTTACGGCGGCTCTTCACTGTTAATGAACATGGCATCTGTCGGGATATTAATGAACATCGGGGCGTTAAAAACGAGATGAATGCAAACGGCGCAACAGATGAAGATGAAACACAGCCTCCGTCGTCTGAGGGAACCAAATCACGGAAATCGCTGCGCGTTGTCATTGCAGGGGGTGTCACCGGCGGACATCTTTTCCCCGGAATTGCCATTGCCCAGGAATTCATGACGAGAAATTCGCAAAGCAGCGTCATATTCGCCGGCACGGACAGACACTTCGAAACATCGGTATTATCGAAAACAGGTTTCGGGCATATGGCAATTGCGGCACAGGGAATAAAGGGCTTGGGGTTCAAAAAAAAAATCGTGTCCGTCTTGAAGATACCCAGGGGGATATTTGAATCCGTTCTATTCCTCAACCGTTTCAGACCGGATATCGTCGTCGGTGTCGGCGGTTATGCGGCAGGCCCGGTGGCCTTTGGGGCCTGGCTTTTGGGCATCAAAATCGTTCTCCACGAGCAGAATATTCTGCCGGGCATCACAAACCGGATTCTGTCTCGCTTTGCACAGCGGATTTATGTTTCGTTCACAGACACGATACCATTTTTAAACGGTCAAAAAGCGCATTTCACGGGAAACCCGGTGCGCAGGGAAATCCTGAAGTGCGCAGGGGATGTCCGCGACAGGAACAGTGCGGATTTCGAAAACGTTCCGGAACAAAAACGACGGTTCAACATCCTGGTAATCGGCGGCAGCCAGGGCGCAAAAAGCATTAACACGGCGGTTATTGATGCGATCGGGCAGATAAAGGCAAAACATGCTTTTTACTTCGTGCATCAGACCGGCATTCAAGACGAAAAAAGAGTGAAAGAAGCGTACGCGCGTCACGGTATTTCAAATACTGTAAAATCTTTCTTCAGCGATATTGCACGGCAGTACCGGCATGCAGATCTCGTTATATGCAGAGCAGGGGCAACGACGGTGGCCGAGATTGCGGTTATCGGAAAGGGCGTCATTTTTATTCCGTTTCCTTACGCTGCAGACAATCACCAGGCATTAAATGCTCAAACGCTGGCGCGCAAAGGCGCTGCTGAAATGATCCTTGAAAAGGACCTTGACGGAAAAAAACTTGCCGGAAGAATCGGGTATTATGCATCAAACCCGGAAACATTGAAGACGATGGCAGACAACGCCAGGCGGTTCGGCAACCCGGACGCCGCCCGGGACATTGTGGATGACTGTTACAGGCTCGTCGCCGCATGATCCCGGAGCTTCCAACGATGAGCTATTGAAGAGTTCCCCGCAGCAAGACTTGTCGGCGAGCTCAAGTCGAGTCGCTGCGGGGAATGCGCTCGCTTTTTCGGTTCACCCGGGGCAGCTTATGTATTTTGAAAAATATCACATACACTTTGTCGGAATCGGCGGCATCGGAATGAGCGGCATTGCCGAACTGCTTCTCAACCTGGGCTATATCGTGTCGGGTTCCGATATCAAGTCGTCGGACATTACCACGCGTCTCGAGCGTCTGGGCGGCACGATTTACGAGGGTCATTCGGAAAGCCAGATTCACGGAGCAGACGTCGTCGTGACGTCTTCTGCAATCGATCCCGACAACCCCGAAATAACGGCGGCCCGACAATTGTCGATTCCGGTGATACCGAGAGCTGAAATGCTTTCAGAGCTCATGCGTTTGAAATACAGCGTTGCGATTTCCGGAGCACACGGCAAAACCTCCACGACGTCACTCGTGGCTTCGGTGCTGGAAAAAGGAGGGCTCGATCCAACCGTGGTCATCGGCGGGCAGTTGAAAAGCCTCGGCGTAAACGCAGTTCTTGGCAAGGGAGATTTTATCGTCGCAGAAGCAGATGAAAGCGACGGTTCATTCCTGAAATTCTCTCCAACCATAGCGGTTGTAACGAACATAGACAGGGAGCACCTCGACTACTACAAGGACCTGGACGAAATAAAAGACGCCTTTTTACGCTTCATTCACAGGATACCGTTTTACGGGCTTGCCGTTCTCTGTTTGGACGACGAGCCGATACAGGACATTATTCCGAAAGTCAAAAAGCGATTTACCACTTATGGACTGAGCCCCCAGGCCGATTTTCAGGCGAAAAACATCCGCTCCGAGGGGCTGAAAAGCAGATACACCGCTTTTCACAATGGAAATCTTCTGGGGGAAATCATTTTGAATCTTCCGGGGGTTCACAACGTCTACAACTCTCTGGCGAGCCTTGCCGTGGGAATGGAGCTTGACATACCCTTTGACGTCATCAAATCGACCCTGGAAACCGTCGAAGGTGTCAGGCGCAGGCTGGAAATCAAGGGGGAAAAAAAAGGCGTAACCGTCGTGGACGACTACGGGCATCATCCAACGGAAATTAAAACCACGCTGACCGCCGCCAAGGAATGCTGGCCGGACAGGCGTATTGTAGCGATTTTCCAACCGCATCGCTATAGCAGAACCCGGGCGCTGTTTGATGAGTTTACCCGCGCATTCTATCAGTCGGACCTGCTTGTGGTGCTTCCCATCTATTCGGCTGGAGAAAAAAAGATCGCGGGATTGACCAGCGAGGCACTCTGCAACGGCATCCAGGAACACGGCCATAAGGACGTCATTTATATTGAAGCATTCGAAACAGCGGCTTTCCGTTTGAAGGCCGTACTGAAAGAAGGCGATGTTCTCATTACCCTGGGCGCAGGGGATGTGTGGAAAATCGGAGAAGAAGTGCTCCGGGAATTGTCCGGGTGAAACCGTTTATTACCCATTGTCACGGGAAAAGGACCTGAAATCCGAAACCCGATTTCGAGCAAAGAATCCGGACTCAAAAGATCGGGTTTTCAGGACTAAATAAAAATGCCGCTCGATACGGAATCAAGAAAATGGCTGACACGCATGCTGGGTAAAAACGTTAAATTCGACGAACCCATGTCCAGGCACACATACATTCGTGTCGGCGGAAGGGCCGATGTGTATGCCGCACCGGACACCGGGGAGAAGCTCATTACACTTGTCAGGTGGTCCCGGCAAAAAGGGATTCCGTACCTGGTCATCGGGGACGGCACAAACCTTCTTGTGAAAGACAACGGGATCAAGGGGGTCGTCCTCGTTCTGAAAAAATGTTTCAAAAGCATCTCCCAAACATATACGGAAAAGGATGAGGTAATGGTAACAGCCATGGCAGGTGCCGGAATGCAAACGCTTTGTCGATTCGCAATAGACAAGGGACTCGGAGGCATGAATTTCGCCCTCGGCATTCCGGGCACCGTGGGCGGCGGCATCATAATGAATGCCGGGACATCCCATGGCTGTATGGAAAATGTCCTCGATTCAATAACGGTTCTTCAGCCAACGGGGCAGACGCAGCGTATTGACAAAGAAAAGCTCGATTTTTCATACAGAAGTCTCTCCTGGCTTCGGGCGGACAACCAGGTGAATGCCGGGCAATCCGTAATTCTGGACGGTCGATTTCGCCTGAAGCCGTCTGATCCCGATCGGCTGAAAAAAGAAGCCGGGGCGATCCTGAAAAAGCGAAGAAAAAGTCAGCCCATGGACCTCCCGAGCGCGGGATGTTTTTTTAAGAATCCCGCCGCTGGAAAATCCGCCGGTGAACTCATCGAGCTTGCCGGACTTAAAGGGAAATCCATCGGCGGCGCGGAGATTTCAACCGTGCACGCCAATTTTATCATTAACAGGGGAAGCGCATCCGCAGCAGACTGTCTGGCCCTTATGGAACTTGTCCAGGCAACCGTATCTGAAAAATTCAATGTCGATCTCGAACCGGAGGTTAAAATTGTTGGATCGTAAACGCAGACGAAAAAACTATTACGCGAACAGTGCCACAAAAAAACGTGTAAGGATTATGGAACGCCTTTATGCCTGCTTAAAACTTCTGTCCGGCACCGCCCTTTTGCTTTTTATCAGCTTTGTTCTCGTCTTTGGGTACGACTTTCTAACCCAGTGCGACTATTTCAAGGCTCAAAACGTGGTGGTTTCAGGCAACAAACGACTATCCGAAAAAGAGATCCTGGAACAGACGGATATCAAAAAAGGGATGAATGTTCTTTCCATAAATCTTTCAACGGCAAGAAAGCGGCTTCTCGCGCACTCCTGGATAGACGATGCCGAAGTCAGCAGAGAACTTCCCTCTAAAATATCGATCCGGATCAGAGAACATGAACCTCTCGCCATCCTCGATTTGGGTCGAAGATTTTTATTAAACGTTAACGGGGAAATTTTTAAGGAAAAGACGCCCTCCGACCCCGGCGATCTGCCGGTCATCACTGGGCTTGAATATTCGGATCTGCACATCCCCGGAGATCGTCCCTCGGATCCCAACGGCGATGACGGCCCGCCCGGTATGAAGCGTCGGGAGCCGGCCGTCGCCCCGCAGGACCGCGGCAGTCCTTTTGCTGCGGTAATGGATGTGCTGCGCCTGGGGAAAAAATCCGGCAGCGTTCTTCCGAACAGTTTAATAAAACAGATCCAGGTGGACAGGGAAATAGGCCTTACCCTTTACGCGTCTTATTATGAGAACGGCCGCATCAGGGCAATCAAGCTGGGATATGATGATTACCCGGGCAAGTACACGCTACTGAAAACCGTTTTTTTTCACATGGAAAAAAGAGACAATCTTCTCGATTTTGATTCAATTGACTTAATCAATGTAAATCGCATTGTCGTAAACCCCGTTAAGATTCAGCCACCCGCAAAGAGCCATAAGGAGGTTTAGGATGCAGGGTCAGAATAATATCATCGTCGGCCTTGATGTAGGAACAACCAAAATCTGTGCCGTTGTCGGCGAAGTGTCCGGAAAAGACATCAATATCATCGGCATCGGAACGCACCCCTCAATCGGTCTGCGAAAAGGGGTGGTGGTAAACATTGAGTCCACCGTATCGTCCATTAAGAAGGCCGTAGAAGAGGCGGAACTCATGGCAGGATGTGAAATTTCGTCCGTTTACGCCGGAATAGCAGGCGGCCACATCACCGGTTTCAACAGTCACGGCATCATCGCCATAAAGGGACCCGAGGTAACAAAGAGTGATGTTGAGCGCGTGATTGAGGCGGCACGGGCCGTAGCGATTCCCATGGATCGTGAAGTCATCCATGTGCTGCCTCAGGAATTCATTGTCGACGAGCAGGCCGGCATTCAGAATCCCGTCGGCATGGCGGGCGTTCGTCTGGAGGTAAAAATTCACATTGTCACCGGCGCGGTAACGTCGGCTCACAATATCGTGAAATGTGCAAACCGGTCCGGCCTCGATGTCTGCGACATCGTCCTCGAATCGCTGGCATCCGGCGAGGCCGTAATGAGTGACGAGGAAAAGGAACTGGGCGCCGCACTTATCGACATTGGCGGCGGGACTACCGATCTGGCCGTGTTTTCCGGAAAAAACATACGGCACACCTTCGTGCTCGCGCTGGGCGGGGACAACCTCACAAACGATATCGCGGTGGGATTGCGTGCGCCCATTGCCGAAGCAGAAAAAATCAAGAAAAAATACGGAACCTGCATTTCCAAAAAAATCGGCAGCGAAGAGATGATCGAGGTTCCCGGGATGGGCGGTCGCGATCCAAAAAAACTCCCGAGGCAGATACTCGGCGAAATCATTGAACCTCGCATGGAGGAAATCTTTTCCCTGGTAAACAGGGAGATTTATCGCTCGAGCATGGAGAATATGATCACGTCCGGTGTGGTCGTAACCGGCGGCTCGGCGCTGCTGGACGGAATAGAAGAGATTGCGGAATCGGTGTTTAATCTTCCCACACGTCTGGGCAGGCCCCGGGGCATCAGCGGCCTCGTGGATGTGGTGAACAGTCCCATGTTCGCCACGGGTGTCGGGCTCGTCATATACGGCGCGCGTTACCAGCCGACAAGCAAATTCAGGATTCGGGACACGAACATTTTCAACCGTCTCATGGCCCGGATGAAAAAGTGGTTCAAGGAGGCAATTTGATAGAAGCGGTTTCTATAAGTGGTTTCAAAACATTTGTTCGGGTTTTACTTTCTTATTAATGTCTTAATCTAAGGAGGGGGGAAATGACGTTTACCTTTGTAGAAGACGAAAAATCGGCGAAAATCAAGGTGATTGGCATAGGGGGGGCCGGTGGAAACGCCATCAACAACATGATCGAATCGAAACTCCATGGCGTAAAATTCATCGCAGCCAATACAGATGCCCAGTCCCTGGAGATGTCCAAAGCTCCGGTCAAGCTGCAGATCGGAGAAAAACTTACACAGGGTCTCGGTGCCGGTGCTGATCCGCAAATCGGCCGGGAAGCCGCCCTGGAAACCGCGGATGCCATCAGAAATGCGCTTGAGGACAGCCACATGGTATTTATCACCGCAGGTTTCGGGGGCGGGACCGGGACAGGCGCCGCGCCGGTAATCGCTGAAATCTGTAAGGAGATGGGGATTCTTACCGTTGCGGTGGTGACAAAACCGTTTTCGTTTGAAGGTAAAAAGCGGGCCAAACAGGCCGACGATGGAATCCTGAGATTGAGAGAAGTCGCCGACACGGTAATAACCATCCCCAATGACAGGTTGAGAGGACTCGCATCCAAGAATGCCAAAATGATTGAAATGTTCAAAAAAGCCGATGAAATTCTGCTCCATTCGGTTAAAGGCATCACAGACCTTATTATGATGCCCGGCCTGGTCAATCTCGACTTTGCCGATGTTAAAACAACCATGTCCAAAGCCGGAATGGCCATTATGGGCATCGGCAAGGCGAGCGGAGAAAACAGGGCCATAGAAGCGGCCGAGCGCGCCATTTCCCATCCGCTTCTTGAAGACATTTCCATCAAGGGCGCAAAAGGTGTATTGATGAACATTACCTGCACCAGCGACCTGACGATGGAAGAAATGGCCGAGGCTTCAGACCGCATATACAATGAAGTCGGTGAGGATGCGGATATTATCTGGGGGGCTGTTGTCGACGACAGCCTCGGTGATTTCATGAGCGTGACCGTGATCGCCACCGGAATCGGTTCCGCCCACGAGGTCGCGACGCCGAACAGGTTCAGGGATCCTTCTCTCAGAGGCAAAATAAGGGACATCACCCCCGATGACCTCCGAAAAGCCGTCGATTATGACGAACCGACATTTATTCGCCAGAAGGCGGCCGTCGGCGAATCTATGGGTGCTACTTACCGGGGATACACGGGGATTGTGATCGACAACAGTGATCTCGAGGTCCCGACGTTCTTACGAAAAAAGGCGGATTAAGTGTTGACGATTGGCGATTGAAGATTAAAAATGCAAAAAAAATCCCATGATCATCAACGTCAATCACCAATGGTCAATCATCAATGACCTGGAAAACCGACACACGACATCAGCGGTTCGTTGAATCAGAAACCGGCGTGATAAAGAAGGATTGGACGGGCCGCATCAGGGTAGCGCTGGTTTACCCCAACAGGTATCCTGTCGGGATGTCGAATCTCGGTTTTCAGGCTGTTTATCAGTTACTCAATCAGATTGATCACGTGGTCTGCGAAAGGGCTTTTCTGCCCGATAACGGTGCGTCGCCGGCACATCGCATCACCACGATTGAGTCGGGAAACGTCATTTCCGATTTTGACATTGTCGCTTTTTCCGTTTCATTTGAAAACGACTACCCCAACCTCCTTACAATTCTTGACCGGGCACGACTCCCCCTGTGGTCCAGCGACAGAGGAACCCCCCACCCCCTCCTTATCGCAGGGGGAGTCGCCTGCTTTTTAAACCCGGAACCCATCGCTCCTTTTATCGACTGTTTTCTCATAGGGGAGGCCGAAGCCATCCTCCCCCGGTTTTTCGATTCAACGTTATCCGAACTGTTAAAAAGGGATAGAACGTCGTGTCTCAAAGCACTTTCCCGCAACGTACCCGGCACCTATGTGCCGGCGTTGTACCGACCTGAATACAACAGCGACGGAACCCTTCGCGCCTTTGAACCGACCTGTGACGTGCCGGTAAAAATCAGGCGCATGTTCCTGAAAGATCTTTCAAATTCAGCTTGCTGCAGCACCGTACTGACGCCACAAACATCCTTTGACAGATCATTCTTAATCGAAGTGGGCAGGGGGTGCCCCCATGGCTGCCGCTTCTGCGCCGCCGGATACGTATACAGACCACCACGGTTCAGGCCCCTTTCGCTCCTCGGGGAATGTCTGCTTCACGGCGCGTCTTTAACCGACAGAATCGGTCTTGTGGGCGCCGCGGTTTCTGACCTGCCCGAAATCACACAGCTGTGCAGCCGGATAAACCCGAAAGAAACCAGGATATCCTTCAGTTCCCTTAGGGCCGACGCCCTCTCCGCCGAACTCATTTCCGTGCTCAGAAAAAATCGGGTAAAAACCGCGACCATCGCACCGGATGCCGGCTCGGAACGTTTGCGAAGCGTTATCAACAAGGGCCTCACCGAGGCAAACATACTCGACGCCGCCGAAAATCTCGTCGCGGCCGGTATTCCCAACTTAAAACTCTATTTCATGGTGGGCCTGCCCACCGAGACACCGGAAGATGTGGACGCCATCGTTGCGCTGTGCAAAAAGTTAAAGCACAGGTTTCTCAAATCGAGCAGAACGAGAAAGCGTATCGGCGAAATTTCCGTCAGTGTCAGTTCGTTTGTACCCAAGCCGTTTACACCGTTTCAGTGGGTTGCCATGGAGGATATCCGCACCCTGAAAAAAAAGATAAAAACAGTCAAAAACGGCCTGAACCGCGTGGCAAACGTCACCGTACACGCGGATATACCGCGCTGGGCCTACGTTCAGGCACTCTTTTCCCGCGGGGACCGCAACGTTGCCCGAATGCTGTCACGGGCCCATGAAAACCGGGGAAACTGGCCTAAAACGTTCAAGGAATCACCGGCAAATCCGGATTTTTACGTTTACCGGGAACGCGCACTGCAGGAACTGCTGCCATGGGACTTTATCGATCACGGAATCGATAAATCCTTTCTTGCGAAAGAATTCAAACGTGCAATGAAAGGAAAACCCTCACCGCCCTGCCCCATGGAAGCCTGTAGTGTGTGCGGTGTCTGCACACAGGACACTCATATGTAAAGCACAACTGTTTGCAGTCCTGAGCGGACTGTGTTATCCAAAATGTGGTAAGATGTTGGGCACATCGTCTCAACAGGATAAGCGGACATGAAAAAAGATATCAAAAAACAAATTGAGAAACTCATTCGGGAAATAGATGTCTACCGCGAACACAGCCTGTTCGACGAAGCCAGGGGAAAATGCATTCAACTGGCGAAACTGATAAAGCAAAGTGACGAGATTGAAAACAAGCAAAGACTTCTCACGTTGGTGTCCAGGAAATTGAAAGCATTGAAAAATGACGCCCGTACCTTTGAAGAAGCAGGGGCATCTCTCCGGATGTCGACAAAAGAAGAAGACGTCATCAAACAGTTGTTTTATCTCTCGACAGATGAAAGTGACGTTTCACCGGCCCTTGTCGGCGCCGAAGCGTTGCTCGTATTCGGCCAGTTCGAAAAAGCGTTAGGTGAATTCAGAGAATTACTGAAAGAAGATTCCCTGCGTGTCGATGCGGCAAAAAACATTTTAAGGTGTCATATCGGACTTTCCGCTTTGGAAAACGCGGTTTCACAATATCGAGAATGGTTCTCGAGCGATCAATTTTCTCCTGAACAACTCGGGAAAATACACTATTTTCTCCAGGACATCCTTGACAAAAAGAAAACGAACATCCGCCTTCCGGAGCCGAAAAGTTCGGCACACGCGGTGAAGGATACGGCGGAGGAAGAAGATTTCGTAGACATATTGTCCGTTTTGATGCCCCAGGATGCCGGATGCAAAGAAGATGAGGATACGATTCTTGATGTCAATTTCCAAAGAGGGAACATGATCAGCTTGATTGTCTCCAAAAAAAATACGGCGCTTATCGATTGTTTGGAGATCGGATCGGAATTAAATGACGTCATGTTCTTTTCGACGGATGTCATGTTCAAAAGCACATGCGTCGTTTCGGAAAAAAGAGAGATAGAATCCGGTCCCAAAAAAGGGGACTACACGCTGGTGATGAAGATAGACTAACCTGGAGATCTGTCGATACCTGCCGTGACAGGTTATTTTAAATCACAACTAACGGTTGCGCAGCTTGCCTCTTTTAATAATATCGTTACCGAACTTTATGGATATGGAGTCCACGGTTTTGTCCACTTTTTCCCAACGGTGATTGGGATCCTTCTCATCGCCAAACAGGTTCAACTGTTCCGGCCTGTCGGCACACACCAACCCGGACGCCCCTACGCCGATCAGCCTGACATCTTTTAGAATTCTGTAGACATCCAGCAGTTCACCCGCTTTCCTGTAAATGGTTTCAGAAGATTGTGTCGGGTTTTTGATGGTGACACTTCGGGTGACCTGCTTGAAATCTGCGTGCTTTATCTTGAGGGTTATGGTTCTTGCCCGCATTCCCAGCTTTCTGAGTTGTCTTCCGATATCCTCCGCCTGCATCAGGATATGCTGTTTCAGCAGATCCTGGTCTCGGGTGTTCTCGGCAAGCGTTTCTTCACTGCTGACGGATTTGGCCGCCGTAAAAGGGATCACCGGGGAAGGATCGATGCCCTCCGAAAGCGCCTTCAGTCGTTTGCCGAACTTTCCGAGTTTTTTTAAAAGCGTTTTTAACGGATATTTTCCAACGTCGCCCAGCGTTTCAATGCCCAGCGCCGCAAGATTTCCGGCTGTCACGCTCCCGACACCCGGCACCTTGCGGATTTCAAGAGATTGAATAAACGCCGGGACCTCGTCCGGCATGATGACGGTTAAGCCGTCCGGTTTGCTCATATCGGATGCGATCTTCGCCAGGAACTTGTTCGGGGCAACCCCCACAGAGCAGGTCAGGTTCATGGTATCTCTGATTTTTTTCTTAATCTCGACAGCGATTTTTTTGGGTTCCCCGTGAATCCGTGAGCAACCGGTGACGTCTACAAACGCTTCATCGATCGAAACGGGTTCAACCAGCGGGGAAAAATCCGTCAGCAGAGACATAATTTTTTCAGACATTGCTTTGTACCGGCCCATTCTGGGTTGAAGAAAGATGCCGCCGGGACACTTCTGTTTCGCCTTAAAAACGGGCATGGCGGAGTGAATACCGAATTTTCTGGCCTCATAGCTCGCAGCCGAAACAACACCCCGCCCGGACATTCCACCCACGATGACGCACTTTCCCTTGAGTTCGGGATTGTCCAGCTGTTCAACCGATGCATAAAAGGCATCCATGTCAATATGAAGAATCATGATTTTTTTATCCCACGAATCCAAATGTTTTTCAATCACTGCCCCGCCCTGAAGTGGAAATTCCGGCTTTCAAAGATTAAATAACACCGCCTTGTGGGTCAATAAATATGGCTTGACCCGCTGTATGTGCTATGATGAGCCCATCCTTTAGTGCATACCCCTCCAAAAACTGTTCGGTTGACTCCGCACTCTTGCGGGTGGCGGCTCAACCGAACCGTATTTTTTTGCCTCCGTATGACACTTTTGCACCCCTGAAAAATAGATATTGATTTTCCATGTTTAATTTATAACAATTTCTCGTCAGTTTTCATAAACTGCCATGGCCTTTCGGCCACAACCAATGATGAAACAGCTCCATGGATTGAAATTTATATATTTTCTATGGAACACCGGCGTCAGCAAGGTGTTTCATAGAAAATATTCAGGCGAAAATGGAGGGGCCGTATGCGCATATATGCCGTAGCTGACATTCATGGCCGGCCGGACAGGGTGGCATTGATACGAAAAAACATCTTGAAACTGAAACCGGATGTACTCGTGGTTGCCGGCGACATTACCCGTTTCACCGGTCCTGCCCCGGTAATCTCCCGGCTGAACGACATGCCGGTGCCCGTCCTTGCCGTTCGCGGCAATACGGACCTCGCAAGAGTTGAAGGTTTATTCGAAAGGTTTTCGAACATTTACCCGCTCCACCTGAAAGAGGTAATCATCCAGGATATCCGGTTTGTGGGGCTCAGCGGCACGCTTCCGCTCCCGTTTTCCTCGCGGATATGTGTGAGAGAGGCGGACACCATCAAAAAACTGACACCGCTGTTGAATAAAAATTCGATCCTGGTTGCCCATCCGCCGCCCCGGGGCACTCTGGATCAAGTGCTCGGCAGGTTTCACGCGGGATGCCGCAGGCTTAAGGAAATCGTTTTCACAATCCAGCCTAAATTGATGATCTGCGGCCATATCCATGAAAAGCCGGGAACAGCGTTCGTGGGAAATACCCGCATCGTGAACTGCAGCATCGGCCGGTCGGGCGGCGGTGCGGTCGTCGACGTCGATACGGACCGGGTTTCAAGGGTTGAGATGATATAGTTATACAATCGCTTCGCGATTCTATCAAACGCGGCTTCGCTTTGATCTCTCTGATTGGCTCTACACTGAATACTGGATGGGTATTGTTTTTAACGGATGAACGGCAGCAGTGCGAGCAGGAAGACAAAGACGTTTACTGCAAAATGAAAAGATATCGTCAACTCTTTGGAGCGATGTGATCGGATATTATTTCCGCAATATGCCTGACCTGCATTTTCCCGCCCCGCTTGTCCATCCCCCCGCGAAGCTGAATAACACAGCCCGGACAGTCCGTTACCAGAAGCCGTGCCCCTGTTTCTTCCAGATTGTCCAGCTTCTTTTTCAGAATTTCCGAGGCGATCTCGGGGAAATCAACGGAGTAGGAACCGCCGAACCCGCAGCAGACGTCTTCGTCTTTGGATGCCGCATATTCAAATCCCGCGATTTCGAGAAGTTTTCGGGGTTCCTCGACAACATTCAGTCCCCTGCACAGATGGCAGGGTGCGTGATAGGCAACGCGTTCACGGGTGGATTCGTATTCTTCAGGCGAAGCATGGAGTATCTTTACCATGAAGGAACTGAAATCAATTATCCTGTCTGTGAATGCCGCAAGTCTTGAGGACAAATCCGGATCATCTTTAAAGATTTTGGGATAATTGTGCTTGAGATGAGACCCGCAGGATGCGCACAGGGTAAGAATATGGTCGAAGTTTTCCGGCCGGAATGCTGCTATGTTCTGAAGGGCAACCTCTTTTGCCGTCTCCTCTTCCGCCGCCATGAGTGCGGGGAGCCCGCAGCAGGTTTGATCCATGGGGAATTCTACCTGAACCTCGTATCTCTCGAGTATCTTCATTAACGCATTGGCCTGCTCGGGATAGATGAAATCGATTGCGCATCCGCAAAACAGGGCGACGGTACATTTCGGACGGGTGACCCGCGTGCGCACGTGTTTCCATTGGTCCCTGAACGGCGTTTTGGCGATTGTTGGAAGGCTGCGGTATCCGTGTCGCTTTTCCAAAAAATGAGGAAGGTGGCGAATCATCGGTCTGTTTCCGGCAAAGGGTTTCTGGGCGAGATAGGCCCGGCGAAGGATAAAGTGAAAAAGTTTCCGGTTTTTCATCACATTTGACAGAAGAATGTTTTTCACCGGGGTTTTCCTTTCCTGATCCAGTACCGCGCGAAAGGTCTTTTTGATGAGGTGGGGCAGATCAATACCACTGGGACATATCGCCTTGCAGGCCTGGCAGTTGATGCAGTTTTTTACGATGACCCGGTTATTTTCTTTCCCGTGATAAAACAGTGTCAAAATCAAACCGATGGCGCCGATGTAGACATGACCGTACCGATGTCCGCCCACCTTGCTGTAGACAGGGCAGACATTGGCGCATGCCCCGCAGCGGATGCACCTCAGCGCTTCTGAAAATACAGGATCCTCGGCAAGTGAGAGACGACCGTTATCCAGAAAGACAATGTGCATCTCTTTCCGGCCCGATGGAGAAGAACCGCATTCCGTAGCCCCTTTGATCCATGTCACATAGGAGGTAATCGCCTGGCCGGTTGCGTTTCTGGGAAGCACTTTAAGAACGCGAAGCATGGATTTCAAATCGGGAATCAACTTGTCGAAACCCACCAGGGCCACATGAACCCTCGGCAGTGTTGTGACCAGGCGCATGTTCCCTTCATTGGTAACGAGCCCGAGTGCACCGGAATCCGCAATGGCAAAATTGGCACCGCTGATGCCCATGTCCGCGTTTAAAAAGGCCGGTCTGAGCTCACGCCGGGCGACTTTAACCAGCCGGTCGATATTTTCGGCATCCAGCTTCTCCCCGGTCACCGCCTGGAACAGATCTCCCACCTGATACCGGGAGAGATGTATGGCAGGCATCACCATATGAGACGGCCCTTCTTTCCGGAGCTGAATAATCCACTCCCCCAGGTCGGTTTCGGTCACCAGGAAGCCGGCCTTTTCCAGATGTTGATTCAGAAACGTTTCCTCGGCCGTCATGGATTTGGCCTTGATGATCTTTTTTACGCCATTTTCTTTTGCGATAACGGCTATAATTTCATTGGCCGCCCTGTCATCCGCGGCCACATGGACCCTGGCTCCCGAAGCTTCGGCATTCTCTTTGAATTCTTCAAAAAGCGCCATAAGACGCGGCATTGCGGCATCTTTTCCCGCGGCGATCTCATCCCTGATGCCTTCGAAATCAATTCCCTCATAGACCGCGGCGCGGTTTGCCCGATACGCGGTGTTGAAATTGTCCAGTGCCGTTCGAAGAAACCTGTCCGAAAGCGCCGCTTTCAGCTGCTTTCTGTAGGAATGCATATCTTGTGCTGTTTTGATCATGCGTCGTTCTCCTCCAGGATAAGAATGTGCAGCTCCTGTGGTCCATGGACCCCGATCGCCAGGACCCTCTCGATATCCGCGGTCCTGCTGGCGCCGGTGATGAAGGCCGTATAAGAAGCGGTTTTCGTTTTCAGGATTCTGTCCAGTTCGTCCTCAAGGGCGATCGCGTCCGGCTTGATTTTTGATCCGGGAAGAACAGCCACGTGGGTTTCCGCAAGCATGGTAGCGAGACGAACATCTTCCGAGGTTGAATCCAGCACAAGCGTCCCGGTCTCGGCAATGCCCCAGTCGGCAAGGGTGATGGATGTGTGGATCTTGTCGGCGTGGGGCCGGAGCGGAAACTCCAAAAATGCCACCCCGTTCGCGTCGCACGCCTTTTTCAGAACGGCCTGATCCTTCGGCGCCAACCCCGCAGCAACAATTGTTTTGCCCTGCTGTTTCACTGTCAAATCAATGGCGTAGCGAAAAGCGTCCCGAACACTTTCGATTTTCGAGACAATGGCCGCGACGGCTTCGGCCTTTTCCGTCATCAGCCGCACCAAGTCCGGATTCTGCATGAGCCCCCCTGTTCTGTGCCAATGGATACACTATTGCTACAACTAGAATCCATGATTGTCAAATCATGTTCGGTCTGATACTTTCCAAAAAACATTGAAATCGTGTTACCAATGAGTCCATTATTACTTAGACATAAAGCCAAAATGTTTTTGACAGCTGTCTAAACATTAATGTTCTCAATTCGTATCTGGTATCTGACCATGCCCGGCATGAAAACACTCAAAACACTCATCGGCGAACTGGAGGACCGGCTCGCGGTCTGCATGCGGTGCGGCATGTGCCAGTCGGTGTGCCCGCTTTTTGCGGAAACGGGACGCGAATCCGATGTCGCCCGCGGAAAAATGGCGCTGCTGGACGGGCTTGTCGATGAAATGTTCAAAGACCCTAAAGGTGTTTACCAGCGTCTCAACAAATGCCTGCTGTGCGGGTCCTGCGGCGCCAATTGCCCCGGCGGCGTGAATGCCCTGGAGATCTTTTTAAAAGCGCGTGTGATCCTCACCGGTTTTATGGGGCTTTCTCCGACAAAAAGAGTCGTTTTCAGAGGGATTTTATCCCGACCGGATTTCTTCGACCGGCTGGTGGCGTTGGGCGCAAAATTTCAAGACATTTTCGCGCAACCGGCAAACGCGATTGTCGGCACGTCATGCGCCCGCTTCGTTTCACCGCTGATCGGGCACAGGCATTTCAAGCCCCTGGCACCAATGCCGTTTCACCGCATGATCCCGTCTTTAAATTCAAATCCAGAGCGCTCCGGCATCAAAGCCGCCCTTTTCGTCGGGTGCCTTTTCGACAAGATTATTCCTGAAGTGGCTCGAGACGCCGTCGATGTTCTGCATCATCACGGCGTCGGGGTCTTTTTGCCTGAAGGACAGGGCTGCTGCGGAATTCCGGCACTTTCCGCGGGAGACGTAATGACGTTTAACCGCCTGGTCCGCCACAACCTGAAACTTTTCGAGGCAAAACCCTTTGATTTCCTGATTACGCCGTGCGCCACGTGTGCATGGACAATTAAAAAAATCTGGCCGATGATGGCCGGTAGAAACTCCGCCGGTCTTCAGCGCGAGGTCGATGTCATCGCGGCAAAGACGCTGGACATTCATCAATTCCTGGTATCGAAGGTGGGGCTGAAAAAAACGAATATCGAAAGCAGCGCCGATGCCGTAGACGTAACCTATCATGACCCGTGCCACCTGAAAAAATCATTGGGCGTGTCCGAGGAACCCAGGGCGCTCATCACGGCCAACCCCGGATACCGGCTCAAAGAAATGCCTGGACCGGACCGATGTTGCGGACTCGGGGGTACGTTTAACCTGGAGCATTACGGGCTCTCGATGAATATCGGGGAAAAAAAACGGGACAGTATCCTATCGACCGGGTGCCGGGTCGTTGCCACCGGATGCCCGGCCTGCATGCTCCAGCTTTCCGACATCCTGTCGAAAACCGGCGACCGCATCACTGTCAAACATCCCGTAGAAATATACGCGGAGTTTTTGAAAAAGTGCGGCACTTCAGGTTAAACCAAACTGTTTTCAAACAGGTTTTGTCCGTTCAGAGAGTTGCTTTCCCGGGAAGGCGTGTTATCTGGCAATGTGTAAAAACTGGAATTCGATCTTACATCTCAAAATTCAAGACCAAACTAAATCTGACACTATTCAGATATCCGTTCCATACTCAAACTGCGAGGCGTCGTATTAGGTCGTGCCCGCAATTCTTAACGAAATTCTACTGATCGAGTTTTTCGACGAACAACGACATGGAAATATTCTCACCCAGGCCCTCTGTACCGGTCTCGAGGATGGCCCGCAGCACTTCGTTGCTCTCTCTGCCAACTCCGCCGATCGTCACCCACTCCCCCAGCGGGACAGACAATTGTGTCGCCGCCCGGGTAAAGCGGCTGACAACCTCTCCCCCCGCATACGTCGGGTCCGAGATTCTGGGTATGATTTTTATATTTGCACGGTCGCCCACAATCACCGGCAGTATCTCCATGCCGGTATCGATCTTTTGGTAAGTAACCGTGTCCGTGCATGCCGCGTATCGCCTGCACAGATAAATCCATCGCTGTCTGTACGGGATTTCTACACCGGTGAGGATATACGCCGGGCTCCCTGAGCTGGTAACGACAGAGTACTCGGAAACCCGCCGCCCATCTCTGTTCTCGGCGTCCGCCCGAACTTCGATACCATCCCTGGGTTCTCCACCGACGGAAACCCGCCAGTCATCACCCGAAACACTGCCGCTCGCCGATGCGGATCGACCCCGGGCCGATTCGGTTTCATGAAATTTGACCCGTATCCGCACCTGGGGAACCGGCGTGTCAAACGTTTTTAAAAACGCCCGGATGTTCTGTAACGATTCCGGCGTGTCCGTCAGGACAAGCGAATTGGTCCGAACGTCAAATGTAACCCTTCCCTCCGGGGAAAGCAGGTTTTTAACAATCGGGAGAACTTCAGAGGCATCCCTGTAGTGAACCGGTATGACATCCACCGCTGCCCGACAAACACCGGAGAAGGCGGACACGGAAAACAACAGGCAAAAGAAAAAAACAATGCGCAGGCACTTAAGTTGCGTGGTTCCTGTATTCATGGTGAACCTTTTCAAAAAAAGGTGTTTCATGCAAAATATAGGGGCGGTTAAAAAAAATGCAGGGCCGGATCGGCCCTGCATGGCATAGGTATGGTATTATACAATTTATCGGTATCAATAAATCGGCAAAAACGTTTTTCAGCTGAAGCTCATCCGGTCGTTGTTATTTAAACGACCAGTTAACGATGGGGAAAAACGTCAAGGGATCTCCGCTCCAGTTAAAGTTAAGAACGCCGATCTGGAGCCCGTGGAGATTATCTGTCATATTCACCGCACCGATTTGAAGGCCCCTCATTTCCTTGGCGGTATTGAACAATCCCGTTTGCAGTCCGGAAAAGGACCCGTTCACAATATTGATAGCGCTAACCTGCCACCCTTTGAAGTCACCGCCGGCGAGATTTGCCATACCGATCTGCAATGCGCTCCCGCTGTCCCTGACTTCATTGATGAGTCCGATATCAAGGCCCTTCATAACCGCGTTGACGCCGTATATCAGATTCAAACGGAACCCCTGGATGGAGGTGGTCTCGTCATAAATCTGAACGGGAGTAAAAAGAGATAAATTGAGGGGTTTCACTTCTGACTCCGCCATGGCGGTGTTGGTGAAACAAAAAATGAGCATGCCGATCAAAACGAAACAAAAAAACCTTTTTTTCCTCATCATTCCTCCTTCCCGTCTATTTCTTACCGAAGTTCACATGTGGATAGGTTAAGGGTTAAGTGAATAGGATACATGAAATAGCATATCCCTTGCATTAAAACAACAACATTTCCCATTTTTATTGGGGATATTTCCCTCGTTCGGGCTTTCGTTCGTCAATCGTCCGTTGGCAGATCTGTTGATCGATGCATAGGAGGTCATCGTTATTTTTCGATCATGGGTCCGAAAAACACGGCGTCTTTGTCTGCGGGGCATTTGACCTTTCTTGTGCGGTATATTATATTAATCCTCATAACCCGAACGTTAACCATGGAGCATCCACATGAAATCTAAAGACAATATTTTCAAGATGTTCATCGACGGCAAATGGGTCGGCGCAACAGACGGTTCGACCTTTCCGGTGTTCAACCCCGCAACCGGTGAGAAGATCGGAGAAGCTGCAGATGGCAATGCCGGCGATGCCGGGCGGGCGATAACGGCTGCTCACAGCGCTTTTGGCCCCTGGTCGGGCCTCACCGCCTATCAACGTTCTGAATATCTCTACGAGGCCTATCACCTGATGACAGGGCAAAGAGATCACCTGGCCGAAATAATGACAACAGAACAGGGAAAGCCGTTCAAAGCCGCCCGGGGTGAGGTTCAGTACGGCGCCGATTTTTTACTCTGGTACGCGGAAGAAGCCAAACGAGTCTACGGCCAAACAATCCCGGCACCCCGAAAGAACCAGCGGTTCATTGTGCTGCATCAGCCGGTGGGCGTGGTGGCGGCGATTACCCCGTGGAATTATCCCGTGTCCATGGTCACCCGGAAAGTGGCCCCGGCCCTTGCCGCCGGGTGCACGGTTGTGCTGAAACCGGCGGAGGCCACGCCGCTGTGCGCAATCGAAATTTTCAAAATCCTGGAACAGGCGGGAATCCCTGCCGGAGTCGCCAATCTCGTCACCGCGCTGAATCCTGCGCCCGTAGGTGAAACCTTCGTCACACACCCTCTGGTCCGAAAGATCACCTTCACCGGATCGACGGAGGTCGGCAAAATTCTGGCAAGGGGAGCCGCGGAATCGGTCAAGCGTGTCTCTCTGGAACTCGGCGGCCATGCCCCGTTTGTCGTCTTCGAGGACGCAGACCCGGTTCACGCCGCAAAGGGCGCGTCCCTGATCAAGTTTCTGAACACCGGGCAAACCTGTATCAGCCCGAACCGGTTCTATGTCCACCGCAGTATCCTCGCGCCATTTGTCGAAACCGTCAAATCCCGGGTCTCAAAAATGCGCGCGGGCAGCGGTTTTGAAGCGGATGTCAGCATCGGACCCCTGGTGGACGCCGCGGCCCTGCAAAAGGTGGAACAACAGGTTTCCGATGCCCTGAACAAAGGCGCGGCGCTGGTTTGCGGCGGTCGCCGGCTGATGGACGCCGGTCTCGACAGGGGATACTTCTATGCGCCCACCGTCCTCAACAATGTTACACCGGAAATGTCGATTTACCGGGAAGAAACCTTTGGGCCGGTAGCCCCGGTGATTCCCTTTGATACGGAGGAGGAAGTTCTGGCCATGGCAAATGACACCCGCTACGGTCTGGCAGCCTATGTCTATACCCGTGACATTTCCCGGGCCATGCGCATGTTCGAAAACCTTCGCTTCGGCATTGTGGGGATCAACGACATAAACCCCACCTCGGCCACAGCGCCGTTCGGCGGGATGAAGGAAAGCGGCATGGGGCGTGAGGGGGGCCGTGAAGGCATTGCTGAATATCTTGAAACAAAGCTGGGGGGATTTTCCATATAGCAATAAAATCGTTTCACGATTTTATATAACGCGGCTACGCCGCTCTCCTCGGCAGAAGGCTGAAACGAAATTTATTTTTAAACCACCTCTTTCAAAGCTTTAATCTTTGCGTTAGACAACCCTTTCGATAACGTTTAAGGCCTGTTCGACCAGACTCATGTCCGCCTGGGAGCCCATGTGACCGAGCCGAAAAATCTTTCCGGCAAGCGGTCCGTAGCTCCCACCCACAACAAGCCCATGCTCACGGAACCGGGCGTCGAGTTCCGGCCAGGTCATCCCCTCAGGTATCTTAACCGCTGTAACCGTCGGCGACGGTATCGCTTCAGGGGCCGGAAAAAGGGTGAGACCCATTTCAATTAATTTCTCACGGCAGTACCTGGCAACCGATTCATGCCGGTCAAAACTGCTGGACAACCCTTCCGTCAAAATCAGTTCCGCCCCGGCATTCAGGCCTGCCACACCATGCCAGTTGGGGGTATAGGGGAAATAATGCGACGCCTGTGCATCCTTGAATGGTCTCAACGCATCATAACCCGCATAGTCAACCGTTAGGATAATCTCCCATGCCGTGTCGCTGACCGATAAAAAGGACATATCCGGCAAAGAGGACAGGCATTTCTGGGAGCCGCCCAGGCACAGGTCGATCTGCCACTCATCCGTCAGCACCGGCACACCGCCAACGCTGGCCACGGCATCCACATACAGCAGCGGGACCCGGTGCTGTTTCTTGAGCTGTCCCAGTTCCGCCAGCGGATTTAACGTGCCGGACGGTGTTTCACAGTGAACGGCCGTTATCATCTTGGGTCTGAATGTTTCAATGGCTTCTTTGATTTCAGGCATGTCGGAAATGGTTTTATCGTAAGAGAGGCTCACCTTTCTGACATCTGCACCGATCAGCGATGCCATATCGCCGATCCCGTCCCCGAAAACGCCGGTGGCAACGGCCAGCACCCGGTCCCCCGGAACAAGACAGCTTTTCAAAGCGCCCCACAGCGCTATCATTCCTTCACCGGATTTGATAACAACCTGGTTTTTTGTTTCCAGAATGTGTTTCAGGTTGTCTTCGGTTTTGTTGTAAAGGTCCAGGAATTCGGCTTCCATATCCGCCGATCCGTAATTGGTCTGATAGGCATCCAGAACCGCCCGCGGCACCTTTACCGGCCCCGGGACCATGGGTATGGGATACGTTTCCATTGTTTTTCCTTGAGAAATGATGATTTCGTGATAGGCTAAAAAACCGGCCAGCCTGGCACCTGACTATAAATAAATTCGATATGTATGTCAATTTCAGGGGCTAAAATCATTACCTCATGGTTTGAAAAGTCACCGACCACCCCTAAAAGGGTCGAAAACGGCACAAAGATATTATCTCATCACGGAAACGTTGAGAACGCAGAGATTTACACATTTTTTGCTTTTCGATGATAGGCCGAAAAGCAAAATACCATCACCCTCCGGGGAATTATCAATTTTAAAGAAGGAGCCGCGCATATGGCCGATCGTGTTTGCCCGCCCTGGATCGGGTATTTTTTGATCAATCCGCTGCGGAAGCTGCTGGAAAATCCGAATAAAATATTGGGCCCGTTTGTTCAAGAAGGGATGACAGTTCTGGAACCCGGGTGCGGCATGGGGTATTTTACCCTGCCCCTGGCGCGGATGGTCGGGCCGGCCGGCCGGGTTTTGGCCGTGGATATTCAGGCAAAAATGCTTTCGGTCCTTGAGCGCAGGGCTGGGAAAGCAGGACTTATGGATCGTATAGAGCTTCGCCATGCCGACGGCGATGGAATGGGCGTGGAAAACATTTCCTGCAAGGTGGACTTTACTGCCGCCCTATATATGGTCCATGAAGTGCCCGACCAGGCCGTCTTTTATGCAGAGGTGTGGGCAGCGCTAAAACCCGGGGGCAGGTTGCTGGTTGTTGAACCCAAAGGCCACGTTTCGCAGGAAAAGTTTGAAAAATCCGTATCTGTTGCGGAGGAGATCGGATTTCTCAAAGAACCCCTGCCCCACAAAGTCGGCGGCCGGGGGGCGCTGTTGACCAAACCGGGTGTCTGAAAATCAACGTCGCTTTTCCCATACAGGATGCAAAGTTGCTATTCTCTTGCAAAGAAAATCTTCGGGCGGATTCACGGAAAGCGATTGAGGCATTGATGGCGGTTCTCGCCTGGCTCGGTGTTTTCTACGCTTTCTTTTTCACTTTCCAACAGGATTCTTTTTCAAATTTATCCGAAGGGCATGCAATGGCCCTCATCCTGTCCGCCGCGGTCTGTTCCCTTTCAACCGTGGGTGTTCTGGCTTTTCTTGTTCAAAAAAAACCTGCGGGGCTGATTCTTCCCTGCCTGCTGTTTATCTGCGTTACAGCGGACATCGCGCTGAACCGTTCAATGATATCTCACCGGGCCGAAAAACCGAAAGTCGAATCCGCTCCTGCCCCGGATGAAGACCCGCTGCTGCATCATCTGGCGGGCATCAACGTGTCTCTGCTGGGGATCGCGCTCTGCGGCGGCCTGCTGGTCAGCGGCATGATAAAAAAACCGTCGTATCTGATTCCGCTTTCCGTTATTGCGGGTATTGCCGACTTCTGGTCTATTACTTTCGGCGCGACGAAACAGATCGCGGTCACCCGGACGGCAACGAACTATTTTCTCCTTAACTTTCCGGTTTCCGGACAGGGCATTCAGCCGCTGATCGGAGCCGCGGACTTTCTTTTCGCCGCAATGTACATCGACCTTTCGCGACGGTTCATGCTTTCCATGAAAAGGACGCTCTCTGTTTTAATCGCCGCTTTTCTTGTCTCAATCGCGATTGCCGTATTTCTCGGAACCGGTGTGCCCGTGCTCCCCGTAATGGCGGTCTTCTTCATACTCGCCCATTATGACCGTATCCGGATTGTCGATCCGAAAGAGAAAAGAGATGCGCTTACCGGGACGGCAATTGTGATAGGAATACTGATGGTCGCGACACTACTTCTCAAATTGTTCGGCCACTGAAATGAAGTTTTTTGATCTCGCTTTTGCATCCGCAAAACCGGATTCGCGGCCGGAAACAGAGGGCGCCGATATCAAAAACAATACGATTTTAAGGAAATATTTTCAAACAACCATTTAAAAGAAGGTAATGCGATGATGCTGAAAAGAGGGTGTATGCTTGCATCCGTGATCATTGTTGCAAGCCTGGTGATAACGGCTCCGGTTGTTTCAGCGGAGTCTTGGCGGGCTTTTAGGCAAAAAAACGGGCTTCAGGCCTATGTCCCGCCCGAGTGGTTTTTAATGGGGAACTTCATTGCCTGCGAAAAAAATCCGGTTTACGTTTTTGGATAGAGAACGGAGAGACCCGACTGCAGGCCCCCGAGGACGTGATCATGAGCAGATACAAATTCCAGCCGGTTTTCGACCTCGGCACGGGTCGCCGGCCGGAGTCAGCCGCCAAGACAGAATAGCCCGGCATCCAGGGAGGTGTGAATCATGTCATTTGATGAGACTAAAAATGATACATCCAATCGCCGCGACTTTTTAAAAAAAGTTGCGGCCATCGGTTTGGGAGCTGCGATGGGGGGTACCGCTATCCGGGAGCCCCGCCAGGCTTCGGCTCAGATCACCCTCCCCAAGGCGCCGATGCCCCGCAGATCCTTCGGCCGTTCGGGAATAAGGGTCTCCGCACTTTCACTGGGAGGGATGTTTGACATTCTGAACAATCGCTTGATGCTCGCCAAGGCTCTTGAATGGGGGATCGACTATTGGGACACCGCGGAAGGGTACGGCGGCGGCCGCAGCGAAGAGGGCATTGGTCGCTGGTTCGCCCGAAATCCCGATAACCGCAAGCACGTATTTCTGGTGACCAAGCTTTCACTGAGAAGAGGTACCGATTTTACGCCCCGGCTCGAAGCGTGCCTGAAACGGCTGCATACCGATTACATTGACCTGCTTTTTGTGCACGGCATCAGCGGAATCGATGAGATAGACCCCGGCCTGGAATCCTGGTCTCAGGCCATGAAAAAGACCGGCAAGTTGAGATTGTTCGGCTTCAGCACACATTCCAACATGGAAGACTGCCTTGAGGGGGCCGCCCGGCTGCCGTGGATAGACGGTATCATGTTTACCTACAACTACCGCCTGATGCACGAGCCCCGAATGAAAGCGGCGGTTGAGGCTTGCTACCGGGCCGGAATCGGCCTCACGGCCATGAAGACCCAAGGCGGCGGTCCGGTCAAGAGCGATTCCGAGTCTGAGGTAGAGATGGCAGGCCGCTTTATGCAGAAAGGATTTACAGACCATCAGGCAAGGCTGCTGGCTGTTTGGGAAGACAACCGCATCGCAAGCATCTGCTCCCAGATGCCCAATCTCACCATTATGGCGACCAATGCGGCGGCGGCAGTCGATCAACCCCGCCTTTCACGATCCGATCGTGCCGTGCTGGCCCAATACGACAGGGAAACTTACAGCGACTATTGCGCCGGATGCGGACGCCTCTGTTCAGAAGTGCTTGGCCAAAAGGTGCCGATAAACGATGTCATGCGCTGCCTCATGTATGTCCATTCATACCAGGATTTAATGCTGGCACGTTCCACCTTCGAAACGTTGCCGGCTCAAACACGAAGACTTTTGGCTCGGTTGGACTTCTCCGAGGCGGAACGGGCGTGCCCTCGAAACTTGCCGATCGGACGGATGATGCAAGAGGCGACGATTCTTTTGGCCTGACCGGACCCGGGGACCTTGCCGAACATCCCCTTCGAGACCGAGACGGCTTCGTATGATTGAAGGAGTTGCCGTTCAAGATTCCTGAGAGCTTCAGCACCAAGGTCTCCCTGCCCACTGTCTGGGTGGCTGCCATGGAGAGTGGTACGGTCATGATTTTATGCGTTTTTGAGATGGCCTTAGGGTATCAGCCTTCGTAAAGCACCGCCAGTATGGTGGCTTTTCCGCTTTTTGAGGCCACCAGGTGGGGTGTAGTGGACAGGTAGTAGGCGCTGTCTCCGGGTTTGAGTTCGTATGTGTCTTCCCCGATATCCAGCACGACCACGCCGTCAAGA
>JBDRPF010000022.1:0-7895 GCA_043827325.1 Pseudomonadota bacterium | reverse complement strand
TTTCCTGACATCGAGCCGCGATCTGGCGGATTACTTTGAAGACTGCGTCACGGTGTTCCCGGATCCGAAGCAGGTCAGCAACTGGGTTATGGGCGCCCTTCCGGCGATGCTGAATGCCCGGGGGATCTCGCTGCACCGGTCCCCTGTTTCCGCTCAAAACCTCGGCCGTCTCCTGAAACTCATCAACAACGGCGTCATCAGCGGAAAGATCGCCAAGACCGTGTTCGAAGAGATGGCCCAAACCGGCAGGCCGCCGGAAGACATCGTCGAAGAGAGGCAACTTGTTCAGGTTACGGATGAAACCGAAATCAGAACCGTCATCCGCCGGGTGCTTGAAGGGTGCGCGGCGGAGGTGGCAGACTATAAAAACGGCAAGACAAAACTCTTTGGTTTTTTTGTGGGACAGGTCATGAAAGAAACCCGGGGTAAAGCCAATCCGAAGATCGTCAACGAAATTTTAACAAACATGATAGACAGTTAGCGGTAAAAACATTAAAAGAATCATCACGAAAGCACGAAAAAGAGAAAACACGAAACATTTTTCATGAATTGAAAGCAGTAAAAGAGCTTGCGGACATTCATTTTGCCCAACTTCGATCTTATCTAAAAGCTTCCGGTTTAAGGGTAGGACTGTTGCTTAATTTTGCAAAACCAACTTTGGAGATCAAAAGGATCGTTAGCTGATTTCGTTCTTTCGTGTTTTCGTGATTAAAATCCGACTCTATTTAAGGTGGCGTTGTTATGATTTCCGAAGAAACCATTCAAGAGGCCGTTATACGCCTTCTCACAGTTTCCAAACCGGAAAAAATTTTCTTGTTCGGTTCCTATGCACGCAATGATGCACGGGAGAAATCAGATCTTGATTTCCTGATCGTAAAGCGTAATGTAAAAAGCAGACGAAAGGAAATGGTGCACTTGCATGATGCCTTGAGGCCGATGAGAATTCCGGTTGATATTTTGGTTGTCAGCAAAGATACATATGATCAATGGGTTAATGTCCGAGGATCCGTTATTTACAAGGCAGCTTCAGAAGGAAGGCTTTGTTATGACGCATCATAAACTTGCCCAAAAACTACTAAACAAAGCTGAACAAGATTTAACAGTTATTCAGAAATTGAATTCAGGTATGACTTCTACGAAGAGGATGATGTACCGCTTGAACGAGAAAAACTTATTTCGCTTTTAACGGAGCTTCATGGTTGGGCAAAACAAGTTATCTCTCAAAACGGATGACAAACAGAAACTACGAGGAGGACATTTTTTGAAAGCAAAACGATTTGGAATCAACAGGCTCTTTTTCATGAGCCTGATACTGTGGACAGGTATTATCGCCACACCAGGGCCCGCCGCCGCGGAAATCAGCCGGGTTGCGGTTGTCCCGTTTACCATAAATGCGGAAAAGGATCTTACGTTCTTGAGGGACGGCATCGCCGACATGCTCACTTCCCGCCTCTCCTGGGAAGGCAGGGTCGTTGTCGTCGGCAAAGAGGATACCCTTGCGGCGCTCACGTCTTTTCCCGGGCCGCTGAATGAGAGCAGGGCAAGAGAAATCGGCGCCCGGCTGGGCGCGGATTACACGCTTTTCGGCAGCCTGACGGTTTTCGGAGACAGCGTGAGCATGGATGCAAAAATGGTTGATGTTCGCCAGGCGCAGCCGACCCTCTCTTTTTACAACCAGAGCCAGGGCATGGGCGAAGTCATTCCCCGGATCAATGTGTTTGCCGAAGAGATCAACGAAAAGGTCTTCGACAAAAAAACAGCAGTCCGGCAGCTGCCGGCTCAAACACCCCGGGAAACCCCCGGGATCTACGCCCATCCCGAGCGCCTGCTGGAAGACGGCACGTTTCAGCAGGGCGAGGGCGGGTTTTCTCCCTTTGTCATGACCCGGGGCTCCGGTGAAGGCACCGGCTTCTGGAAAAGCAGAAACTTCAAGGAAAACCTGAGAGGGCTTGCCGTCGGGGATGTGGACGGGGATGGAAAAAACGAAACCGTTCTCATATCGAGCCAAAGTATTTTAATCTACCGGTTTGAAAACGGTCAGTTTCTAAAAATAAAGGAAATTCCCGGGGAAAAAGGCCTGGCGAACATCGGCGTCGATGTGGCTGACATCAAGCAGGACGGACGGGCCGAGATCTTTGTCACCTGCCACCGGTGGAACGAAACCGACATCGACCCGCGTCTGGCCCGGGATAATGTTTCCCTTGCTTCCTTTGTCCTGGAGTGGGACGGCCAGGATTTTGTTCCCATTGCCCAAGGGGAAAACTGGTACTTCCGGGTATACGACCATCCACAGCGGGGAACCCTTCTCCTGGGACAGAACGCGGGCAGCCACGAACTTTTTCGGCCCGGCATCCATGAACTGGCCTGGGTTGGCGGCAGCTATGTTTCACAGAGCAGGGTCACCCTGCCGAAAGACGCCCGGGTCTTCAGCGACGCCAGCATTTTCGGTATGGCCATGGGAGACCTCACGAACAGCGGAAACGAAACGCTGCTGACCTTTGACCCGGAGGACCGTCTTCGACTTTACACATTCTCGGGCGAACAGGAGTGGAAGAGCATCGACCGCTACGGCGGCAGCGAAAACTTTTTGCTTGCCACGCGCGAAGTCGAGGGAAACGAAGGCGCCAAGTCGCCGAGAATACGAAAGTATTTGTCCCCCCGGATTCTTGCCGCCGACCTGGACAAGGACGGAAAGACCGAAGTGGTGGTGGTAAAAAACAACGCCCTTACCGGACGTTTCTTCAGGGATTACCGGCGGTACGACGGCATTCAGTTCGAATCCCTTTCCTGGAACGGACTGGGCATGGCCGAAAACTGGCACACCCGCCAAGTCTCGGGCTACTGCAGTGACTACGCCCTGGGCGATGTGGACAACGACGGCGAACCGGAGCTGGTGGCGGTGGTGGTCAGTCGCCGGGGGTCGGTGGTTACGGATGCCAAAAGTGCTGTTATCGCTTACAATCTGGGGATTCTGGCCCAAAAAACAGCGCCGGTGCCGGAACCCTGATCCGGGGACTAAATAGCGCCTGAACGGAAAGTCATGTTCAGGCAAAATCCGAATTTCGTATTTATAGCGCCTCTATTTTTTGGGCAAAGCCGATTTTATCTGATCCGGCTCACCGAACCGGGTCTTTGGTGACTATGATAGAATATCTTGGATTTTCAAACAAAAATCTTGACAGAAAACATAGTTCGGTATAGATAGCCGTATTAATGTAAGGGTTCGTGCGCCCGGCGGCATGTGCCGAGGCCGCGGATCAAACGCCCCGAAGGGGGCAAAGCGAAAGGGGGGATGCCTGTCACGACGCCGGGATTGACACCCGAGACCCGAAAGATCAATGCAACACAGAAAAAAGTTAGGTTAGTTAGGTTAAGTCAGGTTTTATTTACGATTAACATTTAAGGAGAAAAACAGATGAAGAAATTTTTGACGATTGCGATAGCTATTGCGCTTGCCGCAATGATTGCCGCTCCGGCCATGGCCACGGATGTGACCTTTAGCGGCTCATACCGTGTCCAAGGAACGTTGGCTGAATCACTCGACCTGGACGAGAGATCCGCGAACGACACGGTTATGGATCACCGGTTCAGGCTACAGACCAAGTTTGCCGTCAACGACATGCTCGCCGTGACCACCCGGTTCGACGCCTTGGACGGAACCTACTGGGGCACAAATGGTGCAGACGCCACTAGCGGCGGCCCCAATATCAACTGGGACCGGACCTGGATGAGCATCAAGACCGCCGATTACGGCAGCTTTGACATCGGCCGTATGTCCGGCGGGACCTGGTTCAACAGCGTTTTCGACACCGAGGTACAGAGAGACCGCATCAAGTGGGTCTACTCCGGTATCGAAAACTGGACCTTCTTTTTCATCTACGATGCCAGGATTGAATCAGACGGCGGATCTTACACAACGATAGGTATTCCGGCAGTAAGGAATACTTATCGAACAGGTGAGGCATCCGACCAGGATCGAAACGACTACTACCCCGCCTTTGTCTACAAGGCGGAGAACTGGTCCTTTGGTATGCTCTACGGCTACATCCACAATAAAACAGTAGCCAATACAGCTACCGTACTCCATCTCTTTGATCCGGAGTTCAAGGGGCAATGGGGTCCGTTGGCGGTACAAGCCGCACTGGTCTACCTCACGGGCGAAAGCGATATCGATGGCGCTACGCCAGACGTTGATTGGAACGGATGGGGCTGGAACTTAGAGGGGACCTACGATTTCGGCCCGGCCAAGTTGATGCTCGGCGCCGGCTTCCAGTCCGGTGAAGACCTTGACGCTACACAGATTTCCCGTTGGCCTTTCGGCTTCGGGAGGGACTGGAACTATCCGCTTCTCATCATGACCGGAAATGACGGGCCATGGCTCGATTTGCTCGGTAATGGTGCCGGCAACCTCGGCAACAACGCCTATCAAGCTGGCGCCATGCTTTTTTACGGCGGCGTCTCTTTTGCGCCCATCGAGACCGTCACGCTGGGAGCGAACTTCGGCTTTTCAAATGCGGATGAAACCGAGAACATCGGCCCCGGCATTGACGACGATCAGGGCGCCGAGCTGGACTTCATTCTGAATTGGAAAATCTACGACAATTTGACCTATAAGGCCGTCTTCGCCTATTACTGGGCCGGTGATCTCTATCGAGACTGCGGTGGCATCCCCAATGCGAACTTTGACGATGCCACAGGATTCTACAATTCGCTGGTCATGTCCTTTTAGCACGTTTGTTATAGAACCAGATCAAAACAAAAACCCCGGTCCCTTCAGGACCGGGGTTTTTATTTTTGTGCGCCCGGCAGGGCGCACTCGCTCGAAGGCTTCTTCGAAGGCTTCGGCCGGAGCGCCGTAACTTGCCGCAAGGCCCAGACGGCCAATGTCCAGTCCGGTTCTGCCGAGGATTCCCTTTTGAAAATTATTTTTCACTATTCACCTCACAGTTTCTCATATTCTCTCCTTACAATCTCCGGACCGTAGGTTCTCTCCAGGCGCCGGACGATAAAATGCCCCCGGGCCATGTCCTGAAAGTGAGAGAGAAACAGCGTGTTGATGAGGGCGCCGCCCGCGGCGCCGAGCACCGGCAGTGCCTGGACAGCCAGTTTTTCGGAGACCGTTACGCCGAAGCGGGAAGCGATCTGGCCGATGAACCGGACAATCGCCGGTGCGCCTTTCTGGGTTAAGCCTTTCTCCGCGATGTGCTGCACGGCTTCGGATACGGCTTTGGAAAGCGCGGACCGGACCGCAAAATATGCGGTTTCCGACGCGTCGTCACGATTGGACCTGCTGCCCAGAGCAAAAACTTCGAGGCATGCAAGCCTGGCTTCCAGCTCTATGATCCGTTCACCCTCGCTCCGGGCGATGTCTGCAATGGAACGCAGCATGACCGTTGTCGATATCGGGAGTTCGACGGACAGTGCCGCCAGACCGAAAGCGCCGCCCGCCCCCCGGGTTGCGGCAACAATCATCTTGTGCAACATATTCGACGATGCCCGGCCCGTCCTGTCGTCCATGGTGGAAACGGCAAAGGCCAGGGCTTTTTCCAGGGCTGTTCGGGTCCCGTTGTTCACGGCTTCCGACCATTTTGCCGGAAGAAGCTCCATGCCCTTCTCTATGGGTGCCCCGATGAGGCCTGTGATCTTTGCGGCCAACCCGGGGGTTTCGAGGAGCGTCTTGGCGTAACGCAGATCAATAAAATCCTGCTCGGCGATCTTCATCTGGGGTTCCTTTAGCGCATCCGTTCCATCTCTTGATCTTTTTCAATCCAGAGCGTGTTCAGCCAGTCCTGTATCCGGTTCCGGTATCCTGAATCGTGCATGTAATCGCCGATCAGTTCTCCGGTCACCGGGATCGGGGTTACCCGAACCCGGATGGATTTTACTCTCCCGCACAAAAATGACCAGAAGCTGGGGGTGTCGTCCGGATACACAATGGTGACATCCAGAACGACATCGAGCTGCTCGCCCATGACGCCCAGAACGTAGGCCATGCCGCCGGCCCTGGGGCGCAACAGGTTTTTGTAAGGAGACTGCTGGCGGCGATGCTTTTGCGTTGTGAAGCGGGTTCCCTCCACAAAATTCATGATGGACACGGGCATTTCTTTGAATTTCTCACATGCCCTGCAGGTGATCTCGAAGTCTTTGCCGCGCAGGTGCGGATGTTTTTCCAGAAATTGGCTTGTGTAACGCTTCATAAACGGGAAATCAAGGGCCCACCATGCCTGACCCAGTATGGGGAAGTAGATGAGCTCGTGTTTTAAAAAAAACTTGGGAAACGGAATCTTGCGGTAAAAAACTCGCTGAAGGGCCATGATGTCGACCCATGTCTGATGGTTGGCAATAACAAGATAGGAACTGTCGGGGTCCAGGGAATCGACGCCGCTGATATCCCAGCGGACTTTCGAAAAAAGATTTTGATTGACACGGTTGACGCCGATCCAGTTTGTTGCGAGTCGGTCTAAAATCCGGCTGCAGAGCCTTCTCCATGAACTTACGGGTACAGCCAGTTTGAGGGCGGTAATCAAAAAGATCAGAATCGCCCAGAACACCGTATTGATCGTGTAGAATGCCAGGGATGTGAGTCCGCGTATGGGGCCGGGTATGATCCGGAACAACAGGGCAAGTCTCCTTTTCAATATGCTCAGTCAAAGCACTTCAGTGCTTTTATGTTGAGCTTGCAACCGTCCCGCTTAACGTGCGGGGCGGTTTGTTTGCAAGAATCAAAGTCCAGGCTGATTTATATCCGGCCTTTAAGATAGTGCTGCCGTTTCAATTCCGGAAATTTTTCGATGGCGTATCGCAGCATGGTTCGGGGCATCGCTCTATAATGTTCCTTCAAGAACGCCTCTTCTGTCGGCAGATCCCGCTTGCCGACTTCACGCAGCATCCATCCCGTTGCTTTGTGAATGAGGTCCTGCTTGTCGTTCAATAATATTTTTGCGATTTTTAGTGTTTCAGCGAACTGTTCACGCTTGATGAAGCAAAACGTCGCAATGATTGAAATACGTCTTTCCCAAAGATCATCGGACTCCGCGAGTTTGAAAAGCGGTCTTTTCCCCCTGTTCAACAAAAAATTGCCAACGATATGTTCCGCCGACACATCTACCAGGTCCCAGTTGTTGATGAACCCGGTATTGTTCAGATAAACCGTATAGATCTGTTTTTTCACGGCCTCCTTGCCGCTGCGATAAATGTGAATGAGTATAAACAGAGCGAGCAAACGCGCTTCATGAATCGGGGATTTGAGTAAACGCTCCGCCTGTTCAACGGTGATGGCTTGAAATTCTTTGGCGAGTTTCCGTAACACCGGAACCCGAATCCCGATAAACCGGTCCCCTTCTCCATATTCACCGGGACCGGTCTTAAAGAATCGCCGGGCGGTTTCCGCGTTTTGTTCATTTGCCAGTTCTCGCAACCTGGACTGAATCGTGCAAACGGTCATGATCTTTCCGGGTAAACATTTCAAAGGTGAACCCTGGTTGAACGAACGGGGTGGCCGGCCGGTTGAGAACAAGAACCCTACCTGTCGCCATAATGGAGGATATATAATTTGTACCGGTTTGTTGTTCAGTTGCCCGCTTTTAAAAACGCCATGAGACAGCTTCTATTTTCCGCAGCATTTTTTATACTTGTTCCCGCTGCCGCAGGGGCAGGGGTCGTTGCGCCCCGCTTTCTTTTCAACTTCCCGTGGTTTCGGCCAGTTCAGCAGTATCTCTAAATCGGTGACGTCCTCCGGTTTGTCACGGTCTATCTCAATTGTATATTTCCAGCCGTTTTCTTCAAAAATCGTTTCGACTTCTTTCATTCGTTTTTTTGTTTTGACACTCACAACAGCGGGATTCTTTTCGGTGCCCAATTTTACCGTCTTTATGCCATCAAATATTTTTCCCATC
>JBDRPF010000021.1:0-86463 GCA_043827325.1 Pseudomonadota bacterium | reverse complement strand
GTGAGCATGTCGGCGATGCCGTCCCTCAAGAACGTAAGATCCTTTTCCGCATTTATGGTAAACGGGACAACCGCAACCCGGCTGATTTCCGCGGCGGAAGACTCCGGAATGCCAAAAACAAGGGGGAAAAAGATCAGGATAAATTGGGTGAGAATCCGGAGCGTTCGCCCATGAATTCCATGTTTTGATTTTTTCAAAAAGGCCTCCTTGCAAATAGGTGGTTTAATATCACGAAAACGTATCACGAAAACGCGAAAGTGCGAAAGCACGAAATGAGTTGACGACTCTTTTAATCTCTAAAGTTGGTTTTGCAAAATTAAGCAAAAGTCCTACCCTTAAACCGGAAGCTCTGAGGGAAGATCGAAGTTGAGCAAAGTGAATGTCTGCAAGCTCTTTTACTGCTTTCAATTCATGAATAATGTTTCGTGTTTTCTCACTTTCGTGCTTTCGTGATGAATCTTTTAATATTTTTGCCACTAATTATCGAGCATATTTCTTAAAATTTCGTTGACGATCTTCGGATTGGCTTTACCGCGGGTTTCGTTCATGACCTGTCCCACAAAAAAACCAAAGAGTTTTGTCTTGCCGTTTTTATAGTCTTCCACCTCCGCCGCGCACCCTTCAAGCACCCGGCGGATGACAGTTCTGATTTCGGTTTCATCCGTAACCTGGACAAGTTGCCTCTCTTCGACGATGTCTTCCGGCGGCCTGCCGGTTTGGGCCATCTCTTCGAACACGGTCTTTGCGATCTTTCCGCTGATGACGCCGTTGCCGATGAGTTTCAGGAGACGGCCGAGGTGTTGAGGGGAAACGGGGGATCGGTGCAGCGCGATGCCGCGGGCGTTCAGCATCGCCGGAAGGGCGCCCATAACCCAGTTGCTGACCTGCTTCGGATCCGGGAACACCGTGACGCAGTCTTCAAAGTAATCCGCCAGATCGCGGCTCGATGTCAGGAAATCGGCGTCGTATGCGGGAAGGCCGTAATCCGCTTCAAATCGTTTTTTTCGTTCATCCGGAAGCTCCGGAAGGGTACGCCTTACGGCATCGATCCAGTCCGTGTCGATGACCAGAGGGAGAAGGTCGGGGTCCGGAAAGTACCGGTAGTCGTGGGCCTCTTCCTTGCCCCGCATGGATGTCGACCTGTTTTTGTCCGGATCCCAGAGACGGGTTTCCTGAACCACCTGCCCCCCGTCCGCCAGCACGGCCTTTTGACGCTCGATTTCAAAGCGAAGGGCATTTTCCACGTGCTTGAAGGAATTGAGATTTTTCAATTCCGTGCGCGTCCCGAAGGCGTCGGCGCCTTTGGGACGGATGGAGATGTTCGCGTCGCATCGAAAGCTTCCCTCTTCCATGTTGCCGTCGCAAATATCCAGGTAGCGCACAATGGACCGCAGGAGCCGCAGATAGGCCCCGGCCGCTTCGGGAGAACGGAGGTCCGGCTCGCTCACAATTTCGATCAGGGGTACGCCCGTCCGGTTAAAGTCGACCAGGCTCAAGGGCCGGTTCGGGTCATGGCCCAGCTTGCCGGCATCTTCCTCCATGTGTATCCGGTTGATTCCGATCTTCTGGTTTTTGCCGTTGGATTCGATTTCAACGTATCCGTTTTGAGCGATGGGACGTTCATACTGGGAGATCTGGTATCCTTTCGGAAGGTCGGGATAGAAATAGTTTTTTCGCGCAAATCTGCTTTCGCGGGCTATCCGGCAGTGTGTCGCGACGGCCATCCGCAACGTATATTCAACCACCGTTTTGTTGAGAACGGGCAGAACTCCGGGCATGCCGAGACACACCGGGCAGGTGTGCGTGTTGGGCGGAGCTCCGAATGATGTTGAACAGCTGCAGAAAATTTTGGTTTTCGTTTTCAGCTGGGCATGGACTTCAAGTCCGATAACCGGTTCAAATTCCATCGCGGGTCCCTGTATCATGACGGCCGGGGGTGTTGGAAATTAGTGCGCACCGTCGTTTTACAAAGCTGTAATTCTGTATGATTGCAAAAAAATAGTCAAGCCATTTCGGGCGTTGCCGAAAATATTAAATTCTTGAGAAACAATGCAGACATGCTATACTTTATTCAGGATTTGCGCTGCGATTTAAATCTTTTGATACCCGTTTGAAACAGGAGGACACGATGGCACGTTCAGCCATAAACCCCAAACACAGATTCGAGCCCTGGCAGGTGTGGCCGGGGTCTTACAAAAACCCTCCCACCGACGGCAACTATCCGACCCCGGGAAGCCTGGGTCTGCAGATCAATCGCGAAACGCCGATCGCCTCCATGGGGTCCTGTTTTGCCCGGGAGATTCGAAAGGTGCTGCTCAATGAAAAATATTCGTACATTACCGAGGAAACGCACCATCCGGCGTCGGTGCATGCCAGCGCCGCCTGGGAAAGAACCTATAACACCTTTTCCATACGCCAGATATTCGAATATACCTTTGCGCAATGGGAGCCGGAACTCCGCTGGTGGATATGTCCGCAAACCGGCACGATTCAGGATCCTTTTCGCCGCGTAATACTATATGACAGCATCCGGGAAGCTGAAGCGGACCTTGCCCGGCACCGGATCCATTCGCGGCGGGCGATTGAGCGGGCCGAAGTGTTTATCCTCACCCTGGGATTGACGGAGATCTGGCAGGACCGGGTGGACGGATCGGTCATCTGCATCCCCACGGGGCCGTATGTCAAAGAGGGCGGCGATATGGGTCGATACGAATTCAGGGTCAGCAGATATGGCGAAAACCTGGAGAACCTGGAGCGGGTCCATGACATCATGACCGAACACAACCCCGGGTGCCGGATAATCGTAACAGTATCGCCGGTGCATCTCTTTGCAACGTTTCGCAAGGACGCGGACGTCATTACCGCAAGCTGCAATTCCAAATCGACGTTGAGGGCCGTTGCCGATGAATTTGCCTCCCGTCATGAAAACGTTTTTTACTTTCCGGCCTTTGAAATGGCCACCATTTACCGTCCGATGATCAACGAATACATTTTTTCGGATGGAAAAGAAAATTTTCACGTCAACACGGAAACCGTCAACTTCATCATGTCGCAATTTTTCCGGTTGTACGCCGCAAATTGATGAAGCTGTTGCTTGACATTACAACCCGCTTCAATTATTAATTATCTTCTGATTCGCTCAAACAGCTTGCCGGTTTATACGAAACCATCCGGTAAATTACAAAGCAAATTTGGGGGAAGCGGTTCAATCTGATCCCGCAACGATATGATGGAGCGGCCCAATGGGTTTTGCACGTGCCACGATGACGATGGCCCAGTTAGAGGCAGCGATTGCACAGGCCAGAAGGCATCCGCACAAGAAAGTGCACAGGGGAGAACTGATCATTTCCCCGGCGGCCTACAGAACCCCCGGAAGGGAGACCAACCTTGTCATCAGCCGGTTTGCCCTTCTCGATTGCACGGGATCCATACACATCGGTCCCTGGTGCAATATCGGTCCGCGCACCCGGATCTACACCCACGACACCATACATCTGGGCAGAGAACCGCTCCTGGAAATCGAGGAGGCGTTCGGGGTTTTGTGGCAGGACAAGCACATCGGTTCGGATGTCTGGATACATGACGGCGCCATCGTGCTGTACCAGGTGACGCACATACCCGACGGAGTGGTGGTCGGTGCCGGTGCGGTTTTGACCAAAAACCCGGGGGCTTATGAGATTTGGGCGGGCGTCCCGGCGAGAAAGATCGGCACGCGGACGGAGATGGACCGGGAAACCATCCGGGAGATCGTCGGCCGGCGAGGGTTTTCACTTGATACGGGGACTGAAATGAGTTGAACCGGATTCTCTGCTTTTACCATCAAGACGCAATGATCGGAAAGATGAGTGGCGCGGAAATCGACGTATAACATACTGATGTATTCCCACGACACCTTTGGCCTGGGGCACATTCGAAGGACCATGGCCATTGCCTCCCACTTGAGGAGTTCTCACACCAACATCCTCATTCTGACGGGATCCCCCATTGCCGGGCGGTTTGCCTTTCCCGAACAGGTCGATTTCGTGCGGATTCCCGGGATGATCAAAAAGACCAACGAGGAGTACCTCCCGCTCTCCATCAAGATCAATCCCGAACACGCGCTGGACATCCGGAAAAATATCATCACCGCTACCGCCAAGACCTTCCAGCCGGATCTTTTCATCGTGGACAAGGAACCGCTGGGGCTGAAAAAAGAGGTTTTACCCGTTCTTCAGTGGTTTCAGCGATGCCTCCCGAAGACAAAAACCATCCTCGGGCTGCGGGACATCATGGACGACGCCGCCACGGTCAGGGAAGACTGGCAAAAGAAGGGGGTCTATGAGGCCCTTGAAAAGCTTTACAGTGAAATCTGGATCTACGGGATCCGGGAATTCTACGACCCGGTCCGGGAATACGGCATTCCGGAAACCGTTGCCCGCAAGATCTGCTTCACCGGATATATTCCGCGAAAGACACCGAGCAAAAAAGCGGTTCAGCAGTTCAAAAAAGAGCACGGACTGAACAGAGCTGAAAAACTGGTGGTGGTCACCACCGGCGGCGGGGGAGACGGGTACGCTTTGATGGACGCGTTTCTGAACATGCTCGAATCCGAATCCGGCGCCCTTCCCTTCCAGAGCGTTTTGATCACCGGTCCGTTCATGCCAAGAAAAAAGAGGGCTGAAATTTATCAGCGCGCCGCCCGCCTCGGAATCAGAAGCCACCGGTTTTATCGGTGGATGGAGAAGATACAGGCAGCTGCGGATCTGGTTATCAGCATGGGGGGGTACAACACCGTCTGCGAGATCCTCAGCCAGGGCACCGTCTCTCTGCTCATTCCCCGGGAGACCCCGCGTAAAGAACAGCTCATCCGGGCCCGGATCCTCCACGAGCAGAACCTGGTCGATTACATCTCGTGGAACGACCTTTCCCCCGAAATCTTGCGCAAAAGAATCCTCTCTCTGCTGAAATTCCCCGAACCCTATAAAGAGGCCATGTCACGGTTCCGTCTCACGGGTATCGAAACCATGCTTCAGCGCCTTCAGTTCTTTAAAACCAAAAAATCATGAGCCCCCCCGGAAAACCCGTTTTGGGGATGGTCTTAAAAGGATACCCGAGAATATCCGAAACATTTATCTCCAACGAGATCCGTTTGCTGGAAAAACTCGGGTTTTCCATCCACATTTTTTCCATGCGCCAGCCCCGCGAGTCCTTTTCCCACGAAAGCGTCAAAGAGATCCGTGCGCCGGTGGATTACCTGCCCGAAACGCTTTTACGCCCTCTCCCGCTGCTCATGTATCACAACCTTTCGCTTGCATTAAAAAATCCCGGGAATTACACCCGTGCGCTCAAGATGGCCGTAAGGCGCTTTGGTCGTACCCGGAAGCCGGCGACGATAAAACACCTGCTGCAGGCAGGATATCTGGTGAACCACCTCCTTCCCGGCAGCGGTGTGATCCATCTGCACGCCCATTTCGCGCACTCGCCTACATCGGTGGCACTCTTTGCCGGTCTGCTGAGCGGTTTACCCTTTAGCTTTACCGGTCATGCCAAGGACATCTACACCTCGGACCCGAGACAGCTTCGGGAGAAAATCGGATTGGCGCGTTTCGTGATAACCTGCACCGAATACAACCGGCGCCATCTGATAGGAATTTCAGGAGGAGGAACCACCCCGATTCACCGGGTTTATCACGGCATCGATACGGGCTTCTTTGCCTGTGATACGCGGAAAGAAAAGAAAAGAAATGTTTCAACGCCCTGCCGGATCCTGACGGTCGCCCGTCTGACGCCAAAAAAAGGGCTGCCCACCGTGTGCCGGGCCGTCCGGCTTCTGTCTGATCAGGGTTTTTCCGTTCGCCACACGATTATCGGCGACGGAGAGGACCGGCGTAAACTTCTGGCGACGATAAGAGAACTTCGGCTGGATGGTATCACGGAATGGATGGGAACCCGGCCGCATCACGTGGTTCTGGAGCAATATCGCCGGGCCGATCTCTTTGCCCTCGGGTGCGAGGTGGCGCCGAACGGAGACCGGGACGGGATTCCCAATGTTTTTTTGGAGAGCATGGCCATGGGCGTACCGGTTGTGGCCACAAGCGTTTCAGCCATTCCCGAACTGGTGGAAGACAACGAAACCGGGCTTCTGGTTTCCCCGGGGAATCCGGTGCAGATGGCCGAAGCCATGTCCCGTCTCCTGACCGACACGGATCTGAGGCGGCGCATCGTTGCAGCGGCGAAACAGCGGATCGCGAGGGATTTTGACAACACGGCGCTTATTCAGGACCTGGCGAAAATATACCGGCAGCATACGTCGCTTTAGATGAATCCGGTTAGACAGTTTTCGGCAACAGAAAATTCATGCGTAATGATCGCGGAACAACACGATTCGGCCTCATCCGCCATGCGGAAACCACCTGGAACCGGGAAAAACGGATTCAGGGGCAAAAAGACGCCCCCCTGACGCCTGAAGGGGAACAGCAGGCGGAAAAGTGGGGCCGGCTTTTGAAACCGTTTCGCTGGGACCGGGTTATCAGCAGCGATATCGGCCGGGCTCAGAAAACAGCCGCTCTGGTCAACGCCTCCCTGGACGTTCCCGTGTCCTGCGATCCCCGCCTGCGGGAGCAGCACTGGGGCGAGTGGACCGGTAAAACAATACCACGGATCCAGAAGGAAATCCCCCGTGTCCCGGCGGCGGCGGGAGGCTGGGAATTTTGCCCGCCCGGCGGCGAAAGCCGGCATGGGGTGTGGGAAAGAAGTCAACGGGCGATTCGAGAGGCTGCCCGGAACTGGCCCGGAGAAACAATTCTGATTGTGACCCATGAAGGGGTCATCAAATGCCTCGTCTACCGTTTGTGCGGGCGGCAGTTTTTGTCCACAGAGGTACCGCTTCTTCACTCACAGCATCTCCACTGGTTGATACACGGCCGGGTGGGGCTCCGGACCGGAGAGGTCAACGCGCTGTCTCTGGAATAGAGATTTTATTATGAAAACCCTGATGATTCATGACATTCGAAAAGAATACTTCGAATTGAATTTGGCAGGATATTGTCTCACCTTCGATGACGGCCTGTTTTCGCAATTTTATTACGCCCCGTTGCTGAGGGCCTGCAGCCCGGACCCGATTTATTTTATCGTTTCTTCTTTTATTCGACCCGGCAAGGCCAGGAAGATGTTCGATGGCGAGTATATCGACACCGTAAAATCAAAAAAGTACATGTACGATGCGGTCATAAAAGGTGAATTTGTTCATTTCATGACACTGGCGGAAATACAGACGCTTGCCTCGCAGGAAACCGTTCGGATCGGCTGCCACAGCCATTTTCATGAGGTGATCCCGGCACGGCCTCCGCGTAAAAAAAAGCGCCCGAGTCAGTGGAAGATGGAGCGATACCCGTATTACGATGAAATATCGGGACAAAATTTGAACCTTCGATCAAAACTGGCGTTTCAAGGGTACGATTACCGGGAGGGGCGGCTGGTTCGCAGGCCGGAAACGGCGTGGGAAGACTTCATAAAACAGGACACGGAGCTCAGCCTGAAATGGTTTGAGTCCAATCTGGGTTTTACGCCGAAGATGTATTGTTTTCCGTTCAACGAGCACAGTGACCGACTGATTGCCATTCTCAAACAATTCGGCTTCGAGGAGTTCTACGGTGCCAGATCGGGTGAAAATAAGGCCATCCGCCCCAGGATCGATATCGACAAACTACTTTACGTAAACGCCGTGTCGCCGTCGCAATAATTCAGGGCAATGTTTTCCTTCGAAAGCGCAAGCGGGCTGTCGATGCTTTTTGGGTAAAACATAAAAAGACGCGTCTGCCTCTTCAACAGGGGCTTCAGCAAGCGGTTGTTTTTGAAACAGGCAGCCAGGGCGGAGGGAATATCGATGCGGTCCGCGAGGTACTCGGCTCCGTATCTCAGCCCTAGAAATGCGGCGCACCAGCGATCTTTGGGATCTTGAAAATGAAAATCCAATAGTTTAACAGCGGTTTTCGATTTGTTGCGGGAAACGGACAGGACTAAAAACCCTTTGGAAGGCGATCCGTGCGAAGACGGAATTTCCAGTGCAATGTATTTGAAAATATCCCGTGATTTGGAAAAATGGTAATGGCCGATTCCCGCCTGAAGCTCGTCCGGTGCAACAACCCACCGGTATCGGATCATCCAGTTGACGGCGTCAATTCCCCGGTAAAATGCCGGACGGCCGGGGCACGTTGAGGGTGATCTTAAAGCGGCCTCATGCCGGAATTTTAGTTGATCTGCTTCCAGGACTCCGGCGCAGGTTTTACCTTCGGGCCAAAAGCGCAGCGCGGTTTTGAAGAAAACCGCTTTTGTCAACCGGTACAGTTCGGCGTCGAGCCGTTCGACGGTTGCGAGTCGCTTGCCGGATTTTTGGTCCGGTCTTTCCGGAATCGAATACACCGCCCGGAAAAAAGGCTCGAACAGGTGAACTCTTTCGGTTCGAAGCTGGTAGTAGGTTACGGACCCCAGGGGTTTGAACCCCATGCTTTTGTATGTTTCCTTGGCGCCGTGGGTCATTCCCGTGACCACGAAGTCGACGTTTAATTTGATAATTTCGCTCAAGAGGCGCTTTCCGATTCCGCTGCCCCTGAGTTCCGGTGACACGAAAAACGCTGTGGCCCAGAAAACTTTTGACAACTGTCCGTTCTGTTCGAGCATCCCGGGGAGCAGACCGTGATAACCGACGCACTGATTTCCCTGATAGGCAACCAGCAGCACGACATCATCCGGGTGGGCATTAGGATTTTTTGTCTGTGACAACGCCCGTGCCGGCGTAATCGGCGCTGTTTTTTCAAACGCGGATGTGTTCACGACATCTGCGGCAAAATCGTTCAGCTGTTTCAGACGTATTTTTTCTATCCGGATTTGGTTGTATGCCAATTGTGACGTTTCCCGTGGCAGGCAGTTTCATATTGACGGCTTCGTAAAAAGTCCAATTTCTGCGTTGCGCTTCATTTCGTGTTCACTGCGGCGTACATGAGTACGCCTCATTCCCCGAAATTCGCGACGCCTTGAACTTGAACTTTTTACTTTGCCGTCTCAATTTTGACTTTTTAAGAGTTTATCAATGTTTAATACCGCATTATTCCAGTATAGACGACATGACGCAACAGAAAATAGAAAATGCGGTAGGCGAACAGGGATCAAAAGGTTGACAATTTAAGGGCCAAAAGGGAGAATCTTTTTGCCTTGCATATGGGCGCCTCCGGCTCGTGCAAGGTTTTAGCGGCTTATTAAAAAGATCGGTTCGAAATGAAAATCGTTTTGTATTGTCAACATGTTCTCGGCATCGGCCATTTTTTCAGAACCCTTGAACTCGCGAGGGCCTTTGCAGAACACGACGTGATACTCGTCAGCGGGGGACCGCGGATCGAGACACCCGTTCCGGCACATGTTCGGGAGCTCCGCCTTCCCCCGCTGATGATGGGTCGCAATTTCAGTAACCTGTATTCCGGCGAACAGGACAGTGACGTCAAGGACGTCAAGGCGAAACGGCGGAAACTTCTTTTCAGCCTGTTTGAGAATGAGTCCCCGGACCTGTTGATCGTGGAACTCTACCCCTTTGGGCGAAAGAAATTTCGTTTCGAGATTGATCCGGTTATAGAGGGTATACGGAACGGAAATCTGCCTGAATGCCGCGTGATCTGCAGTCTCCGGGATGTTCTGGTTGAAAAGGACCGGGCGGAAAAATACGAAGCGCGGGTTATTGAGACCGTCAATTGCTTTTTTGACGCCTTGCTGATTCACGCGGACCCCGAACTGATTCGATTGGACGAAACCTTTTCACGGACCAAAGACATTTCCATACCGATGATCTATACCGGCTTCGTGACACCGAAGCCGGAACCGGGTGCCAGGGAAAGACTCCGAAATCAGATTGGCGTCGGAAAAGACGAGGTTCTGGTGGTTGCCAGTGCGGGTGGCGGCAATGTCGGCGGGGCACTTCTGGAGGGGGTGCTGGACGCTTTCGGGCGCATTGACACCGGGAAGACCCTGCACCTTCATATGTTTTCAGGTCCGTTCATGGACGATGCGTCATTTGACCGCCTGAAAGCCCGAAGTTCAAAAAACATAAGGGTTTTTCGCTTCACACCGGATTTTCTGTCTTATCTGTCTGCGGCAGATCTGTCCGTGAGCATGGCCGGGTACAACACCTGCATGAACGTCCTGGCCGCGGGGGTGCCGGCGCTGGTCTGGCCGTTTTCAGCGAACCGGGAACAGCGATACCGCGCCGAAAGACTGGCACGGCCGGGGTGTATGGAAGTTCTGGGAGACGATGATATTAAACCTCAACGGCTTTCCGCCCTCATGAATCGGGCCATTTCCCGCACCGGCCGGTTCCGGGGTCGAATCGATCTTGACGGCGCTGCAAACACGGTGAAATGGGTCGAGATGTGGATGGAGCCTTTCGTTTCTTGATCATGGATTTTGGGAATTTTGTAGCAAAAAGAGTTTGCTCACACCACGAAGGACACGAAGAGCACGAAGATTATGTTTTCTATTCTTCTTTTCCTTCGTGATCTTCGTGGTAAAAACAAAACCGATCTTATAGGTTTCCGACCGGCACCGGTTTGAGACGCTTGCCCGGTGAGCCCGATTTGGGAGGGCAGGGAAGACATCCAATGACGAGTAGCGCTTTTTCAAGTCTGTGGCGGTCTCTGCCGGTTGATTTTAATTCAAAAATCGAAACCTGTATTGACGACGCCGTGGAACGTACCGGCTCAAAGGGTCCCGTGCATGTTTTTTTCCGTGCCGACGATGTGGCGGTGCCCGGCAGGCAGTTTGCACGGCTGATGGATCTGTTTACCCGGCATCGGGCGCCGCTGTCCCTGGCGGTCGTTCCGGCATGGCTCAGCAGGACGCGCTGGAAAAGTCTAAAAAGATTGGGCCAAAAGGCACCATCTCTCTGGTGCTGGCACCAGCACGGCTGGCGCCACGCGAATCATGAGCCTGCAGGCAAAAAACAGGAATTCGGCCCCGGCCGTTCTCTTTCCGGGATACATCGAGATCTTGGCAAGGGCCGGCGTCGTCTCGAGAACCTGTTGGGAAAGGATTTTTATCCGATATTTACCCCGCCGTGGAACCGCTGTGATTTCAGAACACTCGACTTGCTCCTGAAATCCGGATACCGCGCTGTTTCGCGATACCGGGGAAGTCTGCCCTTTTCGCCGGATGGGCTGCCGGATGTTTTCGCGAACGTTGATCTGCACACCCGAAAAGCGATGAATCCCGCAGGGGATTGGGACCGTCTTTATGCGGAATTCGACCGATCCGTTGCAAGCGGTCTTTGCGGAATAATGATCCATCACCGGAAAATGAACAATTTGTCGTTTACATTTGTCGATACCCTTTTGCACCTCCTGCGGGGCCGAAAGGACATTTCACTGGTACATCTGGGAGACATGGCTGAAGTGTTAAGTAAATAATACCAAAAGAAACTATATAGATAGAGACCAATCAGGAATCATTATCATATACTTTAACGCTCTCCTGTGCTATACACACAGTGCTTTCAACCCTGAATGAGCGTAAACAAAAAGGATGGATCGGTGAAAAACGGCGGCGTTTTCACGGAAGCGGATGGATCGGACCGCATCGATCGGCAGGTTGTCCTCCCGTTTAAAAAATCGGTGGAAATCGCATTTCAAAGCATCCGGGTTCGGTTTTTCCGCTCCCTGATTACCACCATGACCCTCGTGCTGGCGGTTTCCTTTCTCAGTTTTGTGAATGTAACCACCGATGTGGCAAACGGGTTGTTGGCGACAAAGGAATTATCGCTGCGTCAGAAGTTGATCAACACCGGTTATGATATCGGCCCCGAGGATACCCGTGTGGAAAACACCCCGAAGCAAAAATGGATTGTCATTCTTTCTCTTATGGTTTGTGTCGTGGGGATTGTAAACGCCCAGCTTATGGCCGTCACCGAACGGTTCCGGGAAATCGGTACAATGAAGTGCCTCGGCGCTCTGGACCGGTTTATTCTGAGACTTTTTCTCCTGGAAGCGGGCATACAGGGACTGGTGGGTGCCGGCGCAGGGGCTATGATGGGCGGATTTTTTGCAATAATCAACGCATTCATCTATTTCGGCACGATTTCCGTGACATCTGTTTCATGGCCGGACGCAGCGCTGTCCGTCTTTTGGGCAACCGGTGTCGGATGCGTGTTGAGCCTGGCGGGAGTCATGTATCCGGCTGTCGTGGCTGCCAGGATGCAGCCGGTGGAAGCAATGCGTGCTGAACATTAGTCGCTTTATCACCAAACACCAAACACTAAACACCAAATACAAAACACGTTCTTCAAAACCGTTTTTACGGCATTCAAAAAATTTTAATTAATAGAAACCAGCGCTTACAGGCAACACCATGGAAGAGTCCAAAACTGTTGTTCGTGTTTCCAAAGTAACCAAAACATTCCGTCTCGGAAAGATTGAGGTTCAGGCCCTGAAAGGCGTGGATCTCGAGGTTGCCGCCGGCAATTATATTTCCATCATGGGACCTTCGGGATCCGGGAAAAGCACGCTTTTCAACATGATCGGCGGTCTGGACAAACCCAGCACCGGCAAGGTATTTATTGATGAAGTCGATATCGCCCAGCTGGATGCCTATGAACTGGCCTGGCTTCGATGCCGGAAGATCGGTTATATCTTCCAAACGTTTAACATCATTCATGTGATGACTGCGCTGGAGAATGTCACACTTCCGATGATCTTTGCGGGAATGAACAACGACCAGGCCGTGGAAAAGGGGATCGAACTTTTAAAATTGGTGGGTCTGGGCGACAGATTTCGCCACAAGCCGAATGAGCTTTCCGGAGGACAGCAGCAGCGCGTGGCTGTCGCGCGTGCGCTTGCCAACGACCCCGCAATTGTCCTGGCAGACGAGCCCACCGGAAACCTGGATCTGAACACAGGGGAAGAGATAATCTATCTTTTGAAACGCCTGAGCCGGGAAAGAAATGTCACGGTGATATCGGCAACGCATGACATCAAGATGTTGAATGTCTCGGATCAGGTGGTCTGGATACGCGACGGACGGATCGACAAGATTGAAAATCGCGAGGAACTCTCCATTTCGGTGGGGCAGATCGACATACGGGAACGAACGGATACGCGTTGAATATGATGGAGACGAATGCAAGCGGACGATGCTGGGCGGCCGTTATCTTGCTGCTGGTATTTGCGGCGGTATTGCCGGCCAGTGCCGAAATTTCAACGGTGCCGCCAGGCGAGTTTGCAGAGATCATTCAGACCCTGTCGGATTTAGGGGACAGAAGCACAGGCACCCCGGGGTGCAAGGCTGCCGCCCAATACATTAAAATGGAATTTTCCCGACTCGGTTTCGAACAGGTGGGGTCACACACCTTTTCGGTTCCCGTGCGCATGGACACGGGCAGCAGGTTGTTTCTTGCGGAACGCGATCAGAGCGTGCCGATCCATCCCTTGAAATACGATGCCGTTTCCCCTGAAACCATTCCCCTGAAAGGGATTACCGGCCCGCTTGTCTATGTCGGGTCAGGCGAGCTGTACGAACTTAACGGCAAAGCGATTACAGGTTCCATCATTCTCATGGAGTTCGATTCTGGAAAGAACTGGCTAATGGCCGCGTCAATCGGTGCAAAGGCCTTGATATATGTAGACCGGGGCAACCTGACCCGGTCGTTTTTTGACGAAAAAAAGGAACTTTCTCCAATAGAGTTCCCCATTTTTTATCTCCCGATAGACCGTGCCCGGGCGCTTTTCGGCGAATTTGAAGCAGCCGAAGAGGGACGTGTCGCAACCGAAATATCCCTTTTTTCCGAAGTCACATGGCAGACGGCGTCAAGCGAAAACATCTACTGCCTCATTCCCGGCAGCGATCCCGCGCTCCAGGAGGAGCTGATCATCGTGGAGGCCTTTTACGACAGCACGGCCATGGTTTTCGGGCGGTCGCCCGGCGCGGATGAGGCGTGCAGCGTGGCGTCGCTTCTTCAATTGGGCCGGTTCCTGAAAAACAACCCCCCGGCCCGGTCCATCCTTCTTGTGGCCACAGGCGGTCATGCTCAAACCCTGGCCGGCATGCGGGAACTGATCTGGTGCATGGAAGAGAACTCCCGAAGCCTGAAAAAACTTCAAAAAGAGCTGACGGCTGTCGTAAGTCAAAGCACCTCGTTTCTGGAAGCGCTTGACGGGGCATCGGCCACGGGGGCGGATTTTAACGCCCCGGCGGACCTGTTGAGAGATGCGCTGGCGGATCGGATCAAAACAGAGTCCGACAAAATCTCCCGCCAGCTCATGCATTTTCGCCTGCAGGACAGAGACGGCGACAACCGGGACATCATTCAGGCGTTGGCCCGGCAACGGCTTCTGCTGCGCCGTCTCGACAGACGGGCAACCTTCAGCGGGCTCTCGGAAGATGAACGACGGATTTTTGACCGGCTGGTCCCGGAAGCAAGGAACGATCACGAAGCCGTTCATTCCTCTGCAAAAAAGCAGTTGAGGGATCTCAAGAGCGCCTTGCGCGTCAGATCCCTCGTGAAATCAAAGACGCTTGCGGCGGTGGTGTCGCTCCACCTTTCCAGTCACGGTGACGGGTTCGGCGCCTTCAATCAGGGATGGCTGTATGCCCTAAAGCCGGAAATCAACCTTACCCCAAACTTTGGAACCATTGACGATGTTTTGCGCAAGGCGGCATCCGATATCGAAATGTCCCCGGGACTTGGCTCCATGTTTCAGGATACGTTACGGCCAAACCGCCGGTCGTCCTGGCAAAGTTATTTTATTGATCGCCCGGCGCTGGGTGGAGAAGTGAGCACGCTTGCGGGGCATCTGGGATTGAGCCTGGTAACCGGCCATGACACACGTTCCCGATGGGGAACGCCGTATGACCTTCCCGAATACGTGGACGCTGATTACGCATCGAAGCAAAGCGTTTTTCTGGGCATGCTGATAAAATCACTGTCCAAGGCGCCGCGGCTGGAAAACGGAAGCTTTCCCAAAAACGGCTTTGCCACCATAACCGGCCGCGCAAAATTCCTTCGACAGGGCGAACTGTTCCCCGATCAACCCGCGTCCGGGACGACAATTCTCGCTTACCAGGGACCCGGCCGGTACTATGCCTCGGTTGATGCCCTGGGGACATTTTATTTAAAAGGTGTGGCGACCAAAAAGCTTACACTGCACAAGGTCATCATCGAAGGATACAAGTTCGATCCGGCCACCGGATCCGTGGTGTGGGCGATCGACAAAAAACAGACCGGAAAGGATGCCTACCGGCTCAAGATGCAGCGGGCTTCCATGGAGACGGACCTTGTGATGTTTGCCTGTAAGCAGACCACGATCTTCAACCTGCTCGAGCCGCGAACCTTCCGATACATGCACCGAATGAATGTCATCGACGGCCGCCGGGAAGCGCTCCCGCTGCGGTACTGGTACAGCAGGATCGATACACGGGACTCCATCATCAGCTCCATTTATCTGGAACCGGGAACGCCGCTCAAACTGACCCTTTCCGACACGGTGTTAGAAAAGAAAATGATCCTCCTCAACGCCAGCGCCGCTCACCCCGAAGGCACCGGATACATGATAGACGACTGGCCGATGATTTATCACACGACGCTCAGAGCGGCCCGGGACATGTGGACGCTCTTGAAGCCCCGGATCACCAACCTCGAAAACCACGGTATTTTCGATGAGAAGATTCGGGCGCTTCAGAATCAGGGAACCGCCGCCTTGAAGCGGTCGGAACAGGCCCTCGAAGCAAAGCTGTACGACAGGTATTACGAAAATGCCGCAACAGCCTGGGCGCTGGCCAGCCGCGTGTACGATCAGGTGGAAAAGACACAAAAAGATGTCCTTTTCGGGGTTTTGTTTTACATCGCCCTTTTTGTGCCGTTTGCATTTTGCGCCGAACGGCTGATATTTTCCTATGCCGATATACACAGGAGAATCGTTGCCTTTTTTGGAATATTGATGCTCCTGATTATCCTGATCTATCACGTTCACCCGGCGTTTCAGCTCGCTTACTCTCCGACAGTCGTGATACTTGCTTTTTTTATCATGGGCATTTCGCTGGTCGTGACGCTGATCATCTTTTTTCGATTTGAAGAAGAAATGGTTCTGCTTCAGCAACGGGCAAGGGAGATGCGGCCGCCGGAAATCACTCGCTGGAAGGCCTTTGCGGCGGCATTTTTCCTGGGCGTAAGCAATCTTCGCCGCCGGCGAATTCGGACGATGCTTACCTGCACCACCCTGATCATACTCACTTTTACCATCATGAGTTTCACATCGGTGAAATCCATCAGACACCACGCACGGGTTTTATACCAGAACAGTGCGCCGTATAATGGCGTTCTGCTGAAACATGCCACATGGAACGACCTGCCGTCCGAGGCCCTCGGCATTTTATCCAATGCCTTTGGGGAAATGGGCCGTGTGGCCCCCAGGGTCTGGCTGGAAACCGAAGACCGGACGCAGGCGACGCGGGTGCCGGTGCGAAATAAAGAGAAGGCGTTCGAGGCGCAGGGCGTGATCGGTCTTTCTCACGATGAAGCAAGCGTTACCGGGCTCGACAGGGTGCTTGTCGCCGGAAGGTGGTTTCAAAAGGGCGAACGGCATGCAATTTTATTACCTGAACGGATGGCGGAAAGTCTGGGGATCGATCTCGGAAATCCCCGGCAGCGGACGGTGACGTTATGGGGAATCCCCTTTGACGTCGCGGGAATTTTTTCCGGTCAAAAACTCCAGGAACAGGTTGATCTGGACGGGGAGCCGCTCACACCGGCTGTTTTCCCCAGCGAGACGTTCACAGAAATGACAGAGGTCGAAGTCGACGCACTCGAATCCGGTGAAGACGTCCGGAGTTTCCAGGGACGGTATCAGCATGTGCCGGGGGAACTCACCGTTATCCTTCCCTACCGGACCCTTTTGGCTGCCGGCGGCCACTTCAAGGGCGCGGCCGTCCGTTTCGGGTCCGCGGCACAATTAAGCGCGGTGGCCCGGGATCTGGTGGACCGGTTCGGTCTCACCCTTTTCAGCGGCGAACCCGGGGGAACGTTTCTTTATCATGCCAGCGACACCATCAATTACAGTGGCGTTCCCAATATCCTTATTCCCATTATCATCTCTGTCTTCATCGTTTTGAACACCATGATCGGAAGCGTGTACGAAAGGAAGCGTGAAATCGGGATCTATACGTCAGTGGGTCTGGCCCCGTCGCACGTTTCCTTTCTTTTCATTGCCGAGGCCATGGCGTTTGCCGTGTTGAGCGTTGTTCTGGGGTATTTGATCGCACAGATTACCGCCAGTCTTTTCGGGGGGACCTCCCTCTGGGCCGGCATCACGGTCAATTACTCCTCGCTGGCCGGGATCGGGGCCATGCTGCTGGTCATTTTGGTGGTGCTCATCTCCGTCATCTACCCGTCAAAGGTGGCGGCAGAGATCGCCATGCCCGACATCAAGCGATCCTGGAAACTTCCTCAACCCAGGGGCAACGTTATTGAAGTTTCGCTTCCCTTCCTGATCAAGCTGAAAGAGCACCGGAGCGTCGGGGGCTATCTTCTGGCGTATTTCAGAGAACACCAGGATGTGTCTCACGGCCTTTTCTCGACCGGGAACATACAATTCCCCGCGGCATGCCCCCTGCTGGAGGGAATTCAAACAGCAGCGGCGACTTGCGTTGAGAGCGAGCGTTGCGGGAAGACGTGCCTTCGTCTCCGCCTGGACATGTGGCTGGCGCCGTTTGACTTCGGCATCATGCAGCAAGTGGAAATAGCGTTCATTCCTTCTGAAGGGAGCGCCGGATTTATGGAACTCAGGGCGCACCTGATGCGAAAGGCCGGGGAGGCAAACGCCTGGCTGCGAATGAATAAAACCTTCCTCTATGATCTGCGACGGCAGCTTTTGACGTGGCGTTCGCTGGATGATGCGGCCCTGAAACGGTATGAAAAACACCTTGCCTTTGAACGGAAGGGGTTGGAACACAACGGCGATCGAGGAACACTGAAATGACGGAAAGGACCCGGAATACCGTGAGCGAAAAGCAACGGGAGGAGAACGCGCCCGAAGCGGCCGTCCATCGAATTCGATTGAGGGCCGTTGTCCTGGGGGTGGTCCTGTCCGCTGCCATCTGTGCCATCACGCCGTTCAACAATGCCTACCGGCAGGCAACGACGCTTGGCGGAGGACACTTTCCCCTTGCGCCTTTTTATATTCTTCTCTGGCTGACCATTTTTGTGGCCGGGGTGGGGAAGATATTTAGAAAATGGCGATTGCTCACGGGCAAGGAACTGCTTCTGGTCTGGGTTCAGATGGTCATCGTTTCCGGGATCGCTTACACGGGACTGGTCCGAACATTTTTTGTCAACCTGACAGTGCCGTTTCATTTCGCCAGCGTGGAAAACAGGTGGGACGAGGTTCTGCTTCCGCTTCTCCCAAAGGGCCTCTACCCTCACGGCCAGGGCGCCGTCGACGAATTGTTCAACGGCCTTTCCGGCGGGCGGGATATGGGATGGTGGGATGTGCTTCGGCAGATTCCCTGGCCGGCGTGGCTTCAGCCGTTCCTTGCCTGGGGAGGCTTTATTTTCCTTTGCTATTTTGTCATGATCTGCCTGATCAATCTGTTGAGCCGGCAGGCATTGCAGAACGAGAGAATGCATTTTCCGCTGCTCCGCGTACCCCAGATGCTGGCTGAAGCACTCGACAATGAAGAAATCGGTCGCTTTTTTACCAACCGGTTTCTTCTGACCGGCCTCCTGATACCGGTCGGGTTCCATCTGGTGAACGGATTGAATTTTTATTTTCCGTCTGTCCCGCAGATACCCACGCTGATTCTGACCGGCACGTATTTCCCGAAATATGGCCTGTTCTCGGCTTTTTATAAGCTCAAAATCTATATTTACCCGGTTTTTATCGGTTTTGCATTTCTCACGACCAAGCAGATTTCCTTTTCTTTCTGGCTCTTTTTCATCCTGGGCGCTCTGCTGATCGGATTGTTGAGCATACTGGGTTATAACATCCCCGCAGCAGCTCTCGGCGTCACCTTCGGCCCCTCCCTGTCCCGCCCCGAGGAGACACAGATGATCGGCGCCTACGGGGTTTTCTTTCTTTTTCTCCTGTGGCTGGCGCGGCACCATATCATTCATGTATTTCGCCATGCGCTGGCCTTTCGAAAAGATGATGATTCCGGCTCGGAGTGGTTCTCCACAAACATATCTTTCTGGGGCTTTGTCTGCGGATCCCTGGCCATTATGCTCTGGTGCCGGTATTACGGGATGCCGCTTCTGGTCTCTTTCCTGTTCATCGGGGCCTGTTTCATGGTCATGCTCGTGGCGACACGCGTTATCTGTCAGGGTGGAATTGCATATTTTACACTGACGGCGGCACCCATCGACGGCCTTCTATTCATTTTCGGCCCCGGTTTTTTCACACATGCCGGACTCCTGGTCGCCGGAGTGGTTCAGAAGGTTCTCTTTTTGGACTTAAGAGAATGCCTCCTGCCCTCCCTGCTGCACGCCCGCAAGATTACCGAGGACATGTCCGCCCGAAGGCTGGTTTTCGGCGGCATCGTCGTCACGCTGGCGGCCGGTGTGGTAACCTCTTTTCTCGCCATGCTGGCACTGTGCTATAAATTCGGTCTTCGGGAGCTTCAGCTCGAGTGGGCGACCCGAACCACCGTAACGGTTTATGAAAACCTGTACACCCTGATCGAAACGCCTGTGGAAGCCGGACACTGGGTGACGGTCTTTTCGGTGACCGGAGCGGTGGTGATGCTGATCCTGGCGATCTGTTATCACCGGTTCTACTGGTGGCCGCTTCATCCTATCGGCTATTTGACCGCTTACAGTTCAGCCATGCGGGTCCTCTGGTTCAGCTTCTTTTTGGGGTGGATGTTTAACGCGCTTTGCATGCGCTACGGCGGGGTACAGTTGTTTAAAAAGTTCCGTTATTTTTTTGTCGGGCTCGTTATCGGAGATCTGCTGATGGGCGGCACGTGGGCGCTGATCGGGCTGTTTTGCGATGCGAGCTATCAGGTGTTGCCCGTATAGTTCAACCGTAAACCCTCCGGCTGTGGCGGAGGACCCGGAGAGGTTCTGCCGAGTGGAACGTTTTCATGTACGACGATAAAGAACTCAAAGAATACAGGGATCTGCTAAAAGTTCCGGACCACTTCGAAGAAGGGTTTGACTGGAAAACGGTCGTGGGGGCGGTCTTTATCGGTTTCCTCATGATGCCGGGCAGCATGTATCTCCAGTTGGTCATCGGCACCGGGATCGGCCCTGCCGCGCGGTGGGTCACCATCATTCTTTTTGCCGAGATCGCCAAGCGATCCTACACCGAACTCAAGCAGCAGGAAATTTTCCTTCTTTACTACATGGCCGGTGCAGCATTGGCGTCCCCCTTTCAGGGGCTTTTGTGGAACCAGTATCTCGTGCAGTCCGACGCGGCAAGAATGCTGGGTTTGACCGAGTTCATTCCCGCATGGGTCGCGCCGTCCATAGAGTCCATGTCCTACGTGGAACGCACCTTTTTAAACCGTGACTGGCTGATTCCCATACTTCTGCTGGTCGGCGCACAGATTGTACAAAGGGTCGACCATTTCGGCCTTGGATATGCGCTCTACCGAATCACTTCAGATGTTGAAAAGCTTCCTTTCCCGATGGCGCCGGTGGGCGCCCTCGGGACCATGGCCCTAGCCGAATCCACCGAAGAAAAGCAGAAGAGCTGGAAATGGCGCGTGTTCTCCATCGGCGGCGTCATCGGACTTGTGTTCGGCAGTGTCTATGTCCTTTTACCGATCGTTTCCGGTCTTCTTTTCAGCGAACCGATACGGTTGATTCCAATCCCGTGGGTCGAACTGACCCGGCACACCGAAGGCGTGCTCCCTGCCGTGGCAACCGGTATCCAGCTCGATATCGGGCTCATCTTTATCGGAATGGTTCTTCCTTTCTGGGCCGTTATCGGGGGGCTCGTGGGGCTGATTATCACGGTGGCGGCAAACCCGGTTCTCTACAAGCACGGAATTCTGCACCGGTGGCATCTGGGAATGGGGACCGTGGATACGGTTTTCGCCAACAATTTTGATTTTTACATGAGTTTCGGTATCGGTCTGGGGCTCGCGATCGCCGCCGTGGGCATCTGGTCCGTTGTCCGCTCGTTTGGGAAAAGCGATGCGTCAGGGCGAGGGAGCTTGAAAGATCTGTTTCATCCGCCGCCCGGACGAGGGGATTTTAATTTCTGGATCGCCATCGGCATTTACGTGTGTTCAACGCTGGCATATGTCGGCATCTGCGTCCTGCTGGTACCCAACTTTCCCTGGATTTTCTTCCTCGGCTACGGATTTGTTTATACCCCGTTGCTTTCCTACATCACCGCCCGCATGGAGGGAATCGCCGGACAGTTCGTCAGCCTTCCGCTGGTACGGGAGGCGAGCTTCATTGCCGGCGCAAAATACTTCGGCTATCATGGGATAGAGATCTGGTATGCACCCATACCGATTCACAACTACGGTGACGCGACCGTTCATTTTCGACAGATAGAACTGACCGGAACGAGCATCCGCGGAATCATCAAGGCTGAAATCGTGGTCTTTCCGGTGGTGATGATATCGAGCCTGCTCTTTTCTCAATTTATCTGGCGGCTTGCGCCAATCCCTTCCAGCAGTTATCCGTATGCCCAGGAGCTGTGGCATCTTCAGGCGCTCAACACCCTGTTGATGCAGACCTCGACCCTGGAGGGGGACTCTCTCTTTTTTCAGGCGCTCAAGGGGAGTTATGTCCTGTCGGGTCTGGGTTTCGGCCTTGTGACGTACGCGATACTGAGTATTCTCGGCCTTCCGGTACTCCTGATCTATGGCGTGGTTCGAGGACTCGGACAGAGCGCGCCTCACGGTCTTATACTGGAAGTGTTCGGGGCGTTTCTGGGGCGCTTTTTCTTTTTAAAGCGTTATGGTAAAATGTGGCGCCAGTACGCTCCGGTCCTTCTGGCCGGCTTTTCCTGCGGAATGGGTCTGACCGGAATGCTGGCCATGGGGTTTGCCCTGATTCTGAAATCGTTGGGGCGGTTGGCCTACTAGGGTTGTGCTTAAGTTATTTGCTGGACACGATACTATAATTAGGTGTATTTGCATGAATCTAAAATGGTGAACAATCTGCTCTAAACACAACCATCCGGGCTAAACGTATTTGAACAGGTGCAGTGATGAAACCGAAAATTTTTTTGTGGATGATTCCGGCCATTTTTTTTGCCTGCGGAATATGCACGGCCCAGGCGCCCCGCGAGGTCGGGGGATTTACCCTTGGCCGGCAGATAAGCGAATATACGGATGTGGTGAACATGGAGACGGCCCTTCCCCTCCGGTATCAGGAGTATATTCACGAGATAGAGATCAAGGAGACGGAAGGGTTCAAAAGCGGACTCATCTGGATCGGCAACTGCGCATCTCCCGGGCGGGTCGTTCGCATAAAGCTCAAGTACAGCAATTCCAGCAAGAAATTTTATGATGCGCTTCTGGATCGATTCAAGAAGCGGTTCGGGGAACCAGCGGAGTGGCGCGGCGATCCTTTTCACGTGGTCATCGCCTGGAAGTGGTCTTTTGTCGACGACCAAAACAACCGGATCAGCATGACCCTGCAGCACAATACCCGGGATGAAGAAGAGAAGATGGGAAATGCCGTGAAGCTCACCATGACAAACCTGATGGAAGAAGAGCGCGCCTGTTACGAAAAGAAATCCTCCTGGAGTCAAAAACAAGAACCAGGGAGTCACGGCGCGGTGGCTTGGGATCTGCTCATTCCCAGATGATAGGAATCTTGCCGCGCATAAATAAAAGCGGCGCAGCCGCGTTAGATAAAATCGCCATGCGATTTTATTTTAGGAGCATTCCTGCCAAATGCCCATGAAAGAAATCGCCTGGAACGGCATCCGCTTTCAGGCCCCTGCTGACTGGGAAGTCGGAAGAATCGGGTCGTACTATTTGATGCTCGAAAAAGAGTCCGGGCCGGTGCTGGAGATGAAATGGGGGCGCGTCAAGGGCGTCTTTTCCCATAAGAAACACATGCGTCGCCTGTCGGTTCTCCATGGAAAGCGGTCCGGAATCTCTATCGGAGAATCCCCCCTCACACCCGAATGGGAAGATGCCCTGGATGGTTTCAGCGCTACCGGCTTTTCCTGGCAGGGGACGTCAATGGGCGGCATGGGCGCTATCCTCTACTGCCCCATGTGTCATAATGCCACGCTCATCCAGTTTCATCATAACGATTCCGGTGAATCCAAAAACACCACGCTGTCTGTATTGAATTCCTTCAGTGACCACAGGGCGGACGGTCAGATCAGGTGGGCTGTATTCGACATTCAAGCCATGATCCCCGAGAAATTTAAGCTGGTTCGGCAGCGTCTGGTACCCGGAAAAACTGAACTGGCGTTTGAAGCAAAAGGCCGGAAGGTCACCTTGCACCGGTGGGGTCCGGCCGCCGTGCTTCTCCGGGGTCGGGGCATTGCGGGGTTCGCCGAAACCATGGCGGGCATGCCGTCGCAACACCCGGATGTTATGATAAACATTGACGAAAAATCCGCGGAATGGGCGGTGTCTCCGTCTGTTTCCATTCTGGGCAGAGCTTTTGGCGGTATAAGAAGAAAGCATCCGTTCAAGCGGTTTCGACTCTGGCACCTGAAAAAAAAGAACCGGATACTCGGGGTCGGGGCAGAGGGGAAAAAGCCGTTTGATCCCCATTTTCTCGACAGGATCTGTGCCGACTATGACAGTCTTTAGGAAAAAGGCAAGGGGCGCGGAAATAACGCGAACCCGGGCACTGGAAAGTATACCGGTAAAAAGTGAGCACGTTCAGGAGGCGCGTCTCGAAAACGGCGAAGTGATCCTGACCTTTCCGGAAAGAGCAAGGCCGTGGATGGCCGGTATCGTTCGGTATTTAGGGGGATCGTCTGACGGTGCCGTGACCCGGAAACTTCAGCTTGACGAACTCGGCACCTCGGTGTGGGGCCGAATCGACGGAAAGCGTTCGGTGCGGCAAATGGTCAAGGAGTTTGCCGGTGAGCATCAGCTGCACCCTAAGGAAGCGGAGGTTGCCGTGACCCAATTTTTGCGTGATCTGGGGAAACGCGGCCTTATCGGTCTCAGGTGAAGCGTTGTCCGCGATTCAATGCTTAAAACTTTGTAAGCGCGTCATCCATTTTTCCGGCGATGGGGAGAAAGGCATCGAAACCGGCAATCTCGAAGACCTCCCTGACATAATCCTGCATGGAACAGAGGATGATCTTGCCGTCGGAACGTTTCAGGGCCTTGGTCGTCTTCAGGATTACCCGTAACCCCGCACTCGATATGTAATCGAGATCCTCGAAATCCACAACCATTTGCCTGGATCCGCTGCCAATGGCTTCGAAAATTTTTTCCTCCAACGCGGGCGAGGTGTTTGAGTCAAGACGGCCGGTGAGCTTAAAAATGCAGATGTCATTCTCTTTTTTCTCGATGATTTCCATTTGCCATCCTCCCGTTACTCCACTAAAAATTTTTTCAATGTCAAAATGTTTTTATTGCCACGTCGTTCATAAACAACATCTTCGGTAAAATGCCGGGCGAGGTGAACGCCGAGACCGCCGACCCCGCGCTCATCGAGGGGGGCGGCGAGTCCGGTTGCTTCAAACTCAACAGGGTTGAAAGGGATCCCGTCATCCACGATGCGCATGACCAGCATGCCGTTATCATGGGAAATGGTTATCTCAATCCAGTGTTCATCGTCATCCGCATACCCGTGAGAGACAATATTGGTGAAGAGTTCCTCCAAAACGAGATCGACTTCGCATTGGCATCGCGTTGACAACCCAAGCTGAAGACAGAAGTTTTCCAGCTTTTTGACCAACGTATTCAATTCGGACGGATCGTTTTTCAGCTTAAATGATTGACTGCCCTCTGACATGGCGAACACCCTTTCACGGATTCAGACATGGTTTGAGATTTTAAAGCCACTTCTATGGTTTCACCCCGGTTCACACGAGGCTGACACCGATTTTGTGCCGGCACGATTCGCAGCAGTGATCAAAGCCGGACAGGAAACGCTCTTCCCAGACACGCAAGCCTTCAATCAGGGCCTTCAAAATTTTAGGGGTCAGCTCAGGGAACTGCTCCGTAACCTTGGCGAATTTTTTGCGGGTCAGGATGATGCAAATCATATCCGTTGAGGCTTTGAGTGAGAATACGCGACGCATGTTTCCCATGAGAACCAGACCGCCCAGGAAATCACCGCTTTCAAATGTACGAACTTCCAGGCCGCCGCCGTCTGTTTGACGGAGGAGTGTTGCTTTGCCGGACAGAATATAAATGGCGCGACCGTCGTCATCGTTTTGAGAAAACAGAAGATCATCCGGTTTAAACGTTTCCCGGGTGCACAAATACGCCAACACCTTGAGCGCTTCAAGCGGAAGCCCTGAAAAGAAAGGGATTTCACGCAAGATTCGAAGATGGTCATCGAACTCACAGGATTGGCAGGTCTCATTGTTTTCCATGTACGAGTTCATGTAACATTCCTTTCGAGGCAATAAGTTCGTCGTATGTTCCCATTTCGGCAATTTTTCCGGCCTTCATCACGGCAACCCTGTCAAAATTTTTTATAATATCCAGACGGTGAACCACGGCGATCAGGGTGCTTTTGCCTTTCCAGCGCAACTCGAGCAGATTCTGTATGCGTGCCTGGGACTTGTTGTCGAGCGCGGAGGTTGCCTCATCCATTATCATTACGCGCGGTGATTTGAGAAACACCCGGGCAATGGCCAGTTTTTGACGCTGGCCCCCGGAAAGATTGTCCCCCTTGCTGCCGACCTGGAATTGCATGCCGGTTTCAACAATAATCTCCAAAAGATTTTCTTCGATGAGAAGCTGGATGATGCTCTGGTTGATCTTTTCCTGGGCCTGGGGACTGGCGGTCTTTGGTTTTCCGAAAAAGATGTTGTTGAGTATGGTTTGCGAAAAAATATAACGGGACATGTCATAGAAGGTAACGGCTTCCGGATCGTCTGCGGAAATTTTGTCCTTGAAGAGCGCCCGACCCTCTAAAATAAGCTGTTCGAGTATTCGCGGCAGGCCGACCAATTTGTGTTTTCCCGGCGTAAATCTCAGGGCCTGCTCGAGCAGCATTTTCCGGTCATTGGTTGAAAGCTGATGCAGCTTTTTATTTTTCAGGCGATTCACCAGTACTTTGTACGGTTCTATTTCGTCCGGCAAAATGGAACTCTGCTCAAAAAATATTCCATCCGGCGGAAGGTTTCCCAAAATATCCACGGTTTGTCTGGACAGTTCGGCACCCAGCCCCAGCAGCGGCCTCATGAGGTCGGCTTTTTTGAGAAACGCCAAAAAATATTCATTGTCCGGAAGGTTTCCCTCGGCAAACGAATCGCGGTTGGGCGCGCCGAATATGAGATTGTCGGCGACACTGGAGTGAAAAAGATACCGGTTTTCGTTGAAGAATTCCACGTAATCCGCAAGCGCTTCACCGAACTCCTGTCGAAAATTCCGCCGTACGCGGATGAGTGTTGAAACGAGGTCCCCGTGCTGGTCATGCATCAGGATCGTGTTGAGACCGAAACGAAGAACATCGACGAAAATGCCGGTTTGCTGAAGAACCTCGATCATATCGTCGAGCGTCGGCAGCGCGTCTTTTTCGGCGGTTCCGTTGCCGTTAGCCCTGGCCAGGCAGGCATAGACGAGATTGTCCTTGAGGGTCCCGGTGAAAATAAAGGGCGATTGAGAGACAAATCCCAGATTGTTGGCCAGGTCTTTTTTGGAGAGGTCGGAAACTTCCTTTTCGCCGATCAGCAGGTTCCCTTCGGTGTACTTGTAGAGCTGGCCGATGCACAGGGCCAGTGTGCTTTTGCCGCTGCCCGAAAAACCGACCAGCGCCAGGTGTTCCCCGGATTTTAAGGAAAGGGTGATGTTGTCGAGCAATCTGATGCCGCTATCCGTCATGAACGACACATTCTTCACCTCGAGGCTGCCGTCCAGTTCGTACGGTTCCCGACCGGCAGGCATCAGCGCGTGTTCGGGCATGCTGTCGAAATACTGCATGGTCCGGTTGTAGCTCACGGAGCCTTCGTAATAGACCTGGTAGAATTCGATGAGTTCTCCCCACGGGTCATACAGCTTTTCCTGAGCGGACAGAAAAGCGACCAGGGCGCCCAGCTCCAACCGGCCGTTGATGGCCAGGTATCCGCCCAGTATAAAGATCAGAAACGGTCCTATGCTCGTGAAAAAATTGTTGAGCGTTTTGAGACCGAACCGGTACAGGCTCCACACGACGCGTATTCTATACAGCTTGTCGACCAGACGGTCGTATTTGCGGTTTTCGATGTGGAATGCGCCGTTACCCTGAATTTCGTGGATGCCGGAAATCGATTCGGCAATTTTGCTGGCCAGGTCGCGCGAGGTGTCCACGCGTTTTTTGTTCATCCGGTTAGACCGCTTCTGAAGCACGGGTATCAGGAAAACAACGATCGGATAAATGGACAGAGAGACCGCCGCAAGCATGGGATTCAGCCAGAAAAGATAGCCGGCAAAGGCAAACAGGGTCAGAACATTGGTAACGGGGACGGCAACGGCCATGCCGACAAAGTTGCCGGGCAGGGCCAGCTCGGAGACGAGAGCGTTGACGACCGTTCCGGGCTGCGTTTTCCGGAAAAAGGTCAGGGGAAGCGACAGAATGTGGTGATACAGTTCTTTTCTCATTGCCGATGTCGCCCGCTGACTGATCAGGGTCTGGATGACGTTAATGAGGTATTTAAGTCCGCTTGCGGTAACGACGGCTGCCAGATAGATGCCGCAGTAAAGGAATAAGAGGTCGATTTTTCTTAAATTGATCGCCTCGTTGACGATTCTTTTCTGCATTTCCAGCGGGAGGACACGGGCAAAGACCGTGATTATAATGATGAATAACAGCAGTATCTGGAGTTTAATATTGCCCGAAAACACCCATGAAAAGAGCGACCGTTTCACCACAGGAATACTTGTCTTTTCCATCTGGAGGGTTCCTTTGATGTCTTGGGTTTGTACCGCACGGTCTGAAATGACTTCTGCCGGCGCAAAATAGTTTTGCGCTGAAACAAGGCATACTCGCGGCTAAAAGAGCTTAATATCTTAATATTAGTTATATATATACTTTTTTCAAGTGAAAACTACGATGTAAAATATTAATAAAATTAAATTACTTTAGTTTGTGTATCCTTTTGGGCAGTTGCTTTTCATCTTTTTGTTCCGTATAGATCTGTATGGTAAGCGTTGGGATGCACGAAAAACACCCTGTTTAAGGGGAACCGGTTATACCCCTTTCAGGCCGGTGTCCCTGAACCCGAAATGAACGGATAAAGGAGAGAAATCCATGCGATATCGATGGAAACTGCTCGGTTTACTCCTGGTGATTGCCATGGTGCCGATCACGGTTGGGAGAACGCTTGTCGTTCAGGCTTCACACCGACTCGGACAAACGCTCATTTCACAATCCCGGGAGAATCGCATCGCGAATATGGAAAACCGGCTGCGGGTTGTTGTGGACAGCTTTTCAGAGGTGCTGCGGATGGCCCGTGAGAACATGGAGACGGCGGTCATGTATCAGGCCGGTGAAGTCGAGCATCGACTGGCGAAAGATGCCGGCGAACCGTCAAGCGTCTATTTTGCCGAGGATTTTGACAGCGGCGGAAAACTGCCGGGAGACCTCGGTCCCTCATCCGACCATTTTCGTTCTCTTTTGGCGGGTCGCATGGATCTAGTGGGGGTCTCCTATTCCACGCAGGTTTTCAAACCGGTGTCGGGTGTGAAGAATGAAGATGTTGCGCCGGATATTGCGCGGCTGTGGGCCATGACACCGGTGTACAAAAACCTGTCCAAAAGATTTCACCGTATCATCATGTGGCAGTACACGAGCCTCGAAAACGGTTTGCACACCGCATATCCCGGGCACGGCGGGATTCCCGGGGGGTATGACCACCGAAAACAGCAGTGGTACACGGAATCCCTTGAGACACAGCGAAAGATGCCTCCCTGGTCCGAACCGTACGTCGATCCGGTTACCCGTCAGATGGTGATCGCGGCCACAATGCCGGTAAGGCGCCCGAACGGTGACGTCGCGGGTGTCACGGCGTTGATATCGCCCATAAACACCCTTCTGGAACGGCCGCTGCTCGTTCACAATATTCCTCCTGAAACCCGGTCATTTATGAGCTTTTTGACCGTGCGGCCGGACAGCGGCCAAAAAGGCGTTCGGATTATTGCCGGTGACGAGTATTCCGAAGCAAAACACAGAAGCTGGATCTCCCCGATAACCTCCCGGTGGCTGACGTCGAGCGACGAAAAGAAGTTTCAGGCGATGATCGGGGACTTTGAGACGGGGAAGCGCAACCGGCGGCGGATGCACTTTGAAGACCGGGACTGCCTGTGGGTGTATGGTGAGATGGGTCCAAAAACGTTTCTGGTGCTGATCACACCCTATGAAGAGATTGTCGAACCGGCGCTTCAAACCGGAGAATACATTGAGTCACAAATCGAAAAACTGGTGTCCGTAACACGGTATATCATGTTAAGCGTGGTGGTGCTGATTGTTGTTCTGGCATTTTCATTTTCGCGTACCGTCACCAAGCCGATTGAAGCTTTGGCAGCGGGTGCGAGAAGCCTTTCACAAGGCAACTTCGACGCCCGCGTGGACATCCGGTCGCGCGACGAGTTCGGTGAAATGGGCCGGGTGTTCAACCTGGTCGGGCCCCGTCTCGAAGAAAATTACAGAATGCGCCGTTCTCTCGATCTGGCCATGGAGGTCCAGCAGAATTTTTTACCGATGAGGATCTTGTCGGGCGAGGTTTGGCGCTCGGCGTCTTTGAAGATTCCGGTTACGAGGCGTCGGAACGAAAGATGGAACCGGGGCAGATTATCCTCATCGTCACGGACGGCATCCGGGAGACGCACAATTCAAAGGGTGAAATGTTCGGGAAAGAGCTTTTACAAAATGTTGTCCGGTCTCATGCGGATAAACCGGCCAGGGAAATCATCGATCACGTCATCCAGGCCCTTGACGCGTTTCGGCATCCGCTCGAACAGGAAGATGACGTCACGCTGGTTGTCATAAAAGTTGAAGAGTGATATGTGCAGCGATCATCGTGTCATAACCGAAGAAGCGTTTTACCGCAGGGAGAGAGAGCGCCTTGCGCCGCCGGATAAGCGCGTACCGCCGGGGGATCTGAACTGCCCCATTTGCAAAATGTCAGCCGTGCGGTTCCTGCCGTTTGGGACGGGGCGGCGTCAGAACGCACAGTGCCCCGGATGCGGTTCTCTGGAGCGGCATCGGTTTTTGTGGCTCTATCTGGAACAGCGCACCGATTTTTTCCAGCGCGGTTCGCGAGTGCTGCACATTGCCCCTGAACCTGCCCTGACACTGCCGTTCAAGCAGCAGCACGGTCGTGGATATATCACTGCTGACGCTTTCGGTTCCCACGTTCATGTCCGGGCAGATCTGAAGTGCCTGCCGTTCAAAGCGGGGCATTTTGATATCGTCATTTCAAGCCACGTGCTGGAACATATCGACGATGACCGGCCTGCAATCCAGGAGCTTTCGCTGGTATTGAACCCCACAGGGTGGGCCATTGTCATGGTGCCGTATCATCCTTCCAGACCGACCTATGAAGACCCGGGCCTTACAACACCGTCCCGGCGCAGGGCGGTTTACGGCCATCCCTTTCATTACCGTTCTTACGGTTGCGATCTGCCGGACCGGCTCGCCACGGCCGGTCTAAACGCCGGGGTAGTGGATTCAAAGAAGTTTCTGACCGGGAAGGAGCGGAGGCGCTGGCGAATCAACCGGAATTATTTGCTGGAATGCCGCAAAGATTTCACAGAAGCCTGATGACAACCAGGGTGATGTCGTCTTCCTGAGGCGCGTCTCCCCGGAATACGCGAAGGCTTTCTATGACCGCGTTCTTTATATTTTCCGCGCTGTCGGCGGTGTGTTTCCGTATCGCCTCTCGCAGCCGGTGGTGGCCGAACATTTCACCCGCTTCGTTGCGGGTTTCGTGGATGCCATCGGTGCCCACGACGACGATACCCAGCCGCCCGCCGGGGAGCCTCAGATAGTCGTAATAATCCCCGCCGGTTTCGTCGCAGTAAATACTCGCACCCGCAATATCCAATCCGGGATGCGCGGGCGCTTTCCGGGGCAAGAGGTTCTGCTGTACCTCCTCGGCCAGTTTCAGTCCGGTGATGAGTTTGATACGGTGTCTCAGGCCCTGGATCATGGCGTTGGTATGCCCGGCGATGACGCCGAATTCATGGAAACAAAGAGCGCTGTGGTCACGGCAACCAGAGAAAATTTTCGGGTCATGGAGTAAAGGCGATTCGGGGGCGGCAGTGCCTTGTTTACATCGAGGGCGGCCTGAATAACGGAACGTTCCCGGGCCAGGGCCATATCCAGAGAGAAAAAGAAACCGGCCACCGCACTCCCTGTTACCACCTTGCTGCCGCTGAGCAGAAATGAAAAATCGAGGAAAAATTTATTGTAGAGTGCGACAGCGAAACCAACGAGGAGGTAAAGCGAAAATTTCATGAAAATTTTTCAGCAAACTTTTGCTTTGTAATAAAACCATTGAGTTATACCGAATAACAGCTGTAAATCTATAATTACATTTTGTGCCATAATAAAAGAGGGATGTTATGAAATTCTTCCTTTGCGTTATCGGAATGGTTATGGTTATTGAAGGGCTTCCGTATTTTGCTTTTCCGGAAAAGATGAAGTTCTGGATAGAAAAAATCCTTGAGCTGCCCGACGGTTCCCTGAGAAAATTCGGTTTTGTGCTCATGTTGACCGGCTTATTCTTGATATACATGGGGAAAAGATAACACATGTATTCTCTCACGGATTACGAATACAATCTTCCGAACGAACGCGTCGCCCAGAAACCGTCCCCGGTCAGAGATCGATCGAAACTTCTGTTCTTGAACCGGAAAACCGGCGGCCTGTCCCATCATCTGTTTTATGAACTGGGCGATCTTATTTTTCCGGGCGATGTTCTGGTCATAAACGATGCCGAAGTCATCCCCGGCCGGCTGATCGGGCGCAAGGCGACCGGCGGGAAAACAGAAGTTCTGATACTGGACTATGTCGACACGAACGGGTCAAGGACGACAGGCGAGGACCCCGCATTCGAATGTCTGATCAAAGCGTCTAAAACGCCGAAACCCGGCACATGGATTTTTTTTGATGAGGGCCTGAAGGGTGAGGTTGTCGACTGTCGGGACGGCGTTCATACGGTTCGGTTCATTTACAACGGCAACTTCGAGACGCTTCTTTATCGAATCGGAAAAGTGCCCCTTCCGCCCTATATCAAACGGAAAAACAATGATATAGACTGCAACGACCGGACATCATACCAGACCGTCTACGCATCGCGGAAGGGCGCGGTGGCCGCCCCGACGGCAGGGCTTCATTTTACAGGGGCACTCATGGACAGGCTTAAAGAAGACGGTTTCAGTATGGCGGCCATAACGCTTCACGTGGGGTACGGTACCTTTTTGCCGGTAAAAACGCCGGATATCCGGGATCACACCATACATTCTGAAAGGTACTTTGTTTCAGAAGAGACCGCGGACATCATAAATCGGGCAAAAACGGACAACCGAAGAATCATTGCCGTAGGAACAACATGCGTTCGTACCCTGGAATATGCGTCGGACAAGAGCGGGGCCGTTCGGTTCGGCGGCGGGAAGTGTGATCTTTTTATATATCCGGGGTATCGATTTAACGTCGTGGATGGAATGATCACCAATTTCCATCTGCCCCGGTCCACACTCCTCATGCTCGTTTCCGCTTTTGCGGGCCGTGAAAAGATACTGAAGGCCTATGATGAGGCGATTCGCAGTGGATACCGGTTTTACAGTTACGGGGATGCGATGCTGATCGCGTAGCGCAGAGGGCATGGCGCAAGGCGGAAAGCGTTTACGTCATGCGCCATGAACCCTTCGCGATGGAAGCGGGGCGACAATGTTCAATTTCGAAATCGTTTCAGGATCCGACGAAACGCGGGCAAGAGCGGGCGTGATGCGCACACCCCACGGCACCGTCGAAACGCCGGTCTTCATGCCCGTAGGGACTCTCGGCACGGTGAAATCCGTGTCCCCGGAAGAACTTCTGGATTGCGGCGCCCTGATAATTTTAGGAAATACATACCACCTGTACCTCAGGCCCGGATGCGAGGTGATTCGGCGCTTTTCGGGCCTCCATAAATTCATGAACTGGGACAGGCCCATACTTACGGACAGCGGCGGGTTCCAGGTTTTTTCTCTTGCAAAACTCAGAAAAATATCCGAAGAAGGCGTTGCTTTTCAGTCCCATATCGACGGGTCCGGACATATGTTGACCCCTGAAAAGGCCATTGAAATTCAGGTGTGCCTCGGGGCGGATATCATCATGTGCCTGGACGAATGCCTAAAATACCCGGCGAGCAGGGAGGACACAAAAAATGCCCTTGAACTCACCGCCCGCTGGGCACGGCGATGCAAGAAATTCTGGGAAGACAACACCCGGGGCGAAAGTGCCCTGTTCGGCATTGTTCAGGGGGGGATGCTGACGGATTTGCGGGAAATGTCGGCAGCTGCGCTGGTGGAAACCGGTTTCGATGGGTATGCAATCGGCGGTTTAAGCGTGGGGGAACCCAAAGATCTCATGCTGGAGGTTGCGGATTATACGATACCGAAGCTCCCGGACGCAAGACCGAAGTATGTCATGGGGGTCGGCACGCCGGAGGATCTGGTCGAACTCGTTGCCATGGGGGCGGACATGTTCGACTGCGTCATTCCGACTCGAAATGCCAGAAACGGCCAGATGTTCACCGAGAGCGGAACCCTGAACATCTGCAACTCGCGATTTAAAGAGGATACGGGCCCTGTAGAAAACGGATGCGATTGCTATACCTGCCGTCAGTATTCCAGGGCTTACCTTCGGCACCTTTACATGAGCAGGGAACTGCTTTCATACCGGTTGAATACGATACATAATATTCATTATTATATGCGCTTGATGCGCCATATGCGAGCGGCGATATTAAACGGCGAATTTGATAAATTCAAAAGAGCGTTTTATTCGAAAAGAGACATGCGCGGAATTGACAACTAATGTCCATTTATCGTTGGACATGCATCTGTTTTTTAGATACAATCAAGATATATTTGTGGAAAACGCCACAGGTAAAGAATCCGGGCCCAGAGGACCCGGTTTTCAAGGACTATAAATAGAGGAGATCGATTCATGAAAGAAAGAGTCCAGGCGTCGATAAACAAGATCAGGCCAATGCTGCAGGCGGACGGTGGCGACGTGGAGCTTGTGGACGTGAAAGACGGCGTGGTCAAGGTACGTTTGCAGGGGGCCTGTGCCGGATGTCCGATGTCTCAGATGACGCTTAAAAACGGGATTGAACGATTTTTAAAACAGGAGATCCCCGAGGTCGTCTCCGTGGAAGCGGCCGATTAATCTTCAAAATTCCTCCAACACCCCAGTCCTTTAATACACCCGCTAATCGTGTTACCGGGCAGCACCAGGAACTCTGACCCTGTTCGGAGGAGATGAACTTTTGAACCCGATAAAGGTGTTCACATGACCATAGCCAAACATATCAGTGCCGTTCTTACCAAATCCTCCTGGATACGCAGGATGTTTGAAGAGGGTGCCCGCCTCAGGGCGGCGCACGGCGCGGAAAACGTGTTCGACTTCAGCCTGGGCAATCCGAATCTTCGCCCGCCGGCACAATTCAGGGCGGCGCTGCAACATGCGGTCGCATCAGCGGAAAGCGAGGGGCACGGTTATATGCCCAACAACGGATACCCGCATGTTCGCCGGTCTGTTGCGGAGTATCTGTCCGCGGAACAGCAGGTAAGCGTGACGGCGGATGAGATCGTAATGACCTGCGGTGCCGCCGGTGCCCTGAATATTATCCTGAAAGCCATACTCGATCCTGAAGACGAGGTGATTACACCGGCTCCCTGTTTTGTCGAATACGGTTTCTACGCGGAGAACCACGGGGGGAGTCTGAAAACCGTGTCATCGAAACCGGATTTTACCCTGGACGTAGACGCCATTTCTGCGGCCATCACCCCGAGAACAAGGGCGGTTCTTATCAATTCTCCAAACAATCCCACCGGGCAGGTGTATTCCAGAGAGAGCATTGTTCAGCTTGGAGATCTTTTAAAAGAGAAGGGAAAAGAATTGAATCGGGTCCTGTATCTTATATCCGATGAGCCGTATCGTAAAATTGTCTACGACGGGCGCGAGATCCCTAGCGTTTTTGCCTGTTACGCGGAGAGCATCGTTGCAACTTCTTATTCCAAGGATATTTCCATACCGGGCGAGCGGATCGGTTTCGCGGCGGTAAACCCGGCGGCTTCTTATCGTGGAGACCTTTTAGCCGGAATGACCCTTGCGAACCGGATTCTCGGGTTTGTCAACGCGCCCGCCCTGATGCAGCGGGTGATACCCGCCATCCAGGGGGCCTGCGTGAATGTGTCGGATTACGCACGGAAAAGGGACCTTTTATGTGACGGGCTTTCAGGCTGCGGGTATGAATTTGTACTACCGGCCGGTGCGTTTTATCTCTTTCCGAGAACACCGGACCCCGATGACGTGAAATTCGTTCAGGCGCTTCAGAAAGAATTGATCCTCACGGTGCCCGGCAGCGGTTTTGCCGGTCCGGGTCATTTCAGAATTGCCTTTTGCGTGGATGACGAGACCATCAGGAATGCGATTCCCGGGTTCAGGCGCGCAATGGAAATGTTCAGGTAGTCTGCTTGCTGCGGACAGTTAAGAGTTCTGGAATTTCAGCAACAATCGAAGATAATAGTGAAAGGAGGCGTTGATGAAAATACTTAAAATAGACCACCTCGGTATCGCCGTAAACAGTATCGATGAGGGAAAAAGCCTGTGGACGGACGCCTTGGGCCTGCACTTTGAAGGGTCCGAGACCGTCGAAGAACAGAAGGTCACCACCGCCTTTTTCCCGGTGGGAGAAAGCGAGGTGGAACTGCTGGAGTCCACGGCACCGGACGGGCCCGTGGCCAAGTTCCTGGAAAAAAGGGGCGAGGGTATCCATCATGTGGCGTTTCGCGTGGAGAATATCGACGAAGCCCTCGAAGAATTAAAGGCAAAGGGCATCCGGCTGATCGATGAGAAACCCAGAAAAGGTGCCGGCGGTGCCAGAATCGCGTTTCTGCACCCCAAGGCGACAAACGGCGTCCTGGTGGAGCTTTGTGAGCGGAAATAAATTGATTGAAATAATATGTAATTCCATAAAATAGAGACACATCAAATCGCGCGCGTAGAAGGAGGATGCCATGGCAGAACATCCGGATTTACAGAAATGGAAAGAGCTTGCCGAGAAACAGCTTCGAGGGAAACCGATTGAGGATTTGAACTGGACCACGCCCGAGGGGATTACGGTCAAGCCGCTGTACACGGCGGAAGACCTCGAAGACATGGCGCATGTAAACACCCTGCCCGGGTTTGCGCCCTATGTGCGGGGGCCCATGGCCACCATGTACGCCGGGAGGCCCTGGACCGTTCGCCAGTATGCCGGATTTTCCACGGCTAGAGAGTCAAATGAATTTTACAGAAAAAACCTGTCCGCGGGGCAGACGGGTCTTTCGGTGGCCTTTGATCTCGCGACCCACAGGGGATATGACTCGGACCACTCCAGGGTTGTGGGGGACATCGGCAAAGCCGGCGTTGCCGTGGATTCTGTTGAGGACATGAAAATTCTTTTCGACCGGATCCCCCTGGACAAGGTAACGGTTTCCATGACCATGAACGGTGCGGTACTGCCGGTCATGGCCGGGTATATCGTCGCCGCCGAAGAGCAGGGTGTGGAGCAGGCGAAGCTGGGCGGAACCATTCAGAATGATATTCTCAAGGAATACCTGACGCGAAACACCTACATCTACCCGCCGGAACCTTCCATGCGGATTGTATCCGACATCATCGGGTATTGCTCCAAACATATGCCCAAGTACAATACCGTCAGTATCAGCGGATATCACATGATGGAGGCCGGCGCCAATTCTGTTTTGCAGACCGCCTTTACCCTGGCGGACGGGATCGAATATGTAAAGGCCGCCCTGGCGGCAGGCCTGGATATCGATACCTTTGCGCCCCGGTTGTCGTTTTTCTTCGGCGTTGGAATGAACTTTTTCATGGAGATCGCCATGCTGAGGGCCGCGCGTTTCCTGTGGCATGAACTCGTCAGCAAGTTTAATCCCAAGGACCCGAAATCGCTTATGTTAAGGACCCATGTCCAGACCTCCGGGTGGAGCCTGACCGAACAGGACCCGTACAACAACATCATCCGAACCACCCTCGAAGCGCTTGCCGCGGTCCTGGGCGGGACCCAGTCGCTGCATACCAACTCTTTTGATGAGGCGGTCAGCCTCCCCACGGAATTTTCCTCCAGGATCGCAAGGAACACCCAGATCATTTTGCAGGAAGAATCCGAGATATGCCGCGTGATAGACCCCCTGGGGGGGTCGTATTATGTTGAAACCCTGACCGACGGGATTCTCCGGGAGGCCAGAAAGATCATCGAAGAGGTTGAAAAACTGGGCGGAATGGCAAAGGCTATCGAAACCGGGATGCCGAAAATGCGCATCGAAGAGGCGGCGGCCAGAAAGCAGGCCCGAATCGACCAGGGAAAGGACGTGATTGTCGGTGTCAACAAGTATCAGATCGCCGAGGAGCCTTTAGGGGAGCTTCTGGAGGTTTCGGAGGGGGTCCGCGAAGAACAGATCGCACGGTTGAAAGAGATCAAATCGAAACGGAACGAAGATGAGGTTCGCAGGCTGCTCGAAGCGGTGACCCATGCCGCCGCATCCGGTGGAAATCTGCTTGAGGTCTGTGTCCCGGCAGTCCGCGCGCGCGCGACCGTTGGCGAGATTTCAGACGCCATGGAAAAGGCTTTCAGCCGTTATGTCGCCACGACCCAGTGCATTTCCGGTGCGTATGCGGATGAGTACGCCGACAGTGATATATTTAAGGCGGTTCGAAAGCGGACCGATGACTTTCAGAAAAAGCAGGGGAGAAGACCGCGAATACTGGTCACCAAGATGGGTCAGGACGGCCATGACCGGGGCATCAAGGTGATTGCCACTGCTTTTGCCGATCTGGGGTTTGACGTGGACATCGGTCCCATGTTCCAGACACCGGAGGAGGCGGCCCAGATGGCCATGGAGAATGATGTCCATGTCGTGGGTGTGTCGAGTCTGGCTGCCGGGCACAAGACGCTGGTGCCCCAGCTTGTCAAGTTTCTCAGGGAAAAAGGCGGGGAAGAGATCAAGGTGGTTGTCGGCGGGGTCATTCCACCCGCGGATTACGACTTCCTTTATCAGGCCGGCGCGGTGGGTGTGTTCGGGCCCGGGACCGTGGTTACCGACTCCGCCAACAAAGTGCTAAACGAAATAAGCGCTTAATTTGTGAATGGTTCGCTTTTTGAAGCAAAAGATTTTTACCACGAAGTACACGAAGAAAAACGAAGATATTCTTTTTTATCTTGTCACCCTTCGTGATCTTCGTGGTTAGAATATAATCAGGATTAACAATGCGATCCGATGATCCTCAATATTATGTCCAGGGGGTGCTGTCGCGCAACCGGCGCACGCTCGCAAAGACCATTACGCTGATCGAAAGCTCCCTGCCCGACCATCAGAAGCTGGCGCGAAAGATCATCGATCTGCTGCTTCCCTGCACCGGCAAGGCGGTACGCCTCGGGATAACCGGCGTGCCGGGTGTGGGCAAGAGCACGTTTATAGAGAGCCTCGGTATGATGCTGGTAAAAAAAGGACATCGGGTGGGTGTTCTCGCCGTCGACCCCAGCAGCAAAAGAAGCGGCGGCAGCGTACTGGCGGACAAGACACGAATGGAAAAGCTTTCCGTTGAAGAGACCGCCTTTATTCGGCCGTCTCCTTCCGGCGGAACTCTGGGCGGGGTCGCGCGAAAAACACGAGAAACCATGATCGCCTGCGAAGCCGCCGGGTTTGATGTCATGATCGTTGAAACCGTGGGTGTCGGCCAGTCTGAAACGACGGTGGCCTCCATGGTCGATTTTTTCCTGGTGCTGATGATAACCGGCGCCGGAGATGAGCTTCAGGGAATAAAAAAGGGCATCCTGGAGCTGGCAGACGCCGTCGCCGTCAACAAGGCAGACGGCGACAATGTCGGGCGTGCGGAAATCGCCAGGAAGCAGTACGAGTCGGCACTGCACTTTCTGGCACCCTCCTCGCCCAATTGGTCGCCGCCGGTTCTCACCTGCAGTGCCCTGGAGATGACCGGTGTCGATGTGATCTGGGAAGCCGTTTTGGAACACCGAAAAAGGATGACGGCATCCGGAGAGCTTGAGGCAAATCGAAGAAAGCAGGCTGTCGATTGGATGTGGTCCCTGGTAAAAGAGGGTCTGAAGGAACGGTTTTATGAGAATCCCGAAGTGAATAGGCGGCTGCCGAAAATCCTTGGCGATGTTGAAAACGGTTTGATCGCGCCCACCATTGCGGCAAACGAACTGCTTTTTTTTCTTGACAATAACCCGCAGGTCTAGAAACAAGGAAGGTGTTTTCGATAAAACATATCATTCGATGAGCTCGACTGTTTTACGCACAAGCGGAGGGTCCCAAAATGTCGGTTAAAGTTTTCATCAAACGCGTGGTGCCGGAACACAAGGCTGAGGCGTTGAAACCGCTTCTCATCCGGTTAAGGGAGCTGGCAGTGAACCAGCCCGGATACATTTCCGGAGAAACCTTTCGGCGAATTGATCGCCCCGGCGAAAACCTGGTCATCAGCACCTGGCAATCCATGGACCACTGGCGGCAGTGGGTTCTCAGCGAAGAGAGAGCCGAGGCCCAGGAAAAAATCGATTTTTTGCTGGGAGAAAAGACCGAGTTCGAGATTTATGCCTTTGATTAGGTTAAAAGCCTTAAAGAATGACACCAGGCTGTTTCAAAAATAGCAGATCACGTTCAGGGGAAATCCCGCCCGCCTGAGGCGAATAAACCCCGGGAGAACGGATGAAGCGCCGGTCGGCCCGGCCGCCTGCGGCCATGAACCCGGGGCCGAATGGAACCTGCCGCAGGCCACGAATCGGCGGAGCCCCGCTATAAACGGGATGGACAGTTTGTTTTGAGTTGGTCGGCAGCACAGCCGTTGGGTGTCAGATGCATTTTTGAGACAGAATATAATGCGAAAGGATTAGGATAATGGGTATTGTTGAAGATAAAATTAAGGATCTGAAGAAACGCGAGGCAAAGATCCTGGAAATGGGCGGTGAAAAAGCCATTGCCGCGCAGCACAAAAAAGGAAAGCTGACCGCCCGGGAACGGTTAAATCTTTTATTTGATCCGGGGACATTTCGAGAGATCGACATGTTTGTTTCGCACCGGTGCGTGAATTTCGGCATGGAGAAGGTCGATATTCCGTCAGACGGTGTTGTTACGGGTCACGGGCTTGTTAACGGCCGGCCGGTCTTTTCTTTTTCCCAAGACTTTACGGCAAGGGCCGGAAGCCTTGGAGAGATGCATTCCAAAAAGATTTGCAAGGTCATGGATCTGGCGCTCAAGGCGGGTGTGCCGATGATCGGAATGAACGACTCCGGGGGCGCAAGGATCCAGGAGGGTGTTGACTCCCTCTCCGGATACGGACAGATCTTTTACCGCAATTCGCTTTCTTCGGGCGTTATTCCCCAGATATCCGCCATCATGGGACCGACCGCCGGGGGCGCGGTCTATTCGCCGGCCATGCAGGACTGGGTGTTCATGGTCAAGGGGAGCAGCTACATGTTCATTACGGGTCCGGATGTCATCAAGGCGGTGACCGGGGAGGAGATCTCTTTTGAGGAGCTCGGCGGCGCCATGGCCCACAACCAGAAAAGCGGGGTCGCACATTTTGCCTGTGAAAGCGATGAGGATGCGATCGACCAGATCAAAGAGCTCCTGTCTTATATCCCGTCGAACAACATGGAAGATCCGCCGATTGTCGAAACCGGTGATGATCCCAAGCGGACGGACCCGGCGCTGGACACCATCATTCCGGACAACCCCAGCAAGTCTTACGACATGAAGACGGTTATTCGCTCGATCGTGGACAACGGTGTGATTTTCGAGCCCCATCACTACTATGCCCAGAATATCATCGTCTGTTTTGCCCGCCTGAACGGGAGGAGTGTCGGTATTATCGCGAACCAGCCGCAGGTTCTTGCCGGTTGTCTCGATATCGACGCCTCGGACAAGGCCACCCGGTTTATCCGTTTTTGTGACGCGTTTAACATTCCGCTGCTGACCATTGCGGACGTGCCCGGATATCTTCCCGGCAGTCAGCAGGAATGGGGCGGAATTATTCGTCACGGCGCAAAACTCCTCTGGTGTTATTCAGAGGCAACGGTTCCGAAACTGCTTCTCGTTACCCGAAAGGATTACGGCGGTTCCTATCTTGCCATGTGCTCGAAAGACCTGGGCGCCGACATGGCCTTTGCCTGGCCGAGTTCGGAGATTGCCGTTATGGGTGCTGCCGGGGCATGCAACATTATACACCGGAAAGAGATTGCGGAGGCGGAAGACCCCGCGGCCAAGCGCCGGGAAAAGGTCAAGGAATACGAAGATCTGTTTTCAAACCCTTACTGCGCCGCGAGCCGGGGGTTTGTGGATGCCGTCATCGTGCCGAGCGAGACCCGGCCGCGTTTGATCGAAGCCCTGGAGATCATGTGCGGTAAACGGGAGGTACTGCCGCCCAAGAAACACGGGAACATACCCCTGTAATTTGTTTGGTCTTTGAAAACCCGGCCTTCTGGGCCAGATCAGAGTCCTATGGCTCTGCCTAAAGTACCGTCTCAAGAGTTTGAAGTGAACTAAAGTTTAAAGTGAGCTAAAGTTAAGGAATTCTATCAATTATATAAAATCAGGGGAGCGAGCCGACTTCGCCATAGTAGCCTTGGCTACGACGGCTGAAGGCGACTCCATAACTTTAGGCATTTTAGATCACTTTAGACACTTTTAACTTGTTCGGCTTTAATTTAAACAGCCCCTTCCGGGGGTAAGCTAGAGCCTTTGAGCCTGGATTCTCTAGTAAAACGGTGTAACAGTGGAAAAGCGAAAAAAAACGGCCGCCGCAATGGCCGCGGTCATGCAGTATATCAAGACAGAAGAGGAAGCGATTTATATGCAGTCTCTTGCAACGCCTGCGGTTGAGCGGGCAGCGGCGCCGGCGCGGCTGTGGGCCGTGAGCGGTCGTCAGTCTCAGATGCAGATGCGCACCATGATGCAGATGAGGGCGTTTAAATAAATAAAATCGCTTCGCGATTTTATCCGGCGCGGCTGCGCCGCTTATGAAAAGGAATAACGGAAAAATCCATTTAAGAGGAGAATATAAGATGAGTGATCATGATCAAGTCAAAACAACCCCCATGGATTACAGCAAGGACAGGACTGTAGCGGAGAACCCGCTGAAGGTGGAGGACCTTTCCCTTCGCGACGGACACCAGTCCCTGTTTGCCACCCGGGGTCGGACCGAAGACATGATTCCCGTGGCGGAGATGATGGATGAGGTCGGTTTCTGGGCCGTGGAGACCTGGGGCGGTGCAACCTTCGACACCATGCACCGTTTTTTGAACGAGGATCCGTGGGAACGGATCCGTACGTTAAAACGGTATATGAAAAAGACGCCGTTCTCCATGCTCCTGAGAGCACAGAATCTGGTGGGGTATCGAAATTATGCCGATGATGTTGCCCGGGCATTCGTGGATCGGGCGGCCGCAAACGGGATGGACATTTTCAGGACCTTTGACGCGCTGAACGACTACCGGAATTTTGAGACGGTGGTTGAAATGATCAAGGCATGCGGAAAGCATTTTCAGGGGTGTATCTGTTATTCCATGACCGAGCCGAGGATGGGCGGAGATGTCTATACGCTCGACTATTATGTCGCCAAAGCCAGGGCCCTGGAGACCATGGGCGCGGACACGATCTGCATCAAAGACATGGCGGGCCTGATCGCCCCCTATGACGCCTATGCCCTTGTGAAGGCAATCAAGGCGGTGGTTACCGTGCCGGTTCACCTTCACAGCCATTTTACATCGGGCATGGCTCCCATGAGCCATTTGAAAGCCATCGAGGCCGGTGTCGACATTGTGGACACCTGCATGTCGCCCTATGCCTACCGGACATCCCATCCGGCGGTTGAACCGCTGGTGATGACACTTCTGGGGACCAACCGAGACACGGGGTTCGATATCCGTCAGCTGGCACAGATCAACGAGACCCTGGAAAAACTGGTCATGCCCAAGTACAGGAACCTGCTGGACGATTCAAAGGTGTCGATCATCGATATCAATGTTCTGCTGCACCAGACGCCGGGGGGGATGCTCTCGAATCTGGTGAACCAGTTGCGGGAGATGGACGCCCTCGACAAAATCGGCGAAGTGTACAAGGAGCTTCCCCGGGTGAGAAAGGAGCTCGGGCAAATTCCGCTGGTGACGCCCACCAGCCAGATCGTCGGGATACAAACGGTCAACAATGTGCTTTTTGATGATGAAAACGAGCGCTACAAGATGATTACCGCCCAGGTCAAGGATTTGTGTTACGGCCTTTATGGCAAGACCGCGATTCCCATAGACCCTGAAGTCCAGAAGAAAGCGTTGAAGGGATATTCAAGGGGAGAGAAGCCGATTACCTGCAGGCCCGCAGAAGTTTTGGAGCCCGAACTGGACAAGGCCAAAGCGGATGTGAAGGATTTAGCCGTGGACATGGATGACGTGCTGGTTTATGCGCTGTATCCGCTGACCGGGAAGCGGTTTTTGAAATGGAAGCACGGCAAGGAGGACCCGCCGGAGGAAGTCAAGCCCCGGACATTGGAACAGGTGAAAGCCGAAGAAGCACTGGTGAGGTTGGCCAAGCTCGGGCAACTGGTGGAAAAGAAAGAAAAGGAAGCGCCGCCCAAGGGTGAGGGCCTGCGGACTTTCAACGTCTTTGTGGATGACGAGTACTTTGAGGTTGGCGTGGAAGAACCGGGGGGATCCCCGGTGATCAGTTATGTGCAGCCGGGAGCCGTACGGGCACCGGCGTCGGCACCCGCGCCCTCGCTGCCCAGACCCGCACCGCCCGCACCGCCGAAGCCTGCAAAATCCGAAGCACCGCCCAAGGCGGCAATCGCTGTCGACGGCACGCCGCTGACAGCGCCGATGCCCGGCATGATCGTGCGCTATGAAAAAGAAGTGGGAGATGCCGTCAGCACGGGCGATACGGTGGTCATCCTCGAAGCCATGAAAATGGAGAATGCCCTTACGGCCCCGGCGGACGGAACGATCAAGGCAATCAATTTCAGCAGCGGAGATTCGGTGGCCAAGGGGGCTGTGCTGTGCGTTATCGGCTAAGCGCATGGCGCTCTGCGCTTTGTACTCTGCGCATAAAAGGAGATTCGGATTCATGAAGATACACGAATACCAGGCAAAAGAACTGTTCAGGAAATACAACATCCCCGTACCGGACGGCGGTGTTGCCTTCAGCCCGGATGAAGCCCGGAAGATCGCTGAAAAATCGGGCCGATTCCCGGTGGTGATTAAAGCACAGATCCATGCCGGGGGCCGGGGAAAAGGCGGCGGGGTTAAACTGGCGGGTTCGCTTGATGAAGCGGCGGTCATTGCCGGCGACATCATCGGAATGAACCTGGTGACGCACCAGACCGGACCGGAGGGAAGGGCGGTCAAGAAGGTGCTGGTGGAGCAGGGCCTGAACATCGAAAAAGAGCTCTACTTGAGCATCATACCGGACCGGGGAACCGCAAAAATTGTTATCATGGCCAGCGAGGCCGGCGGCATGGATATTGAAACGGTCGCCGCGGAAACCCCTGAAAAGATCATCAAGGTATATGTCGATCCGCTGGTGGGGATTCAACCGTATCACTGCCGGGAGGTTGCATTCGGCCTGAGGCTGGCGCCTGCCGTGATGAAGCCGTTTGTTTCAATGCTGGGGAATCTCTACCGGCTCTTTGTCGGCTATGACTGTTCTCTGGTGGAGATAAACCCTTTGGTGATCACGGAAGATGAGACCGTGATCGCCCTGGATGCCAAGATTGATTTTGACGACAACGCCCTGTATCGCCACAAGGATATTCTGGAATACCGGGATATTGACGAGGAAGACCCCCTGGAGGTCGAAGCCTCCAGGTTCCATCTCAACTACATCAAGCTGGACGGCAATGTGGGCAACATGGTCAACGGCGCGGGTCTGGCCATGGCCACCATGGATATTATAAAACTGGCCGGCGCGGAACCGGCCAATTTTCTGGATGTGGGCGGCGGCGCCAGCGCGGAGATGGTCGAAAACGGTTTTCGGATCATGCTGGGGGATGAAAGTGTCAAAGGGATTCTGATTAACATCTTCGGCGGGATATTGCGATGCGACATTCTGGCGCAAGGTGTTGTAAAAGCGGCGGAAAAAACAGGCATCACCGTTCCCGTGGTCGTCCGGATGGAAGGGACGAACGTGGAAGAAGGCCGGAAGATTCTGGCGGAGTCGGGTCTCAATCTCATCACGGCGGCAGATCTGAAAGACGCGGCCCAAAAGGTTGCGGAGATGGTTGCCGGTCAATAGTTTTTTGGCGGTTTTCAACGTAACGAATCCGGGCCCGGAGGACTATGTTTTTCAGGACTAAATAAAAGCGAGGGAACAAAAGTGAGCATCTTCGTCGACAGCAACACACGGCTTCTCGTTCAGGGAATAACCGGAAAAGAAGGGCAGTTTCACACCCGGCAGTGTGCGGCTTACGGTACCAACGTCGTTGCCGGTGTAACTCCGGGCAAGGGCGGGCAGCAGATGGATGACATACCGGTGTTCAATACGGTTAAAGCGGCGGTGGCACAAACCAATGCCAACTGCAGCATGATTTTCGTTCCGCCGGCCTTTGCGGCTGACGCCATCATGGAGGCGGCCGACGCCGGGATCGATCTGATCGTCGCCATCACCGAAGGCATTCCGATTATGGATATGATCAAGGTCAAGAATTTCCTGGCAGGGATGACATCCCGCCTGATCGGGCCCAATTGCCCCGGGATCATCACGCCCGGGCAGTGCAAGGTGGGTATCATGCCGGGCCCCATTCACACGCCCGGCGGTCCCATCGGTGTTGTATCCCGTTCCGGGACCCTGACCTACGAAGTGGTTCACCAGTTGACCCGGCAGGGAATCGGGCAGACCACCTGTATCGGTATCGGCGGCGACCCCGTCAACGGCACGAACTTCATCGACTGCCTGGATGCCTTTGAAAAGGACCCCGAAACAAAGGGAATCGTTATGGTCGGGGAGATCGGTGGAACCGCCGAAGAGGAAGCATCGGAATTTATATCGGAAAATGTATCCAAACCGGTGGTGGGGTTTATTGCCGGACTGACCGCCCCGCCGGGACGGCGCATGGGGCACGCCGGTGCCATTATCAGCGGCAGCAGCGGCACGGCTCAGGGCAAGATCGAGGCCATGAAGGCAGGAGGCATACATATTTGCAAAAATCTCGGCACGTTTGGGGAGCTGTGTGCCGAAGTCTTCCAATAGGCGATATGCCTTGTGGATTTAGTTGTGATCTAAACCCACCACCTCTGGTGATGGACCCGGAGAGGTTCTACCGATCCGGGGAAAAATACGATGCAAAGCACGAAATTCGAATTTCGAACTTCGAAACAAATCCGAAATTCGAATGTTCGAAAGAGAAAAACAAAGCCAAAAATTTACCTAAAGCCTCTCGGTATCGCAGGCTTTTTTGTATGTTGAACATCGCACAATTATTGTTTAAAATTTTGAATTTTGTTCATTCGAATTTGTTTCGGATTTATCCCCGTCGGGATGCTTCGCGCGTACTTCGGATTTAGAATTTAGGCTCAAAAGCGCTTTTGGCCCCCATTCAGGAGAGGCTTACTGAGGCCACCCGCTATGCGGGTTGAGACTCACTTTAAGAGGCTATTCATGCATGAAATGGGCATTGCAATGCAGATACTGGAGATTGCAACCGCTTCGATACCCGAAGACATGAGGAATGCCCGGGTTGAAAAGGTCAATCTCAGAGTGGGCAAACTGGCTGCGGTCGTTCCGGAGAGCCTCCGCTTCTGTTTTGAAATTGCGGCCAAGGATACGCCGCTCTCCGGTGCAGTGCTCGATATCGAAGAAGTCCCGGTTGTTGCGGTCTGCCGGGAGTGCCGCACCGAGTGGACGATAACAGAGCCGGCGTTCACGTGCAAAAAATGCAAGAGCGGCGCCATCGAAATTGTCTCGGGCCGTGAACTGGACATTGAATCCATTGAAATTTCGGATGAGGATACGAAAATTGCCGATAAACTTTAATAAAACACCAGTGTATTACCACCACAAGGATTTTCACTCCCCCCCCCATTCCCATGCGAACACCGGTGCTGCCATAGAGAGAAAGAAAACCGGCACACGGGAAATTAAAATTGTTCGAAGGGTCCTGGCCGTCAACGATGCGATGGCGGAGCGGAACAGGACGTTTTTTTTGGAAAAAGAGGTGTTCGTACTCAATGTGATGAGCTCTCCGGGGTCCGGAAAGACGACGCTGCTTGAAAAGACGCTGTCGCATGTGATGCCGGATATAAAATGCGCGGTCATTGTCGGAGATATCTGTACCACAAACGATGCCGATCGACTTGCTGAATCCGGTGCGCCGGTGGTTCAGATCAACACGGACGAGTTCGGCGGTGACTGTCATCTCGCTGCCCACGTTATTGAAAAGGCGGCAAGCGGCCTCGACCTTGATGGCGTTAACCTGTTGATCGTGGAAAACGTCGGGAACCTTGTCTGCCCCGCGGAGTTCGATATCGGCGAGGATGCGCGGGCGGTGGTTCTGAGCGTAACGGAAGGCGAAGACAAGCCGTTAAAATATCCCCTGATGTTTCGTGAATGCGATGTGGCACTGCTGAATAAAATCGACCTGCTCCCGTACCTCGATTACGATCGGGAGGCGGCTGTAAGAAATATCCTGCAGATACATCCCGGCATGCCGGTCTTTGAGGTGTCGGCCAAAACCGAAGACGGCTTCGGGCCCTGGATCCATTGGCTCAGGCACAGCATCGATCATAAACGAAAGCATTAAAACCGCAGTTGCATTTTGTACTTCACACTGTGCGTATGCAGCGGATCCCGGTGCTTTCCCTGTCGGCGTCCGGACGCGGTCCTCACGGATCGGGCAGGTGGAATTGATTTGTCTGAATGATGTTCGGAATATAAACTTGACAAAAACATTTAATTGGGCATAGTTAAAGAGTTTTTTCATCTTTGGGGAATCCAGAATAAAGGAGATGGTTTTAGGCAGATTCATTCAGCTTCAGCCCTGTTGGGGTATAAAAAACAGGGGCAAAAGCTGCAGGGGCAACGAATTGTTTTAAGCCTTAGATGTCGTCGTATTTTGAGCTACTACTAATTGCATCAGGAGGTGCCAATGGAAAGGGAAAAAGAATTTTACAAAAGGCTAGAGCAGAAGGGAGTTTCACGAAGAGACTTCATGAAGTACTGCACGGCGCTTACCGCTACCATGGGGCTTTCGTCGGCGTTTGTCCCGAAGGTGGCAGAGGTGTTTGCCGCGCCAGCGCAGCGCACGCCGGTCGTATGGCTTCACTTTGCCGAGTGTACGGGATGCTCGGAGGCGCTTTTGAGATCCCAGTATCCTTATGTTGATGAACTGGTTCTTGAGGTGCTTTCCGTAGAATACCATGAAACCATCATGGCGGCTGCCGGAATGCAGGCCGAGGAGCAGCTCCACGCAGCGGTGAAAAAGTACGAGGGAAAATTTATCTGCGTTGTGGAAGGGGCCATTGCGACGAAGTATAACGGCGCCTACGGAAAAATCGGCGGCCGTACATTTCTGGAGATCGCAAAGGATGTCATTCCCAAGGCCGCCGCAACGATTTGCATCGGCGCTTGCTCTACATTCGGAGGCGTCCAGGCGGCCAAACCGAATCCCGGCGGATACAAGAGTGTCAGCGAGGCCCTGGGCGTGAAGACAGTGAACATAGCGGGTTGCCCCCCGAATCCGATAAACTTCGTCGGAACCGTTGTAAACTATCTCCTCCTCGGCAAACTTCCGGCCCTGGACGATCTCGGCAGACCGCTCTTTGCCTATGGGCAGACCATTCACGATCAGTGCCCGAGAAGAGGCCATTTTGAAAATGATGAGTTTGTCACCGAGTTCGGGTCCAAAGAGGCGGCCATGGGATACTGCCTCTACAAAATGGGGTGCAGAGGGCCTGAAACATACAACAACTGCCCGATCGCAAAATTCAATGACGGCACCAGCTGGCCGGTTGAAGCGGGCCACCCCTGCATCGGATGCAGTGAACCCGATTTCTGGGACAAGTTCAGCCCGTTCTATCAGGAAATGTAACCGGAAGCATCAATTAACGTGTAATCCTTTTTACGAAAAAAGGAGGAGATAATATGAGTAAAAGAATAACCATAGATCCAATCACCAGAATAGAAGGCCACCTTCGCATCGAGGTAGAGGTCGAAGGCGGCAAAGTCAAGAACGCCTGGAGTTCGGGCCAGATGTTCAGGGGGATTGAGCTGATTCTCCAGGGACGTGATCCCCGGGACGCGCACCATTTTGTTCAGCGCTCCTGCGGCGTCTGAACGTTGACACATGCACTGGCCTCGGTGAGGGCAGTTGAAGACGCCGTAAAGGTTAGGATTCCGGACAACGCCCGGATTATTCGAAACCTTCTCCACGGCGCACAGTTTCAAGCAGACCACCTTGTTCACTTTTATCATCTCCATGCTTTGGACTGGGTCGATATCGTCAGTGCGACGACCAAAGCCGACCCTGCGGCAACCGCGGCACTGGCGGACACTGTCAGCAATGCATCGTTTGGGGGGGCTGCCTATTACAAACAGGTTCAGCAGCGGCTGAAAACCTTTGTCGAAAGCGGCCAACTGGGTCCTTTCAGCAATGCCTACTGGGGACATCCGGCGTACAAGCTCCCGCCTGAAGCGAACCTCATGGCCTGCGCCCATTATATTGAAGCATTGCGAATGCAGGCCAGGGCCGCCCGGATGCACGCCATATTCGCCGGAAAGAACCCCCACCTGCAAGGGCTGGTGGTGGGCGGCGTCACCTGCGTCAAGGACCTGACACCCGACAGGATCGCTGAATTTCTGTATCTCTGGAAAGAGACGCAGAGCTTTATCAGAAATGTTTATATCCCTGACCTTGTTGCGGTGGCATCCTTTTACAAGGACTGGGGCGCCATCGGCGGCACCACCAATTTCCACGCCTGGGGCGAATTCCCCATGAGCGATCAGGAGCCCGACAGCCTGTTTATGCCCAGAGGCGTGATAAAAAACCGGGATCTTGCCGGCGTGGCCATGGCCAAACAGGAAGCGGTTGTTGAGGACGTTCAGCGTGCGTGGTACGAAGCCGGAACGCCCAAACATCCTTACGAGGGCGAGACCAAACCGCTGAAGGAAAATCCCGCATACAAACCCGGAGACGGAAAATACTCATGGTTCAAGGCACCGCGTTATGAAACGGAGGCCTGTGAAGTGGGTCCGCTGGCACGGGTGCTTGTGGCCTATGCCAAGGGAAAACCCGAGGTCGTTGAAGTGGTGAACAGCACACTGGCAACCCTGGGTGTTCCGGTTCAGGCTCTCTTTTCGACCCTGGGAAGAACCGCGGCCAGAGGGCTCGAGACCCTTGTCATCGGAAATGCCATGGAAGGCTGGATTATGGAGTTGGTCGGAAATATCAAGAACGGCGATACCAAGACCTATCAGGCCTGGGAAATGCCCGACAGCGCCCAGGGCGTGGGATTGAACGACGTGCCGAGAGGCTCTCTGGGTCACTGGATCAATATCGACAAAAAGAAGATCGCAAATTACCAGTATGTCGTGCCGTCGACCTGGAACCTCGGACCCCGATGCTCCCAGGGCAAGATGGGACCGGTGGAAGAAGCCCTCATCGGGACGCCGGTTGAAGACCCCAAGCGGCCCCTGGAGATTTTGCGGACGGTCCATTCCTTTGACCCCTGCGTCGCCTGCGGTGTTCATGTTATCGATCCTGATTCCAATCAGGTGTATAAGTTCAAGGTTCTATAACGTCTATTTTCCTCTCAGCCTCCATCAAATCGGGAGGCTGAGAGGAAACCCACCCGATTTCCGATCACACCTTTAAAAAATCTCTCCACGCGGGATATCCGTCGCCGGATGGATTCTTGCCCTTGAATATTTTGAGAGAATAGGATATCTGAAGAAACTTTCGAATGGAAATTTATAACGGTTCCCAAAATGAATTCAAAAAAAATTGTAATACTTGGCATCGGTAACATTCTTTTCTGCGACGAAGGATTTGGTGTGCGCGTTATTGAAAGGTTGTTTGAAACATATGATTTTCCGGAAAATGTTTCGGTGGTGGACGGCGGCGTCCTTGGCATGAACCTTCTTGGCGTCATGTCCGAAGCAGACCATCTGATCGTTGTCGATGCCATAAAAAATAAAGGCGAACCCGGTTCGTTGTATCGTTTCGAAAGAACCCATCTGCCCGAGCGTATCCGGACGAAAAGCTCCCTTCACGAGGTCGATTTTTTAGAGGCCTTGACCATGTGCCAGATCCTTGATACGGTGCCGGAAACAGTCATTGTCGGTGCGGAGCCCGAAGATATCGACACGCTCAGCATTGAGCTTACGGAAACAACCGCATCGAAAATTGACCCGGTCATCGATATGGTTTTAAAAGAGCTCGATCGCCTGGGGGTCACGTACAAAAAAGGAGTTAAGGGTAATGTGTCTGGCGATTCCATCGAAGATTGTAAAAATTGAAAATGAAATGGCAACCATAGATGTTGACGGCGTCAAAAGAGAGGCCAGTCTGCTACTCCTTGAAGATGCGAATGTTAACGATTACGTGATCGTCCACGCCGGTTTTGCCATCAAAAAACTCGATGAGGCCGTGGCAATGGAAACGCTGAACCTGCTGCGAGAGGCCGCCGCGCTGGTGGATCGACTTGAAGATGAATCAAATTCATGAAATGCAACCCGGTTGCGTAAACTTCATGCCCCCCTTTTTTAATAAGATCGTCACATAAGCTTCAATTCCTCAGTCAGCCATGGCAAAAAAAATCACTGCAAAACAGCTCAAAATCAGCGGTATCGTTCAAGGCGTGGGATTCCGGCCGTTTGTTTATCAGCTCGCAAGACAATTCGGAATAAAAGGAACGGTCGCGAACACATCATCCGGTGTAACCGTGCACATTGAAGGGCCCAATGAAAGTGTCGACCGTTTCTGCGCCGATCTCACCCGAAAGCCCCCGCCGATCGCCCGTATCACCGAGGTTCTGATTCAAGACGAATCCGTCAGGGGGTTCGAGGAATTCTCTATTGTCGCCAGCAAGGCTGAATCCCATCGGGCCACACTGATTTCACCGGATGTGTCTGTTTGTGAAGACTGCCTGAGAGAGATCTTCGATCCGGGAGATCGCCGGCATGGGTATCCATTTACCAACTGCACCAACTGCGGCCCCAGATACACCATCATTGACGATATTCCCTACGACCGGCCGAATACGTCCATGAAGCATTTTACAATGTGTGACCACTGCCGGGCCGAATATGATGATCCGGGGAACAGAAGATTTCACGCCCAGCCCAATGCGTGTCCTGTGTGCGGGCCGCATGTCACCCTCCATGAAACCTCCGGGAAAAAAATCGAGGTTCAGAGCCCCATTGAAGAAACCGCATCACTTTTAAAACAGGGGCACATTGTTGCCGTCAAGGGGTTGGGCGGGTTTCACCTTGCCGTGGACGCGCAAAACCATGAAGCGGTGCGGCGGCTTCGGAAAAGAAAACATCGGGAGCAAAAGCCGCTTGCGGTCATGTCCCCGAATATTACACAGATTCTATCCTATGCGCATGTCGATCCGGAAGAGGCGGCGTTGCTTGCGTCACCCCAGCGGCCCATTGTCATTTTAAAAAAGAAAATCCCGGAGGGTTTGTCGGATGAAGTGTCGCCAAAAAACAACTACTTTGGCGCGATGCTTCCCTACACGCCGCTTCATTACCTTCTTTTGAGTCATGGTTTTTTAGCGCTGGTGATGACCAGCGGCAACATGAGCGAGGAGCCCATCGCCATCGACAACGGCGATGCCTTCGAGCGGCTTTCCGGTATTGCCGATTATTTTCTGGTTCACAACAGAGACATCTACCTTCGGAGTGACGACTCTATTGTCAAGCAAACGGCCGGTTCACCCCGTCTGATCCGTCGCTCGAGAGGGTACATTCCGACCCCGGTTTTTTTGAAAGAGAAAGTTCCCCATATCCTCGCCTGCGGTGCTGAATTAAAGAACACGGTGTGTGTCACAAAAGAAAAAACCGCTTTTTTGAGCCAGCACATCGGTGACCTTGAAAATCTTTCATCCTATGAATTTTTTACAATGACCATCGATCACATGAAACGGATTCTGGACATCGATCCGGAGATTGTCGCCTATGATTTTCATCCCGATTACTTGAGTACCATCTATGCGCAGGAACTGACGGGTGTTGAGAAGGTGCAGGTCCAGCATCATCACGCGCACATCGTTAGCTGTATGGCGGAAAACCGGCTGGATGGACCGGTCATCGGGCTTTCTTTTGACGGTACCGGGTACGGTTCGGACGGAGCGATATGGGGCGGAGAGGTGCTGGTAACCGAACCGGGTCGATTCAGGCGGGCTGCGCACATGGCTTATGTCCCGATGCCCGGAAGTGCGGCCGCTATCAAGGAACCCTGGCGCATGGCTGTTAGCTATCTTTACCATACTTTCGGTGAGGAATTTCCGGACATCGAACTTCCGGGCCTGGAAGAAATCCCTAAAGAGCGTATTCAATTTATTGTGGATATGATCCGGAAAAAGGTCAATTCTCCATGGACGTCGAGTCTGGGGCGGCTGTTTGACGGTGTTGCGGCGATAACCGGCATCCGAAATCACGTGTTCTACGAGGGGCAGGCGGCCATGGAACTGGAGATGATGACCGGGGAAATCGCGGATACGGCTTATGACTATGAATGGTCTTCCGGAGGGGGAATCTATACCGTTTTGCCGGAACCCGTGATTCGCGGTGTGGTGGGGGATGTTAAAAAAGGGGCAGGGCCTTCCGAGATCGGTGGAAAGTTTCACGCGACGCTGATCCGGATTTTTGCAGAACTGTGCGGCACACTGAGAAAAGAAACCGGCATCAAAGACGCGGTTTTAAGCGGAGGCGTGTTCCAGAACTCTCTGCTCTTGACCGGTCTGACGCAGGCACTGGAGAAAAAAGGGTTTCGTGTCTTTGCGCACAGCCGCGTTCCGACCAATGACGGGGGTATTTCTCTGGGCCAGGCCGTGGTTGCCGCCGCGGTTGCGAAGGGATAGCGAGCGACGTGTTGAAGCATTTAAAAGGACGTCCATTCCTGGTCGTGATAAAGCCAGTATAATCAGGTCTTTTCTTTCTTGATTTTACATGAAACCTGACGTTTTATATTCTTAAGAATTCCTCCCCCTTGATGGGAGGGGATAGGGGAGGGTGAAATAGAGAGGTTAAAAGTTAAAAAAAATGACAATCAAACACATGGAAGAATACAGGGATCCGGCCATTTCAGCGGCCCTCGTTGAACAGATAAAAAAAGTCGCCCAAAAAGACATCCGCCTCATGGAAGTCTGCGGTACCCACACCATGTCGATCTTCAGAAGCGGCATACGGTCTTTGCTCCCGGGCACCATTTCTCTGCTCTCCGGCCCCGGGTGCCCGGTGTGTGTGACGGCCCAGCATGAAATCGATGCCTTTATAGAGCTGGCCGGAATAGAAGATGTCATCGTTACGACATTCGGAGATCTGATAAGAGTCCCCGGGACCCGATCTTCCCTGCAAAATGAACGGGCGGGCGGCGGGGACATCCGGATCGTTTATTCGACATTCGATGCCCTCGAGATCGCCAAAAAAAATCCCCAAAAGAGGGTGGTCTTTCTGGGGGTGGGGTTTGAAACAACCGCACCGACAATCGCCGCATCCATCGTCGCCGCAAAACAGATGGGGATCGAGAACTATTCCGTGTTCTCCGTTCACAAGCTGGTTCCGCCCGCTCTGGTCGCGCTGATGAAAACCGGAAACGTCAAGGTGGACGGGTTTATTCTCCCCGGCCACGTTTCCGTCATTATCGGCGAAAGGGCGTACCTTTCCCTGGTCGAGAAATATGCCGTGCCGTGCGCCATCGCGGGTTTTGAACCGGTGGATATCCTGCAGGCCATTTTCATGCTGGCGAAACAGATCGAAAACGGGGATGCCAGGCTGGAAAACGGTTACCGGCGGGCCGTGACCTTCAGCGGAAATGAAAAGGCGCAAAAGATCCTTCTGGACATTTTTGAAACCGTGGACGCCGTTTGGCGCGGTATCGGCGTCATTCCGGAAAGCGGTCTGGCCATACGAGAGGAGTTTTCGGCATTTGATGCGCAAAAGATATTTGAAATCCATGTTCCCGAGGCAAAGGAGCCCAGAGGATGCGCGTGCGGTGAAATTCTTACGGGTTTGAAAACCCCTCCGGAGTGCGCCCTCTATAGAAAGGTCTGTACGCCGGAGGACCCGGTAGGGGCCTGCATGGTTTCCAGCGAAGGAACCTGCGCGGCATACTATCGATACCACAGTTCCTAGCCCGAAATTTTCAAGGCCGTGCATATTATCCTCCTTGTTGGCAAATCTGATTATTCTTTACAATTTCCTTAGATATTGACAGGTTGACTTAATCACCAGCACTTCGGAATAAGTTCTGGAGAATTAGATTTTAAAGCCGTCCCGCCTGCCGACAATAAAGTGTAAATATCCAAATTGCGCATTCGAATAAAATATCAACCTGTAGGACAAAAAGTTTTTTTAATACCGATTAACTGTCGATGACTTCGACATATAAGCAAGTATATGTCGAAATTGAGGCATTATTTCGACATATTCGTCTTTACCGAAATTGTATATAATGCATGCTTTTAAGCTCACTCGACAGTTTAGGGTATCATTTAAGGCATATAACTCAACTAAAAACATTAACACGTTGTGTTAACTTTTTTGTTGCAATTCGTTAGCTATGGTAATATACTTTAGAACAAAAAGGTTGCAGAAAATCTGCAACAATACAAACGAAGCCATCAAAAAACTCGGGCCGAAGATGGCCCGGAAACTGCAGCAACGATTGATGGAATTAAAAGCCGCATTCTGTTTGGCTGACATTTCGAAAGTACCGCCCCCGCGATGCCACTCCTTGTCAGGGGATCGTGATGGACAGTTGTCCGTCGACCTCGAACATCCGTATCGGCTTCTGTTTATTCCTGCAGATGATCCGATACCGGTTACCCAAGACGGCGGACTGGATTGGTCAAACATCACTGAAATTGAAATCGTTGAGGTTATCGACACACATTAACCAGGGGAGCAAATATTATGTTGAAGGCAAAAAAAAACTACGGGTTTGAGCCTGATTACGCGATTCCTCCTGGAGAAACGCTCAAGGGGGTTATGGAGTCGCTGAATATGTCTCAGAAAGAACTGGCCGTTCGCACCGGTCTGACAGTCCAGACGCTCAATCGTATTTTCAAAGGGGGTCAGCCCATCTCCTATGAAACCGCCAACAAGCTTGAATTGGCCACAGGTGTTCCGGCGCGTATGTGGAACAATCTGGAGGCCCAATACCGGGAGCAGTTGGCAAAAACGAAGGAACGAAAGGATCTTAAAACCGATCTCGACTGGTTGAAGACGATCCCCACCCAAGAACTTATCCAGCGCAACGCGATTGAGCCCCAAAAGGACAGAGTGCTTCTTTTAAGAGAGACATTAAAGTTCTATGGGTTGAGCAGTGTGTCGGCGTGGAGAGATATCTGGGCAAAGCCGGCCGTAGCAGCGCGGCGCTCGCAGTGTTTTGAGACCCGCCCCGGTCCGGCATCCGCCTGGATCAGATTGGGAGAAATCCAGGCCCACCAGATTGATTGTCTGCCTTTTGATAAAAATACTTTCATCCGGGCCTTAAAAAAGATTCGCTTGCTGACAGTCAAGGATCCAGAGGTATTTATTCCCGAAACCATTCAGCTTTGCGCAGATTCCGGTGTTGCCCTGGCGCTGGTTCCGGAAATGAAAAAAGTACCCTGGCATGGAGCAACAAAATGGCAGTCTGCGTCCAAGGCAATGATTCTACTTAATCTTCGCGGCAAAATGGAGGATCAGTTCTGGTTTTCTTTTTTTCACGAAGCCGGCCATGTTCTTTACGACAGCAAGAAGGATCTTTATATCAACGACGGCAGTATAGATGATCCGCGTGAACACAAAGCCAATGAGTTTGCCGCCGAAATTCTAATCCCTCGTGATCGAGATCCGGAAATTGCCGTATTTCGGGCCAAAGCAGATGTAATCCGCCTGGCGGATGAGCTTGAGATTTCCCCGGGAATTGTCGTAGGACGCTTCCAGCATCTGACCGAAAAATGGAACTATTTCAACAAGCTTAAACACAAGTTTCAGTGGACCGCATAAAAGCGATTGGGAATTAAGTAAGTATAGTAAATTGTGACTCCAATATTTTACTGTTCTTTTTGAACAATGCACGATCCGTGAGCTTAAGGGGAAATAGGTTGAAAAAAGTCTTGCATTTTTTGAGTACTGTATATTATAACAGTGTTTAATATAGCAGTATTTAAAGGAACGTGCGGGGCTATCGTGAAGAGTTTGACAGACAAACAATCTAAGATTTATGAATTCATCCGCGGATGGCAGATGGAAAATGGTTACCCGCCCACACAGGAGGAAATACGTGACCACTTTGAGTTTGTCAGCCCCAATGCTGTGCGAAGCCACCTTGCGCTGATCGAAAAAAAAGGCTATATCCGCCTAAATTGCGGGAAAGCTCGTGGAATCCAGTTGGTGTCGTTACCTGTACCGATTTTCAGGCAGCAGGAAAACCTTATCCCTTTACTCGGTAGTATTGCAGCGGGAGTCCCGATATGGGCAGAACAGAATTTTGAAGACCATCTGCCCATTCCTCCTTCTTTGTTTGGTGGAGGTGAACTTTTTGCGCTCCATGTGCTTGGTGACAGTATGACAGGAGCAGGAATCAAAAACGGTGATATTGCTGTCATACAGAGACGGGATTGTGTTGAGAACGGGGAAATAGCCGCTGTTCTTATTGAGCAGGCAGTTACATTGAAACGAGTCTATTTGTCGTCTGGGTCGCTTGTACTTAAATCCGAAAACCCTGTCTTTGAAGACCTCAAGTATGCTGCGGGCAAGAGCGATCTTATTCGTATTCTTGGGCGCTACCGGGGAATTGTTCGAACCGGGAATAACAGGTATTGCTCATGAATGTTGTAAACACGGTCAAAGTCTTTGGATGTCACGATGTCGTGCAGCTTGACGGTGAGCCAACCCCCAGGCATTTGGAATACCTTGATCTATTGAAGGTATCCGGGCGAAAGAACCTGAAAGTTAATGCGGTCGCTGAATTCCAGTCTAGACCTCTGCTTTACATTGTATCGGGCGATCAGATACGGGATATTGACAATAATAGAAGGTTGGATTTTCAGTGCCTGCTGGCCAACCGGGGAGAGAGGGCATATCTCGGTATCTTGAGTCCGGGTGAGTTGAATGTATATCCAGTCAACTTGGACCGTTCCGTTCTGGTTAACAGCCGTAAGAGGACGATCAAAAAGAATTCTCCTGAAGCTCCACTGTTTTTTCAGAGTGTCGTGAATGGTGTTTTCACCTTGGAAGGCCAGCCTGAGACTCCTGACCATGTATTCAAGGCAATTCTTGACCTGATGACAAGATCCTCGGAAATCCTCATAGACAAATTCAGCCTGAATCCTATGGATGTTCTATCATTCCTTGGCCGGGCGCTGTTTTTCCGTTTTCTGTGGGATCGCGAGATAGTCCGGTCGAGCGAGCTACCTTCCGTGTGTCCTAAAGCAAGATTGCTTGAAGACTGCTTTCGAAATATTGAGAACTCCGTTGAGACATGCCGGTGGCTTGACGAAACCTTCAACGGCGACTTACTTCCCTTCTCCTGTGACTATACAGACGTATTCAGGCAGGCTGATGAACAGACGAACGGTAAATTATTTCACCACCTATTGGCTATTCTTAAGGGATGGAAGCATGCAGGAAAAAATGCGTTTCAACTGACGATCGATTGGGGCGATCTTGATTTTGCACATATTCCTATCGGCGTGCTCAGCCAGGTGTATGAGAATTTCAGCAAAATTTGGGATTCTCAACAAAGAGAGCAAACAAGTGCGTATTATACACCTAAGAACATTGCTCGATACCTCGTGGACGACGCATTTGAAGGCGTCGCCGACAAGAAAAATGCCCAAATTCTGGATCCAAGTTGCGGGGCCGGGATTTTTCTTGTTCTGACATTCAGGAAGCTTTTTGCAGCCCGCTGGGAACACGATGGTAAGTGGCCTGACACAAAGGCAATTCAGTACATTCTTTACAATCAGCTTTGTGGTTTCGATGTCAGCGAGTCCGCCCTGCGCCTGGCAGCATTATCGCTTTACATTACCGCCATCGAACTTAATGAATCACCTAGACCTCCCGAAAGCCTGAGGTTTCTGGAGCCGCTCCAAGGCATCGTGCTGCATAACCACAGGCGAACTGAAGAGCAGACGACCAGGGGTTTTGTGCTGGGCAGCTTGAGTCCGGAACTTTCCAAAGACTTTAATGGCTGCTTTGACGTGGTCATCGGAAATCCACCATGGACAAGCCTAAAGGGGGACAAGAAAGAACGAAAGCAACACAATGCTGTTTTTACCGAGTTGACACGTCAGATCCTGACAAGCCGTGGCCTTAAAGAAATTGCACATACTTACCGCAACCCTGACAATAATCCGGACCTTCCTTTTTTGTGGAGATCGACTCAGTGGACCAAACCGGGAGGCATTATCGCCATGGCATTACCCGGGCGGATTTTTCTCAAGCAATCTGGACCCGGAACCCGTGCGTTTAATGCTATACTACAGGGGGTCGAAATCACAGGGATATTGAATGGATCCAACTTGTCGGATAGTGCAGTATGGCCGGATATGAATGAAGCTTTCATGCTGTTTTTCGCACGCAATCGTGTGCCTGCCGCCGATCACCATTTTCATTTTGTTACACCACATTTTGAAAAGCACCTGAATGATAAAGGGCGCCTCCGCATTGATTATCAGTCTGCCCAACCGGTAGCTGCCACCGAGGCTGCTAAGGATTCACGGCTGCTGAAGACGCTGGCGGTGGGAACTGCTCTTGATGTGGAAGTGGTCCGTAAACTTGATGAGTTGGAGTGGCCTGCTGTTGAGTCGTATTGGAAAAGCCAGGGATTGTACTCTGGAGTGGGGTACATTCTTTCGCCAAAACAGGATCAGAATGATGCATCTTTCATGCGCGAGTTGTCCAATTTCGCACCTCCCGAAGATGGCGGCTTTTCAGTTGATGTGTCCTCGCTTCTCGAATTCGGGCGATCCACTGCCCATAGGCCACGAGACCCTGAACTGTACGCTCCGCCACTACTTGTTGTGCCGGAATCACCCGGGCGTTCACCGTTTTCTCCCAAATCATGGATAGTGAGGGAAAAAGCAGTTTTTCCTTCAAGTTATTACGGATTTTCTGCTCACGGAAGCAGGGAGCCAGATTCGGTCATGGCACTGCTTCATCTGATCACTCATACTGAACTGTTCAGGTATCATGTGCTGATGACGAGTTCAAAAATGGGAGCAGAGCGAAGAACTTTTCTCAAAACGAGTGTTGAGAATTTTCCGTTTCCGTCAATTGATCTGTTGTCCAAGCGGCAACGACAACGCGCCGTAAAACTTTCCGGTCAGCTTGAAACAGCGCTTAAGAAACCTTGGAAGGAAATCAATGACTTCATTTTTGATCTCTACGGTCTGGATAAGTATGACCGACAGGTTGTGAAAGACACACTTGAAGTGGCCGAGCCCTTTAAAGAAGCTAAGGATCGTGCAAATGCGCCCCCCTTAAAGACTGAACGCAAAGATTTTTATGTTGAACTTCAGCGGTTAATAGCCCCATCTTTCGACATTACGAATGAAAAATTATCGGTCGATGAGGTTGAGATTGCAAGGCAGGATATTCATTCGCCATGGCATTTCTTTGCAGTTTCTTCAAACGCCACTTCCGCAAGTCTAACCCAATCAATACAGAAAAGACTGATTTCTCAAATCACCGAAGCAGCCAATAAAACAGGTTGCAGCCGAGTCGTTGTTCACGAAAAGGGGCGTTTGCTCGTGGGAATCACTGGCCAATATCGGTATTGGACGTTAAGTCGCGCCCGTCTGTGCGCTTTAGATATTCTGCGCCATCATCTTGATGCGTTCCCCATGAGGAAAAGCTGATGGCGGTCGGCTTTTTTAAGCACGGCATAGAGTACACGTTACCCCACCCGCAAATCCCACAACGTACCGTCCTGCTTCTTTGCAAAGTCATCAACAGGGCCTGGCAGTTACTTGAAACAATGCCACCTTCAAACTTTATTCTACAATCCGCAAATGAAGATGCCATTACCCAGGTGCTGGTTGAAATCATTGAAAATCGTTTGCGAAAAAGCGGTGACGTTAATGGCTTCAATTGTGCTTCGTTCGGCAAGGTGATCCGGGAGCCAAAGATTACAAACGTAGACAAGAAACACCCCGACAAGATGCCTGATATATTCTTCGATCTAAAACGGGATCAACTGCCGATTCTTAGCGACCAGGATGGCCTCTTTGTGGAATGTAAACCCGTGGACCGTAACCACCCGATTTTGTCCTGCTACTGCAAAAAAGGCCTGATACGGTTCGTTAACGGCAACTATGCTTGGGCCATGCAGGAGGCCCTGATGGTCGGGTATGTAAAGGGTCATAATTCATTTAGGAAACTTGCGTCTGTTCTCGATGGTAAAAAGAGCGCCGCCATGAAGACGACTAACCATTCTTCGGTTGATAAATATACGATCTACTGTTCAACTCATAACAGGGATTTTGAGTGGCCGGAAAGCCGTGGACACGCTTGTCCGATATCGGTAGCACACCTTTGGCTACCGCTGTAATTTCAAGTTCAAATTTCTAAACACATGTATTTCTTGAATCGCGATCGTCGAGGAAGAGCAGCAGGGCAAGGATCGGGCAGAATATTGCAGGGCGTTGATTACTGAACTTTCTAAGCGACTAACATAAGATTTTGGTAAAGGATTTGATGCGGCTAACTCGCGCAAAATGCGCCAGTTTTATTTAACGCTTCCCAAAAGAGACGCAGTGCGCCTTAAAACGTCACCTGGAAAGCGAGGCGCGGCTACGCCTCAAAACGGAAGCGAAAGGAAAAGAGAACGCATTATGTGCCGAATTGTCATGGAATTTGACGTAATCCACTTGAGAGTCAATCGATTTTATCTGTGGCATCTGATATGAAGAAGCAACATAAAAACATGAGGCCAAAAAAATCAATCCCTGAACAGGATCACTTTTTGATACGAATAAAACAAGGGGAACGGCTGTATAAATTTTATTATTTTCGTCCATTGGCCGGGCGCCATTATCATTTTGAATATCGAATTTTAACAAAGGAAAAGATCGATGCAATGTTGGAAATGGTAAGCTATAATTTCAAGATCGAAAATGGTGTTCCACAGAAAGGTTCAATCACCAGAGTTCCCAAAATATCAAAAGAACAATTGGAGGAAATTGTTCAAAATGTTATGAGAAAAACGAATACATCTCATGATGAGTTTGAGGAATTGGATCTTACCGGGTTTTCGACAATTGATGAACAAATTGAATTTCTAAAACGTCAGGATAGGGCAGATACAATATATCTTGTTTAGATAGCAAAAAGTTTTTATTGGTTGATCGAAAAGAATAGATTCAGCAAAGTTACCGGCTGATTATTGCGGTGCATAAAATGAGATAGCGCATGGCAAAAAAGAAGAAAAGAGATATTTCAAAGCGACGCGCCAAGGCGCGTGAAAAAACCAAAAAGAAACGTAATTTGCGGCTTGTAAAATCCGGGGCGGCAACGCAGCCGAAGACGATACTAAGGCCCGGATTGCCGCATATGGGAGCACCGGAAGGTTTCCGCTCCATTTCCATGTCACAGGCGATAATGGAATATGCCAAGCCGCTGTTTAAATTTGCCAAAGATGAAGAGAATGAACTTAATGATAACTTGCAAGTTGCTATGTTAATTTGGAACTATGCCATCTCCGTCGAGGAAAGCAGAGAAGACAAAAAGATCGAGAACAAGATATTGAAATCGATAGCTTCGGCATACAGCTTAAAAAAGGATGAAGCCGCTGCATTGTTCACCAAAATGACGGATCGATATGCTTACCTGTTTCCTAAAGATAAACAGCCTGAACCCGGTACGCCTTTCATGTTTATTCGGAAGGAGGTCCACTTTCTTATCAAGCCTTTTGATTATAATCGGCTGGCGCTTTCGAATAAGATTTTTCCGGCAGAACAAGAAGATCTCGATTTAATAGAAAAAATTGAAAAATTGGACGGTTACATCGAAAACCACGCCGATTACTCTTCCTATGAAGATCTTTTATTTTCTCTGCACGACGAGTGCAGGGAACAATTTGAGAAATGGCTCACTGCCAAAGGCTTAAAGGAAGGTATCGAAAATTTTTCTTTTTGTTTGCAGACGTATCTCGATTTTATCTATGGTTATATGCATGATGATACCGTTGTTTTAAAATCGGTACCGGATATATATTTTCTTGAGTTTTTTGAAGATTTTCTTTTAAGAAAGATGATGGTCGAACCCTTGGAATATGTTTACTGGCCGCCGGCGTTAAAACTGTTTTACCGGTTTCTCCATGAAAAAGGGTATCTCGACAACCCAGACGATCTGATAAGCAAAATCGACAAATTAGAGCCTTATTTCATTGAGGTACTGAGAAAACAATTTTCCTAAGGATGGTTTTAGGATAGAAAGTGAAAGGCAACGATGCCCGCTTCAAATGAACTGCCTCAAAAGTGCATGGAATGCGTCAAATCAGCCGTGTCGCTTTTGCATAGAACGTGTCGCTTTTGCAATGAGATTGAGTTTGAGGAATCGGTTTTGTGTGATTTGAACCGATGCATACAGAGCCTGTTGGATTTTGAATGTCATAATGGAGAAATTTCCATTATTTAGAGAGAAATTTGGCGGCAATGTTGAAATCTGGGATGAAGCGTATTTTGCAGAAACGATAGGGTGATGCAAGTGAATGAAAGAATAGCTGATAAAAAGCAACGACTCGAAGAAATCAAAGGGTTGGTACTGGCCTTTTGCGAAGAACACTTGGATGATGAAATCTACGGCTACGCCTTTAAGCTTTGCGATATGTTAGGACAAAAGCGGAAGATTTCCATTACCCGCGGCAAAAAAGAAATATGGGCTGCCGCAATTGTCTATGTGATTGCCCGCTTAAATTTTTTGTTTGATGTGGAAAATGAATTTTTTCTTACAGCGGATACAATATGTGATTTCTTTGGGACAAAGAAATCGACTGTCGGCACCAAGGCCACTCAAATTGAAAAAAGCTGCAATCTCGGACCGGGGGCTGAAGGCTTTTGCAGCCCGGAAATTACTGACGCTCTGACTTTTGTTGAGCTATCCAATGGTTTGATCTTCCCTAAAAATATGTTGCCGGAACTGGATATCGTGTATGAGTTAGCTGACGAAGAAGATACAAAGAAAATTGAACAATTCCTGGAAAAACAGCGACGGTTCAAAGAAGAGAAAAAGACAAGACGTGCGGAGACCAACCGCAAGATAGCTGAAGAAAAGAAAAAGAGGAAAATAGAAAACGACAAACAACTCAGCTTATTCGACGGTTTTAATGCCTGAAAACAGATATAGAATAACATATTGAAAAATAGATGTTTTCGGGATGGGGATGTAATTTAACTTTAAAGATTTTCTGACAATAGCAATTTTTATTCGTGCCAAATCCTTTCCGGGGCATCTATCTCGATTTTTCTCCGATCCTATAAAATGCGCAACAATACGCAATTAAACCATAAAATAAGTTGCGCATTATTACGCAATATTCGAGAGACGCTCTTGGCTGCAGTCACGCTTTTATCCGTTTATTTATCCAATTATATCCAATTTTCTTGACTTCGCACTCTTTTTGGGTATAAATGGATATAAAATTGGATAATGTTTCGTGAAATATCTGGTCTCGAAAAGGGCGCATGACACCACGCATTATACGGCTGATTGCCGAAATCGATGAATTTAAGGGATTATGGAAGGGTATGGCTACGCTTTCCGTTGATTTTCTTGCAAGCCTTCGAACCCTTGCAACGATTGAATCCATTGGGTCCTCAACCCGAATTGAAGGTGCCCGGGTCACCGATTCGGAAGTTTCGGCAATTATAAAAGGAATCCGTGCGCACTCTTTTAGAAGCCGTGATGAACAAGAGGTTGCCGGATACGCCGAAGCGTTACTGCTCGTACAGGAATCTTATGATGAAATCGATTTAACCGAAAACAATATAAAGTATCTCCATAAAGTTTTGCTCAAGTTTTCAGACAAGGATACCTGGCACCTGGGAGAGTATAAGAAACATCCGAATCATGTGGCTGCTTTTGACGCTGACGGCCGTGAGATTGGAATTCTTTTTGATACCGCATCTCCCTTTGAGACGCCTCAAATGATGAACGCCTTGGTGTCGGCTACCCATAAGAACTTGAAAGACGTTGATACACATCCCTTAATAACCGTTGCTGATTTTATTGTCCGATTCCTTGCGATCCATCCGTTTCAGGACGGCAATGGTCGCCTTTCCCGAGTGTTGACCAACCTTTTATTGCTTCGCAGCGGCTATACATATGTGCAATACAGTTCTCATGAAAGCATTGTTGAAGCGAATAAGGACAAATATTATCTAACCTTGAGAATGGCGCAAAAGGAATTGGGATCCGGTGAAATGTCGCCCGAGATTTGGACAGCGTTCTTTCTGGAAATGCTTAAAAACCAAAAAGACCTTTTACTTAAAAAAATCGAGCGGGAAAAAATCGCCCATGCACTGCCTGATGTGTCGATACGAATTTTAAATCTTGCCAAAGAACACGGGCGGGTAACGGTATCCTTTGTTACAAAAGTGCTTCAAATTAACCGCAACACGGCAAAAAAGCACCTTCAGTACCTTGCACGAACAGAAAAACTTGTTCTCCATGGAAAAGGACGGGGATCATACTACTCGCCTTTTGCCCGAGGCTATTGAGAAGTTACAAAGAATGAAAATAAGGTATTGCGATGAAAAAAGATAAAATCCTCCTGGATCACGGCAGCGGAGGGAAAATGTCCCACCGTCTGATCGCGGATGTCATGCTTCCGGCATTCGACAACGAGATCCTCTCCCAGCTTCACGACGGCGCGATATTTGATATTGAAGGAAAGCGCCTGGCCTTTTCCACGGACAGCTATGTGGTGGACCCTATTTTTTTCCCGGGGGGAAACATCGGCGACCTGGCCATAAACGGAACCGTCAACGATCTGGCCATGTGCGGCGCAACCCCGCTGTATTTGAGCACGGGGTTGATTATCGAAGAGGGTTTCGCCATCATGGACCTGCGCGATATTCTGAACAGTATGAAAATCGCCGCTCGACATGCGGGGGTTCAGGTGATTACCGGGGACACCAAGGTCGTGCCGAAGGGCGCCGTGGACAAGATCTTTATCAACACCTCCGGGATCGGAAGGATACCGGACAATGTCGATATCTCGAGCCGCAACGCGCGTCCGGGAGACAGGGTCATTTTGAGCGGCAGTATCGCGGATCACGGCGTTGCCGTGTTGACGCAGAGAGAAGGCCTGACGTTCGATTCGGCAATCACCAGCGACACGGTTGCCTTGAATCATATGGTTGCGCGGATGCTGTCCGTGAGCAACCATGTCCACGTGCTTCGCGACCCGACGCGGGGAGGCGTGGGGACCGCTTTGAACGAGATTGCCGTCAGCTCCGGGGTCGGAGTCCTGATTCACGAAGGAAAGATTCCGGTTAAGGATGAAGTGGCCGGAATATGTGAATTGCTGGGCTTTGATCCGCTTTACGTTGCCAACGAAGGAAAACTTCTTGCCTTTGTGGCGCCGAAAGATGCGGAAAAAGTCCTTGCCGCCATTCGTGAAGACATCTGTGGAAAGGCGGCCTGTATCATCGGAGAAGTGGTTGAGGATCATCCCGGCAGGGTGTTTATGAAAACCCGCATCGGCGGGACGCGTATCGTTGACATGCTGACCGGGGATCAGTTGCCGAGGATTTGTTGAAGAAAGATATTAAATGTTAAATCATACAATTTCAAAAGGTATTAAAAGCGCCTGTTTCATGTTTTTAGTCTTAACGCTTATCGGCTGCGGGTCGAAGAAAGAGGTGCAGATTTCCGGAAAGACCATGGGAACAACCTATCATGTGAAGGTTGTTGTCGGGTATTTTAAGAATTTGAAAGCGATAGAAGGTGCCATAGAAAAGCGGCTCGAAGATATAAACAGGAGCATGTCCACGTTTTTAAAGGACAGTGAAATCAGCAGATTCAACGCCGAAAATGCCGTCGGGGAAAAATTTTCTGTTTCCGACGATTTTATTCAAGTCCTGAAGGTTGCCGAAAAATTATACGAGCTGACCGGAGGCGCGTGGGACGGTACCGTGAAGCCGCTGGTGGACCTCTGGGGATTTGGAAGTCGCAGCACGGAATGGCGCGTTCCGGAAAGGGACGACATTGTTCGCCTTTTAGAGGAAATCGGTTTCAGGCACATTGAAATTTCGGACGACGGACATCTGATCAAGCATCGTGTTCCGATATCGCTTGATCTCGGTTCCATCGCCAAGGGATATGGCGTGGATCAGATCTCCCAAACCCTCCGGGAAAATGGAATCGACAATTTCCTGGTCGAGATCGGCGGGGAGGTTTTTGCATCCGGTCGCCGGGAAGACGGCGAGAACTGGCGGGTCGGCATCAACATGCCCCTGAAAGAGGCGGCCTTCACACAGGTCTATACAGCCGTAGCCTTGCAGGACAAGGCCCTTGCCACGAGCGGGGATTACAGAAATTTTTTCGAAGTTGACGGAAAGCGATTTTCCCACATACTGGACCCGAGAACCGGATATCCGGTGACAAACGGCGTGGTGAGCGTATCCATCCTTTCAGACAACTGCACATTCGCAGACGGGCTTGCAACCGCGGTGATGGTGATGGGGCATGAGCGGGGCATTGAACTGATAAACAGACTGGATCGCACGGAAGGTCTTGTTGTCGTTCAGGAAAAAGACGGAACCCTGGCGGACCATCGCTCAAAAGGTTTTATCCCGAACAGTTCATGAGTTATTTGTCTGTTCGAAGCGGTATGGTTTGACATAAACGCGGGCCTATATTATAAATTTCTTTTAGTAATTGCAGGAGGATTCATTTTTCAACACAGCAAACAGGATACCGCCTGCCGATGTTTAAAAGTTTACTCCAAAAGCTCTCCTTCCGCGCGATACTCGAACGCTTGATTCGCCATCCAACGGCGGTCATCCTGACTGTCGTTGCGATCACTGTGTTCTTTGCTTGGCACATACCGCGCCTCTCCTTTAAAACATCGATATATGATCTCGTCATCGAGGATCTTCCTGAAACAGCCCGCTACCAGGAATTTAAAAACGTGTTCGGATCCGACGAGATTGTCCGGGTCGTGATCAAGTGCGGGAATGTTTTCGATCCCGCAACCTTTACGAAAATCGAGCAGCTTTCGGAGACGGCATCCAGCATCAAGGGGATACGCCGCGTCATCGGTCTTCCGGGGATTCGAAAGGCCGTTGATGTCAGCGGTAAATGGAGCCTGGAAAAGCTTGCCAATGTTCTGGAGGAAGTGGATCTGTTCCGGCGGAATCTTTTGTCTGCGGATCATAAAACCACGGTCCTCACCCTGGTTCTGGCAGACGACGCCGATCCCGATTTTGTGATTCAGGCCGTGGAAGAAATGATCGGCAGTGCGGCAAAGGACCTTTCCCTGTACCAGATCGGCATGCCGCTCGTTTCCCAGGCGCTGGCCCGGCTGACGGAAAAGGATTTTTTTACGCTGCCGCCGATTACCGCCCTGCTCATGGCTGTTGTTCTGTTTTTTATTTACCGAAAATTATTATACCTGATTCTGCCCCTCACCTGCGTATCATTTGCACTGATCTGGACCTTTGGATTCATGGCCCTGACCCGCATCCCGTTGTCCATGCTGACCATGATCGTCCCGGTCTTTCTCATTGCCGTGGGGACGGCGTACTGTCTCCATATTGTATCCGAGTATCTCGTCCAGGTGAGGCTTGCGGATTCTCCCGCGGCGGCGGCGGTTTCCACATTTTCCGTCATATTTTTGCCCACGGTACTGGCTATTTTTACAACCATGATCGGTCTCGGGTCCCTGCTGGTCAACCGGATACCCACCATCCGGGAGTTTGCCGTCTTTTCCTGCATGGGGATATTCAGCTTCGGGATTATTCTTTTTACGCTGCTCCCGGCGGCGATGTCCCTCATCCCCCTGCCGAAAAAGGGCGTTGAGGAACCCTCCGGCACGGCAAATGTGTTCGACCGTTTTTTGGACTGGATCGTTCGTATCAATCTGGATTATCAGCGGATTACCTTCCCGGTAATCGGGATCATCGTCATTCTCTGTATCATCGGCATATTTCAAATTCGTGTCGAAACCAACCCGGTGGGCTACTTCAAGAAAAATACCGAGGTAAGCCGAAATTTCCATGACATTTATCAGGACCTGTCGGGAAGCTTTCCCATCAATGTGGTGATGGAGGGCGGAGAGGAGGACTATTTTGAAGATCCCGGCCATATCGCGGATATCGCCCGCATTCAGAAATTCATCGATACACTGCCGGGAGTGGACAAAACCGTGTCTTTTGCCGACTACATGCAGCTGGTAAACTATGCCTCCAACCGATTTGAATCAAAGTACTATGCCCTGCCCCAGGAAGGATTCGAGGTGAGGATGCTGATCAACAGCTACCGCATCATGCTCGGCGAAGACATGTTTTTGCGGTTCATGAAGCCGGATTTTTCAAAAGCGAATATTCTTCTCTTAACGCACATTTCAAGCTCACGGGAATTTCTTGAAACCCGTGACAAAATCCTCGATTTTGCAAGGCGGAACTTTTCAAAAGACCTGAAATGGGATGTGACCGGCTTCGGTATGGTTATTTCGGAAAGCAGCCGTCAACTGACAGCCGGACAGGTTAAAAGCCTCTCGATTACCATGATCCTGGTTTTTGGGATTATGTTTCTTTTATTCCTGTCGAGCAAAGTGGGGCTCATCGCCATCGTGCCGAACCTGTTTCCGATTGTCATCAATTTCGGCATCATGGGCTGGTTCGGGGTTGAACTCTCCATGGTGACAAGCCTTGTTGCCAGTATTGCCATCGGTCTGGCCGTGGACGACACCATTCACTACATGGTTCGATACAACCGGGAATTCAAAAAGGACCTTGACAACAAGCGAGCGCTCCGGGAGGCTATTTTGCACATGGGGCGGCCGATCATTTTCACGACACTGACCATAAGTGCGGGATTTTCCATCCTCGTCTTTTCGAGTTTCAAACCCACCGCGATTTTCGGCGTCATGATGGTGATCACCATGGTTTCGGCGCTGGTCGGAGATCTTGTTCTGCTCCCGTCCCTGATGCAGCGCGTAGAGATCGTGACCCTGTGGGACCTGATCCGCCTGAAGCTCGGAAAGGAACCCGGATACGGCATCCCGCTGTTCAAGGGATTGTCCCGGACGGAAGTTCACTACATCATCATGGCCGGAATGCTGAAAACCATCAATGCCGGAGAGGTTCTGTTTCACAAGGGCGATACGAGCGATTCCATGTGCGCGATCATCTCCGGGTCCATGGACATCATCGATCCGTTGACTGACACGGCGGACCAGTCCCTTGACGTCCAAAAACGGATCGCACGTCTGGCGGCCGGCGACATGCTGGGTGAAATGGGTCTTCTTCGATCGGCCCCGCGGTCTGCAACGGTCATCGCCGTCGAATCCGGGGAATACCTTCAGATTAACCTGAAAATGATCAAAAGGCTGCAATGGCTTTTTCCGCCGACAGCGCAAAAATTTTTTTTCAATCTCATGACGATTCTCTGTGACCGGCTGGAGGCCGCCAACCAGTGTATTGCCGAAGGAAGCATCGTGGACGATATTACGGGCTGGTATAACCGAAAAGGGTTTTTGAAGATGGTCGAGACCGAAACCCACCGATCCAGACGATACAAGGAGAAGCTTTCACTCTGTTTGATGGGAATAGGACTGGAGTTTTCCGACCCGAACTTGCAATACGACATCAAGGAACGCAACTTCCGGTCCATGGGCGAGACCCTGTCCTGCCTGATACGGAAGAGCGACGCGCTGGGTCGTCTTGACGACCGGACGTTTGCGCTGCTTATGCCCCAGACATCGGTTCAGCAGGCCGAACCGGTCTGCACTCGACTCAGGGATCTGCTGCTGGCGAAACGTTTGGAGATCGACGGGATCAAGCTGACCGTTGATATCGGCGTGGCCGGTTTTGATTGCGAAGCTGACGAAAGTGCGGCAGATCTCCTTGCCCGGTCCGGTGCGGCGCTTGAGAAGGCCGTGTCGTCGTAACCGAAATATTTACCGTTGACAATAAAAGGCTAGTCATGTATTTTACTCTTCAACAAAAGTGAAATCCAATGATTTGAAAGGGTTATTATCATTTTTGTTTTATTTTTTTTGGCGCAGCTAGTTCATTCAGTCCTTAAACACCTGGTCCTTTGGGTCAGGCTAGAGATGTCCGGCTATGCCGAGGCGTAACCCGGCAAGTGACTAAAGTGAACTAAAGTTTAAAGTGCCTAAAGTTTATGAGTCGCTGCGCTCCGGCAATTTAAAAAAGCCGGATTAGAAGCAAACTAAAGTCCCTGTGTGTGGCCTGGAAAAGCCAATTGAGACCAGAACTGGCATGCGCTGAAAGCGCATTCATTAACTTTAGGCACTCCAAGCTTATAGGGTTATAAGATATCAGCCCCTTCAAGGGGCGAATCAAAGCCGGGTCCTCTGGGCTCGGATTCTTTACTTGAAAGGAAAGGTGCCGAAAGTGGAGATTGTTGTATTGTTGAAACAGGTTCCCGCGACAGAGTCGTATATCGTGATATCCGATGATGGAAAATCCATAAAAACCGATGATCTTAAGTGGGTCATCAACCCCTATGATGAGTTTGCGATCGAAGAAGCCCTTCGGATCAAGGAGGCCGGCGGAGGGATGGTGACCGTTCTTTCCATCGGAACGGATAAAACGGTTGAAGCGATACGAACCGCGCTGGCAATGGGGGCGGATAAAGGGGTCCTGATCAATGATCCCGTTGCCCGGGGGTGCGATGGATTGGGCCTGGCGCGAATTCTTGCAGCAGCCCTGAAGGAGATGCCCTTCGACCTGATTATTGCCGGGATGCGGGCCGTGGACGACGATGCGTATCAGGTGGGGCCGGCTGTGGCGGAATATTTAAATATTCCCCATATATCCATGGTGGTAAAAGCAGAGATCGCCGACGGCAAGATCATATGCCACCGGACCGTTGAAGGGGGCATTGTCGTGCTCGAGGCGCCGCTGCCCGCCCTTTTTACCACCCAGCGCGGTTTGAACGAACCCCGCTATGCCTCACTGCCGGGGATTATGAAGGCCAAGAAAAAGCCGATCGACATTAAAACCGTTGCAGACGTCGGGCTCGATTCCGGGCAGTTCGAATCGCCGATGACCCAAATAACGGCAATGGCGTATCCGCCGGAGAGAAAGGGCGGACGACGGATAGAAGGCGGCTCTCCGCAGGAGAAAGCGGCAGCGCTCGTAAAGGCGTTGCACGAAGAGGCCCGGGTCGTATAGCCCGAAACATTTAATTACGGTCATACCAGGAGAATATTATGTCACGCGGAGTACTTGTCATTACGGAACAGACAGGCGGTGTTTTCAGAAAGATAACCTACGAGGCATTGAGTGAGGGACGGCGCATTGCCGATCAGCTGGGTACCGATTTGACGGCCCTGGTTTTAGGGTCGGGTATCGAAGACGTCTCGAAAACACTCGAAAAATACGGAGCAAACAAAATACTTGTTGCCGAAAGCGAGGCCCTTCGTGAATATGTGAACGATATCTATACCACGGTAACCGCAGGGGTAATTCGAAAAGAAAAACCCGGCATCGTTATATTGGGCGCGTCCACCCAGGGCAAGGAACTCTCCGCCCGGCTCAGCGCCCGGATCGAGGCACCGCTTGCCATGGATTGCCTGTCCATTCGCATCGAAGGCGACACGCTCGTTGTTTCACGTCCAATGTATGGCGGAAAAATTCTGGCGGACGTGACAATGAAGGGCGAACCTCAAATCGTGGCGATCCGACCGAACGCCATGCCCATCATGGAAACCGGCGGAACCGCGAAAGTTGAGAAGGTTGAGGTGGATACCGGAAAAGCCGAATTGAAATTGATTGAGAAAAAGCTGGATACCGGCAAGCTCGAACTCACCGAGGCCGATATTGTGGTGTCCGGCGGCAGAGGAATGGGCGGCGCCGATTATTCATTGATAGAGGAACTGGCCGAGGTGCTGGGCGGCGCTGTGGGCGCATCGCGATCCGCCGTCGATGAGGGGTGGCGCCCCCACTCGGACCAGGTGGGCCAGACCGGAAAGGTCGTTTCTCCGAATCTCTACGTCGCCTGCGGGATATCCGGCGCAATCCAGCATCTTGCCGGCATGTCGTCGTCAAAGGTTATCGTGGCCGTGAACAAAGATCCGGAAGCGCCGATATTGTCAAAAGCGGATTACGGCGTTGTCGGGGATCTTTTCGAGATTGTACCGCTGATCACACAAGAGATTAAAAAATTAAAAGGATAGCAATCCTGCTTTCTCAATATGAAACTGCACCTGGTGAGCCTGGGTTGTTCTAAAAATCTTGTTGACAGCGAGATGATGCTGGGCCGGTTGAAGGCGGCCGGTTGGACCATTCTTCCCGAACCCGACAACGCGGAAGCCATCGTTGTGAATACCTGCAGCTTTGTCGAGGACGCGATAAATGAATCCATCGACACGATTCTGGAACTGGCAAAGTTCAAACACACCGGTATCTGCAAGCGCCTGATCGTTGCCGGATGCCTGCCCGAACGCTTCAGAGAAGAGATCGTGCAGGCCCTGCCCGAAGTCGACGTCTTTTTAGGCACCGGTGCTTTTGACAGGGTTGTACAGGCTGTGACTGATGCTCCGGATCAGCCGAGGTGTGTCCTGCCGAATCCGGATTTGACATCGCATCCCCCCAAAAACGTTCTGCGAATACAAACATTCCCCCACATGGCCTACCTCAAGGTCGCGGAGGGGTGCAGCAGGCGATGCACCTATTGTATCATCCCGAAGCTTCGCGGTAAGCAAAAGAGCAGACCGGCGGAGGACATCACCGCTGAAGCCCGTTTGCTGATTGACTCGAACGTAAAAGAACTCATACTTGTGGCCCAGGATACGACATCCTATGGCAAAGACCTGTCGCCGCCCATCGATCTCGGCGGCTTGCTCGAGAAAATTTCGGAAATGTCAGACACCATCCGGGTGAGATTTCTTTACGGACATCCGGAAAGCATGGATGAGAAAAGTATCTCTTCAGTGGCGGTACGCCCTAATATCTGTTCATATTTTGATATTCCGGTTCAACATTTCAGTGATAAAATTTTAAAACGGATGGGTCGAAATTATTCGAGAAACGATGTTTTGAGACTCTTTGACAAAATCCGGTCGCTGATCCCCGATGCGTCGCTTCGAACCACCGTAATGACCGGGTTCCCCGGAGAAACCGATGCGGACTTTGAACTGCTTTTAGCCGGCGTCGAGACTGTCCGCTTTGACCATCTCGGGGTTTTTGTGTATTCCGATTTCAACGATCTTCCGTCCCACCATCTGTCCGGACGCGTCCCGGATGATGTTGCAAAGGGCAGAGCCGACCTGATCATGGCCCGTCAGCTGGAAATATCCCGGGAGAACAACCAACGGCACATCGGCAAAGCGCTTCAAGTTTTGGTGGAAGCGGCAACAGAAGACAACGTTTTCACAGGTCGCACTTTTTTTCAGGCTCCCGAGGTGGATGGCGTGACGTATGTTCATGCCGGCAAATTGAAGATCGGCGAATTTGCCGGCGTCAGAATCACAGAGGCACTGGCGTATGACCTTATCGGAGAACCCGTATGAGTGACCTGAAGCACAAGATAATTGCCGCAGTAAGCGGAGAACTTGAGGATATCGAACTCGAACTCGCTCAAAACTTGAACCCTTATCTTGATCTGGTGTCCAGGGTTGCCGGTCACATATTATTCAGCGGCGGCAAGCGATTGAGGCCTTTGCTTACGGTTTTATCCGCAAGACTGTGCGGTTACAGCGGGAATTATGAAAAAACGTTGTCCGTCGTATTTGAATATCTGCATGCCGCCACACTGCTCCACGACGATCTTGTGGACGGCGCCCTGCTGCGCAGAGGCAAACCGGTTGCGCATTCCGTGTGGGACATTCCGACGGCGGTCCTTGTCGGGGACTTCCTCCTGGCACGGTCCCTTTCGATCGCAGCCGAAACCGGGCTCACCGGAATCATCAAAATAATTGCAGAAATTACGGAAAACATGTCCCAGGGCGAGATACATCAGCTATCGAGAAAGGGGGCCCTCGACCTTTCGGAAGCGGAATACATGGAGATTATTCAGCGCAAGACCGCTTTTCTTTTTCAGGGCGCATGCCGCGTCAGTGCGATAATGGCGGGTTCTCCGGAAGCAGCGGAATCCGCCCTTTCGAAATACGGTTACAATCTGGGGATTGCTTTCCAGATGGCAGATGACCTTCTGGACTACACAATGGATACCGGTGCCCTGGGAAAAGCCGTGGGAGCAGACCTGAAAGAGGGCAAGGTGACCCTGCCTGTTATATATGCCTTACAGGCGGCATCCTCAAAAGATCTTGATTTTATAATTAAAATAATCAAAGATACCAACTTTACCCGGGGTGATTTTGAAAAACTGATCGGCCTGTTGAAAAAATACGGCGGATTGACCTATACAACCAATCTGGCGAAAAATCATGTTGAAAAGGCAAAGGGCGCGCTTTCAATTTTTAGCCCGTCACCCACAAGGGAAATCCTCTTTATGCTTGCGGATTATGCGGTAGCCCGGAGGGCATAAATGTGCTATACGCTAGTGTTAATTTATAGTAAAAACCTTTTTGAGAAAGCTTTTACACATGTCGGGGTGAAAAAAATATGTCTGTGACAGCGGCCAACATGAAACGCGTGCGGGTTGTCATCATTATTCTCTCAATTTTCGCGATGTTTTCCTCATTGGTGCGGGCTGAAGAAGCGGCTCGGATTAAAACGGTAGAAGTCATCGGAACAAGTGTCGTCCACGGCGATGACATTCCGGCGGCAAAAGATGAGTCCATTGCGAACAGCCTGGTTTCCGCAGTTGCGCGCATTGCCGCGGATCTTTTGCCCCTGGACGCTTTAGTCCGGAACTTTCAGACACTCAATGATACGCTTTACACCCGAACCGGCGAGTTTGTGCGGGACTACAAGGTGCTGACGTCGTTAAAATCCGGTAATGAATACCGGGTCATTGTTCAGGCGACGGTATTCGTGGACAAAATAGAACAGCAACTGTTGAGTGCCGGGATTATGGTCGACATGAAGGAGATGCCCAGAGTTTTGTTTTTCATCTCGGAGCAGCGCCTGGACGATATCGTGCCGACATTCTGGCCGGGAGAAGATTCAAACTTCCCTGAATCCTTTTCAGAAATCGCAATGTCCGGAGCCGTCAGCGCAAAGGGATTTACCGTTATCGACCCGGTTGGTATTTTTCAAGATACGGGAATGACACTTGAACCTTACAAAACGGAACCGGAAGACGGCACGGCCGTCAGCCTCGGTTTGCAGTTGCAGGCGGACCTTGTGATCATCGGAAAGTCGATTTCCTATAGAACTCAAAGCGTGATGGGAGAAAACATACGGTCATTCAAGAGCGTTGTCACGGTTCGGGCGTTGAGAACAGATACCGGAGAAGAAATCGCTGCGGCAACCCAGACCGCGATAACCACGGGAACGGATGAAATTTCCGGCAGCAGGGAAGCGTTGAAGATGGCCGGGGCCCTTGCAGGCGAGGATCTTGCCTCTCGAATCACGGGCGCGTGGCAGAAACGGGCCGAGCAATCGGATCTTCTCGAGATCATGGTAGAGGGAACCGGGAACCTGGCCAGCTTTGTAAAGTTTCGAAGGCTGATCAGCGGGATTCCCGGTGTCAAAGAGATACAGATTAAGGAGATGAAGTCGAATGAGGCGACCCTCCTTATCGATTTTGAAGGGAGCGGCAAAGATCTGGCAGATGCCTTGATGTTGAAAAACCTGGAATCGATCGGTATCAATATTTACGAGGTGTCGCAGAGTCGGTTGAAGATCGAGCTGAAACCCGGGTAACCCGGGGCGTGTTTCATGATTGTTTTACCCGCTGAAGCGGTTCTAAAAATAACGTTCCTTTTTTGCCGGCCGGACAATTTCGGTTTGATCGGCAATTTATGGAAACCGCCATACATGCTGGTACCTGCCGGGCTGCGGGCCCCTCTTTTTTGATAAGCGCCCCTTTCCATTTCGCAATAAAATGATTAACTTAAATCCATACAACTCGACAGACAGCATTCGTTGCCATTTGTCTACTTGAAAACACAGGTTGAAAATACAGGAGGATACCATGTGGGAATATACAGAGAAGGTAAAAGAACACTTCCTCAATCCGCGAAATGTCGGTGTGATTGAAGATGCGGACGGTGTTGGAGAAGTTGGATCTCTGGCATGCGGAGACGCCCTGACACTGTTCTTAAAACTCGATGAAAATGAAAAAATCGTTGAGGCCAAGTTTCAGACATTTGGATGCGCAAGCGCCATCGCCTCCTCCTCGGCGCTCACTGAAATGGTAAAAGGGCTTTCGCTGGACGAAGCCCAAAAAATATCGAATGAAGACATCGCGGAGTATCTCGGCGGTCTCCCAAAGGAAAAGATGCATTGCTCGGTGATGGGCCGGGATGCTCTCGAGAAGGCGATCGGCAATTACCGGGGTGCAGTGGAGAAAAAGGTTGAAGGGGAGATCGTCTGTGAGTGTTTCGGGGTAACCGACCGTGAAATCGAACGGGTGGTCATGGAGAATAACCTGACAACAATTGAGGACGTGACGGATTATATCAAAGCCGGCGGCGGGTGCGGCAACTGCCATGAAAAAATAGAGGAGATCATCGACGCGACGCTGGGCAGACAGCGGCTGCTGAAGATAAAGCCTGTGAAATTAACGAACATCCAAAAAATCAAGATGATTGAAGAGACACTGAAGCGAGAGATTCAACCCGCGTTGAAAAAGGATGGCGGCGATATCGAACTCGTTGATTTTGACGGGGACAGGGTCTTTGTGAGAATGCGCGGCATGTGTGCCACCTGCGCCAAATCCGAAATCACGCTGAAAAATTATGTAGAAGCCAAGCTGCGTGAGTTTGTGACACCCGAGCTCGTTGTGCAGGAGGTGCAGTGATGAAAGAGGTTTATGTTGACAATAACGCAACGACGAAGGTTGCGCCTGAAGTTTTGGAAGTCATGCTTCCCTATTTTTCCGACTTTTATGGAAACCCTTCCAGCATGCACTCTTTTGGCGGAAATGTGGGCCGGAAAATAAGGAAAGCACGCGACCAAGTCGCCGCGCTTCTGGGTGCTTCCCCCGAGGAGATCGTGTTTACCAGTTGCGGTACGGAAAGCGACAGCACGGCGATCCGGGCGGCAATTGCGTCGAATCCCGAAAAGAGGCATATTGTGACAACCCGTGTCGAACACCCTGCCATCAAGAACCTGTGCGAACATCTTTCGAAAAAGGGTTATCGCGTGACATTCGTCCCCGTGGACAGAAAGGGGAATCTCGACCTGGATTATCTGTACAGCAATCTGAGCGATGACACCGCCATTGTCAGTGTCATGTGGGCAAACAATGAATCCGGCGTAATTTTTCCCATTGAAGAAATATCACGCGCCGTAAAGAAACGGGGCATTGTTTTCCACACCGATGCCGTCCAGGCTGTTGGAAAGATACCCATAGACATGGCGAAGGTCGGTGTTGACATGCTTTCCCTCTCGGGGCACAAGCTCCATGGCCCCAAAGGCATCGGCGCATTGTATGTGCGCAAACGGACCAAATTTTCGCCTTTTATGATCGGCGGGCACCAGGAAGGCGGCCGAAGGGGAGGCACGGAAAACGTTCCTGCTATTATCGGCCTCGGAAAAGCGAGTAAATTTTCAGAGGATCACCTCGAGGAGGAAAACACACGGGTTAAAAACCTGCGGGACAAACTGGAAAACGAGCTGTTGAAACGTATTCCCCAGGCCACGGTCAACGGAGACAGGGATCACCGCCTCCCGAACACGACCAGCATCGGCTTCGATTGCGTCGAAGGTGAAGCCATTCTCCTGATGCTGAATGAATTCGGCATCTGTGCTTCATCCGGTTCCGCATGTACGTCCGGATCCCTTGAGCCGTCTCACGTCTTGCGCGCAATGGGGGTCCCGTTTACTTCGGCGCACGGTTCGATCCGTTTCAGCCTCAGCGTTTTCAATACGGAAGAAGAAATCGACGTTATCATTGAAAAACTTCCGCCGATTATCGAGCGGTTGCGGGACATGTCTCCCTTCTGGAATTCATCCGCTTCCGTCTCGTCATCATAGTCAACTGCCGCTCCGAAGAGGCGTGGCGTGATAACGACCCCGCAAAGGGTTTTTTAATAATTTTTCACGGAGCTAACAGAGGCATCCGATGTTCAAGATCATGATAAGGGATGATATGTCCCCGGTGGCGGCGGAGGTTCTCAAGGCAACCGGCCGGATCGAGGTTGTTGTCGACAATGACAAAGCCGCAAACGACCCGAAGGTGTTGTCCGGGATTATCGGTGAGTTTCACGGCCTTGCCATAAGAAGTGGGACCCGGGTTACGGAGCAGGTTCTGGCAAATGCCCGGAACCTCAAGGTGATCGGGCGAGCCGGCATCGGTGTGGACAATATCGACGTTCCTGCCGCGACAAAACAGGGGGTCGTCGTAATGAACACGCCGGACGGCAATACGGTAACGACGGCCGAACATGCCATATCCCTCATGCTGGCCCTGGCAAGAAACATCCCCCAGGGAACGGCATCCATTCGCGAGGGAAAATGGGAGAAAAAGAAGCTGGCAGGCATAGAGATCACCGGGAAAACGCTGGGGATCGTCGGTCTGGGCCATATTGGCCGGGTGGTGGCGTCCCGTGCAAAGGGTCTTAAAATGAATGTGGTGGCTTCAGATCCTTTTGTGAGCCAGGAAGCGGCAAAGGCGCTTGAGGTTGAACTGCTTCCCCTGGACGATCTTTTGGCGTGCTCGGACCTGATCAGCCTTCACGTGCCGCGCTTGAAAGAGACGGTAGGCATGATCGACGCGTCGGCCATTCAAAAAATGAAACCGGGTGTCAGAATCATAAATTGCGCCAGGGGTGAAATCGTCAATCTCGATGACCTTCACGCGGCGATCCTGAGCGGACATGTCGCGGGCGCCGCACTGGATGTTTTTCCCCAGGAGCCGCCTGACCCGGCACTGCCCATACTTCAGCTTCCAAATGTCATCTTTACCCCGCATTTAGGCGCCAGTACCGGCGAGGCCCAGCTCAAGGTGGCGGAGATGATCGCAAAACAGATGGCCGGTTATCTCATCGAAGGCATCATTGCCAATGCCGTAAATTTTCCGTCGCTGTCCATGGAAGTTATGGATCAGCTTCGCCTGTACCTCGACCTGGCAGAGAAGATGGGGTCGTTGATGGGACAGCTCGTCAGAAAAATTCACGACATCACCATAAGCTACAGCGGCGACGTGGCCGTGCTCGACACCCGTCCCCTGACCCATGCCGTTCTGAAAGGGCTTCTCGGTTCTTTTTCAGACACGCCGGTGAACTACGTGAACGCCCCGGCCCTGGCCAGGGAAAAGGGCATCCATGTCAACGAGACCCGAAGCCAGGAAAAGGATCATTTTTCCAGTTTGATCAAAGTAAAGCTGGAGGACCACCCGGGGGAACCCGACGAAATCTGGGGGACCATTTTTGAGAAGGAGTATCCCAGGATTGTCAGAATCGGAGAGGTCTATCTGGACGCCATCCCGGAAGGATGGATGATCGTCATTGAAAATGTCGACCGGCCGGGGGTCATCGGCAATGTGGGCACGACCCTTGGACAGCACAACATCAACATCGGTCGATTCCAGCTGGGAAGGCGCGAAGACAGGGCCGTTTGCCTGGTCAACATCGACACGCCGGCAGATGAGCATGTCATTGAAAGGCTGCTGTCACTGCCCAATATCCTCACGGTGCGGCAGGTGCACCTCTCATGAAAATATTTTGTTATAAAAAAGGGAAAGAAAACATCCCATGCTCCTGAAACTTTTTCTCGCATTTACGCTGATTCCCCTGGTGGAACTCTATCTGCTCATCAAAATCGGAACGGTCGTGGGCGTGCTGAACACCCTGGCACTGGTTGCCCTGACCGGTTTTGTGGGGGCCTACCTCGCCCGGATGCAGGGGATGCAAACCATGCTCCGGGTCCGGTCCCAGATTGAGCAGGGGATCATGCCGGCCGAGGATCTCATCGACGCGGTGATCATCTTCGTTGCCGGCATCTTGCTGCTCACCCCGGGTCTTCTCACGGACATCGTCGGTCTTCTCCTGCTTTACCCGACAAGCCGATTTTACTTCAAACGCTGGCTCAGGAAAAAATTCGACCAGTTGATTCAAAACCCCAACGTGACGATCAAGCGGTATAACTGGCCGGAAATGTAGTTGTACAATGTAGCTGTACATTGAGCCCACAGCCTGTGGCGGAGGACCCGGATAGCGCTGAAGGTTAGCGCTGACGCTTCACTGCGTGTCACTACGTGCGAGATATCATGACATCCCCTCAGAAAATTATTGTCGCGTTGATCGTTGCCATGGTCTTATTTTCGTGCGCCCGGACACATACCGCAGGTCGATTGAACGGGCCCGCGGCCGATCCCATGAATGCCGGCTACACGGTCGAGGGCGAGGCGATTCGGTTGATTGACGGCTTCCGTGAGGTGCAGGCCGCGCCCGGTTCCGCAACGAAAATCATCACCGCTGTTTTCGGCAGCCCGGTGTACGGCGACATCGACGGGGACGGCGACCCGGATGCGGCAATGTTTCTTACGCACGATCCCGGCGGCAGCGGGACTTTCTATTATGTCGCGGTCGCGCTCAACGTGAATGGTGACTATCACGGGACAAACGCGGTGCTGCTTGGCGATCGCGTTGCGCCGCAAACGGTCGGGATACGAAACGGCGTGGTTGTGGCCGATTATGCCGACCGTGGACCGGGAGAGCCCATGGCGGCGTCACCTTCTGCTGCAAAATCCATGTACCTGATTCTCGAAAGCGGTCAACTAACAGAGACAAAACCCCTCGATAAAGAAGACCAGGTGCTTGACGGTAAAAGTGAATTGATCTATCTGGAATCACCGTTACCGGGCGCCCGTGTCGCCTCGCCGCTTGAAATTCGGGGGCGCGCCCGGGGCTTCTGGTTTTTCGATGGAGATTTTCCGATCGTTCTCACGGACGCGAACGGAAAGGTTATTGCGAAGCATTTTTGCATTGCGAAAGGCGAATGGATGACCCGGGAATTTGTTCGGTTTGAAGGATCCGTCGAATTCGAGAAGCCGGGTTCCGGTGAAAAGGGGACCCTGATACTCCTGAAAGACAACCCAACGGGGCTGCCCGATTTCGACGATGCGCTGGTGATCCCCGTTTTCTTTAAATAAGACAGCTTATAAAATCGAAATGGAGAAGGCCGCATGCCCGCGTCGCCCGCACCGAAATATACCGCGCTTGTCGTTGAAGGCGGGGCCATGCGCGGTGTCTTTTCAACCGGTGTACTGGATGTCTTTCTGGAAAACAAATTCAATCCGTTCGATATGTATATCGGCGTTTCTTCGGGTGCGGGGAACCTGGCGGCATACCTGGCTGAAATGCCGGGACGCAACCTCAAGATCTACGCGGACTACTCGCGGCGCCCCGAGTTCATAAGTTTTTACAGATTTCTTCGCGGCGGCCATCTCATGGATCTGGACTGGCTGTGGGAAATCACCATTTCCGAGATCCGCCTCGACCTGCCCGTTGTCTATGCCAGGGGAAAACCGTTTATCGTGTGCCTGACCGATGTTCACGGGGGAAAGGCGGTTTACAAAAACACCTGTGCGGAAAACCTGGAAAATGTATTAAAAGCCTCCAGCGCGCTGCCCCTGTTGTACAGACATTTCCCCCGGGTCGATGGTGTTGAAACGGCGGACGGGGGGTTGACGGACGGGCTCCCGGTCGCCGCGGCGATACTCCGCACCGCCCGCCGTATCATGGTCCTGCGCTCGCGCCCGAAGCGATACAAAAAACAAAAAGACCTGATGCAGCCGATCGTGAATTTAAACCTGCGGCACTATCCGGCGTTGAGGGCCGCGATGACAGGGCGCGTCGGGAAGTACAATGATGCAATTTCACTCATCCGGCGACCACCTCCGGGCGTTTCCATCATCGAGATCTGCCCGCCGGAAAACTTCCGGCCGTCACGCCTGAGTCGAAACCGGGAGGCGCTGCTCGAGGGGTACAACCAGGGCCGTGCCCTTGCCCGGGAAGCGATGGCCCGGTGGGCGTCCGGCTGAACCGAAACAGGTAAAGGAGCAACCATGACGCTTAAATCCGGCAAAGAGTATATCGAGTCCCTGCGGTCTCTGAATCTTGAGGCCCACATCATGGGACAGCAGCGCGACGCCCTTGCGGAACACGAACTGGTGTCCCCCTCCCGGGCGTCGGTGGCCTTCACCTACGACGCCGCACTGGACCCCGAAACCAGGGATCTTTTCTGTGTGGAATCTTCCCTGTGCAATGATGTGGTCAGCCGTTTCAGCCACCTTCACCGGAGCACCGAAGATCTGGTGAACAAGGTGAAAATGCAGCGCTACTGCGGGATCAACACGGCCTGCTGTTTTCAGCGCTGCGTCGGACTCGACGCGGCCAATGCCGTTTACAGCACGACGTATGACTGCGACCAAAAGCACGGCACCGATTATCATGGGCGTTTCAGGGACTACTGGACCTGGGTCCAGAAAAGCGACTTGGTGATCGACGGGGCCATGACCGACCCCAAGGGCGACCGGAGCAAACGCCCCGGAGAACAGGCCGACCCGGATCTGTTTCTTCGCGTGAAAGAACGCAGGGCGGGCGGCATCGTGATCCGCGGGGCCAAACTGCACCAGACAGGCATGCTGAACTCCCATGAAATCCTGGTCATGCCCACCCTGACCATGCGCCCGGGCGAGGAATCCTGGTCCGTATGCTGCGCGGTTCCAACCGATGCAGACGGCATCCGATACATCTACGGCCGCCAGGCGAGCGACACCCGAAAACTGGAAGCGCACCGCCTGGACGTGGGCAATCCCGTTTTCGGCGGCCAGGAGGTCATGACGATCTTTGACGATGTTTTCGTGCCCGAGGAAAGGGTCTTCATGGATGGGGAGATCGACTTTTCGGGTCTGCTGGTGGAGCGCTTTGCGTCTTACCACCGGCAGAGTTACGGGGGGTGCAAGGCAGGAGTCGGAGACGCGCTCATCGGAGCCGCCGCTCTCATCGCCCGCATGAACGGTGTGGATAAAGCGAGCCATATCAAGGACAAGATCGTGGAGATGATCCATCTGAACGAAACCATCTATTCCTGCGGCATCGCCTGTTCGGCCACGGGCCGGGCCACGCCGGCCGGAAACTTCCAGGTCAATATGCTTCTGGCCAACGTCTGCAAGCTGAATGTTACGCGCTTTCCCTACGAACTGGCGAGACTCGCCACGGACATCGCCGGCGGGCTTCTGGGGACAATGCCTTCAGCCGCTGACCTGAACGACCCTGTGGCCGGTCCGTACATCAGAAAATACCTTGCCGCGAACCCCGAATACGACGTCGTTGACCGGATGAAAGTCCTCCGGCTGATCGAAAACCTGGTCGCCGGTGCGGGCGCCGTCGCCTATCTGATCGAATCCATGCACGGTGCCGGACCGCCGACGGCCCAGCGCATCATGATCGGCCGGCAGGCGCAACTGGAGGAAAAAATAGACAGCGTCAAACGGATGCTGTCCATCGGCGGATAGAACCGGAAGCAAAAGACCCGGAAAAGGAAATGAAAGGAAATTATCCGTATCTGGATATAAACCATGAAAACCTCTAATGTAACCCAGGTAAGAATCGGCAAACACAAAGTCGGCATTATCGGCCTCACGGAAGCTTTTGAGGACATGGCAGAGATTTATGCTGAAGAGCCCGATGACAGTGTGGCTGAAGAATTGTTGAACCGGTTGTCCAAAAAAAATTACATATCCGGCAAGGTTCGCAACACGTACGGGCGCGCGTTTGTCCGGGAGTTTAGAAAATTTCTGGGTCAGCCGTTTGATGACGAAGGCGTGGAAGGGTTGGAAATTAAAATTCTCGGCGCCGGCTGCGTGCTGTGTGACAGCCTTGAAAATGATGTCATGGAAGTGCTGTCGGAAATAAAGTTGAGTGCGGACCTCGAGCATGTACGCGATGCCGAAAAGATTGCCGGGTACGGGGTCACGGGGGCACCGGCCCTGATTTTTAACGGCAAGGTTGTGTGCACGGGCAGGGTGCCGTCAAAAAATGAGATCAGAAAATGGCTGGGCGAAACCGGCTGTTGTGAATACCCGGGAGAAGTGATGGGAAAACCGGTACTGATAAAAAACATAGCTTTTTCGGAACCCCATCATCTCGCGGATCTGGTCGAATATGAAGAGGGGCGGGTGGTGAGCCGGACGTTTGCTCAAAATCCGTCTCTCAGTTTAACGCTCTTTTCTTTTGACGAGGGAGAGGGGCTCAGCATGCATACCGCACCGGGTGATGCAATGGTGCACATTCTGGATGGCGAGGCGATGGTGACCGTTGCCGGAAAAGAGATGACCGTCGGTAAAGGCCAGATCGTGGTGATGCCGGCGGACATCCCCCATTCGGTTACCGCTGTTCAGCGGTTTAAAATGCTGTTGACCCTGGTAAAAAAACCTAAAAATGCCCCGGCCTGAGTAAAAACGGGTAATCCATGATGAAAATAATTATTATCGGAATACCTTGAAACTCTTCCATAATGGATTCACAAAGTCCGCGAGCGGCAAAGGCAGCGATGATAACATTGGCATCAAGGACGATCTTCATGAAATGGCCTTAAAGACATCCTCGTCGGTCAATAATCCCTGGGCTGCAGCAAATGGTAGAACCTTCTTTCGAATGGCTCGAAATTTCTCAACGGCTACATATCGCCGGATAGATTCCCTTACGACATCGCTAAC
>JBDRPF010000020.1:0-9062 GCA_043827325.1 Pseudomonadota bacterium | reverse complement strand
ATGGTATACTCCTTTCGTAATGATAAATGCTTGTTGTTATTGAAAGAAAGTATACCATGTCGATAACTCAAAATCAAGTTTTATTGTAATATTTTTAGACTGTTATGGCGTTTTATGCGCCTTAAGTTAATGACATTGAGTTAAAAGTGTGTCAATTACCACCCCTAAAAGGGGTGGCTTGATGATGGCCCTAAAAGGGTCTTATATAAATCTCTCACAGTCTTCGACCCTGAGCTTCGTCGAAAGGGTGCGGGCGAGAGAAAAAAGGGATTACATGTCATCAATTCGCTCTATCATCCACATAGCATAGCCTGGACTAAGGGACTAATTAAATTTCCCCACGATAATAGGCCAGCTGCCCGGCATACGGTTCGAACACCTTCGTCAGTTGCGATAGTTCCGAATCGGACAGCCGTTCAAAATTGCGGCCCGTTTCGGCCAGGATTTTGACCTCTTCAGCGGTCGAGCACCCCACAATCGCCATGGTGACGCCGCGGGAAAGCGCGTATCGGATCAGACGTTCCGGTGTGACCCCGTGCGCCAGATGAATGTAATGAGAACCGCCCATAATTTTCATTCCGACAACCGCAATTCCTTTTGACCTCGCCGCGGGCAGGGTCGATGTCAAAAATCCGCCCAGCACTTCCTCCGCCGGATTGACCGGCATCATAACCGCGTCCACCGGCCATTCGTTGACCGCCCGGGTGAGTATTTCCGGGGCATGGTGTCCCGTTACACCAATGAAACGGACTTTTCCTGACGATCTGGCTTCTAAAAAGGCTTCCAATGCCCCGCCGGGGCCCGAAATCACCTCGAGATCATCCTTTGTACGGACATCATGAATCTGCCACAGGTCCAGATAATTTGAAAAAGGATATCAAATAACCGAAACATCTTCAATCTTTTCATTCAATGGTATATATGTTGCAACACTGTGATTCTCCGCCACCAGCGGCGGTGGCGTCAGATCGCTGCCGGGCGGCAACCATGTAGACAAATAACTCCGGCAACACGTCTTACGCGTTTAGAGACGCAAAAACGACTTGAGCATGTTCCCATCCGATCTTGAAAAATATAACGGCGGCGCAGCGGAAATCGCGTCTCGAGTGACCCTGCTGGCAGATCAGGCCCGGGCGGGGAATAAAACAGCCTTCGAGCAACTTGTAGTGTTGTTTCACAGAGATATCTTTCGCATGGTGTATTACCGGACACGCAATCGACCGGACGCAGAGGATATCACCCAGGAAGTTTTCATGAGCGCCTTCAGCAACCTGACGAGCTTAAAAGATGCCGAACTGAACCAATTTTTTAGAGAGGATATGCCGTGAGTTTTGATGATGGCCTTCATTTGAGCGAGGACCAGCTTGCCCTGGCGGTTGTGGATGAAGGGGACCTGCCCTCCTCATCCCGGGGGCATCTCGCCACATGCTCCCGATGCCGTTCCGAAAAGGTTCGCTGTGAGCGGGATCTTATGCGGATCGGACGGCTGGCGGAGCAGGTTGCGCCATTGCCGAAACAAAGAATTCTCATACCGGAGCCCGAACCCCGCGGTGTTTTCCATTGGCATTGGCGGGCCGTCCTCGGGATAGCCTTGTCCATGGCAATGCTGATGATAGTCATACGGTGGCCGGGTCCCACCGGGAGCATTTCTGAACAAGGGGCGGAACCGGCGCTCGTTGAAATACAGGAAGCCGAAACAATGATGATTGAAGTCAGTATGCTGGCTGAGAATGCCCTGCCCCGCGTTTACATGGAAATAATCGGTGAGCCGAATACCGGAGAGTCGTATTCGGATTTGTTTTGGGGGTGAGAAACATATTAGGGTTCGAGCGGTTTGACCAGCTCAAGACGCTCTTCAGGAGTCATAAAAAGAAACCCGCCCCAAAAAGCGACAAGAAGAAGCCCAAAAAGGAGCTCAGTGATACAGACCCAAAAACAGCACAGTAATTGGCAGGTTAACAACTTCGCTCATTCCGCCATCAGCGCAAGAATGATGGAATACGGTAATTAAGGGTTCAACACCTCGGGGCAAAGGGCACAGCGCAAAGCGGGCACCCGCTGTGCGCTGTGCTTTCTTCGCTCGAGTTTTTTTCTCTCATGGCAGTATAGTGTCGTGTCCCAGATTTTTGTTGCAAATCATTTCTGACTATTTTTGAAATCAATCCGTCCGTCATTCCCGCGAAAGAGGCTGTGTCACAATTCGTCATCCCGACCAAGCCCCGTGGAACGGGGCGCGAGCCGGGATCCAGAACTCCCCGAGATAATTTTACTTCTCTGGGTTCCGGATCTCGCTATGCTACGCGCCGCTCGTCCGGAATGACGTTTTCTGCGAATTATGACACAGCCTCGAAAACGGGGCACGAAGTGAAGCATTAGCGCTATCCAGAGATCATCTTTCTGGACTCCCGCCTGCGCGGGAGTGACATCAATTTTGCAACTTATTTGTAGGACACGACACTATCTTGCAACCGTCCCGTTCAAAAAGTGGGACGGTTTGTTTGGCAAAAATTAATTTGCAAAAGACCGGCGATTCCGCTATTCTGTTTAATTCAGACTGGAGAGTCCGGTGCTTGCTTATATTTAACCGATTAAAATAATTAGGAGAAAACGGCATGTACGTTCCGAGATACCTGTTTTTTACCAAGGGGGTCGGCGTCAACAAGGAAAAGCTCGCTTCCTTTGAGGACGCCCTGCGCAGTGCGCGCATCGCCCACCTGAATCTGGTAATGGTTTCGTCCATATTTCCGCCGCATTGCAATATTATCGATATTGACACCGGCCTTACGCGCCTCGAACCCGGTGAGATCACGCATTGTGTCATGGCCAGACAGGAAATCAATGAACCCGGCAGAAGGATCGTCTCGAGTATCGGCCTGGCAATCCCCGCGGAAGACGGTCGGTACGGCTATCTTTCAGAGCACCACGGCTTCGGTCAGACAGAAACAGAGGCCGGTGAGTACGCCGAAGACCTTGCGGCTTCCATGCTGGCAAGCACGCTTGGCATCGCGTTCGATCCTGAAAAAGACTACGACGAACGCCGGGAAACCTACCGGATGTCCGAGAAAATCGTCGAATCCCAGCATATAAGCCAGGCGGCCCTCGGAGCCGAAGGGAACCTGTGGACGACCGTTCTGGCTGCAGCCCTTTTTGTTAAATAATGAGCCCCAATAAATGCACGCCTTTCGGAGGCGCCGAATTTCAGTTTCACGACATCGATCTTGCCGGCATCGTTGTTTTGCCGTTATGCTATGAAAATGCGCCGTCCTATGGAACCGGCAGCGCTGAGGCGCCGTACCATATTCTGGACGCATCCTCCCAACTCGAAGGAATTGACGAAGAAACGCTGATTGACTGGACCTCCTTCAGGATCCACACGACAGACCCGCTCATACCTTCAAACGATCCCGAACAGGCTGTTCTTGAGATGGGAAAAGCCGCTGAAAAAATTTTAAAACAAAAAAAGTTTCTCCTGTCCATCGGCGGCGACCATGCCGTATCCCTGGGCCCCATAAAAGCGGCGTCAACCCTGTACCCGGATATGAGTGTACTCCAGATAGATGCCCATCTTGACATGAGAGACCGATGGAACGGCAGCAGGTACAATCACGCGTGCGTTATGCGCAGGGTCGTGGAGGATATGCGGCTCCCGGTTGTTCAGGTCGGGATCCGTTCATTTTCAAAGGAAGAGGCCGATTATATCAAAAGCAGAAATCTCACGCCCGTTTATGCCCATGAAATAGATCCGTGGGACAGCGCCTGGCTCACCCGAACGGTAAACAGACTGTCTGAAACGGTGTACGTTACCCTGGACCTTGACGGACTCGACCCATCCGTCATCCCCGGCACAGGGACGCCTGAACCGGGCGGGCTCTCTTACCGGCAGCTTGTGAAATTGATCGAAAGGGTGGGAAAGGAAAGAAAGGTCGTGGCTGCGGACATCACTGAACTCAGCAAAATAGAAGGATCGCACGTGTCTGAGTTTACCGCGGCCAAAATCGCCACGAAGTTTTTTGTCTACTGCCTCTAACCATATGTTTTCTATGAAACCCCTTGCTGACGCCGGTGTTCATAGAAAATATATCAATTTCAAATTCTTGATTTGAAAAACAACATTGCCCATGGAGCTGTTTCATCATTGGCTGTGGCCAAAACGTCATGTTGGTTCATAAAATTTTTTCGTAAAAGACCTTAAACTTCTCCAGCCGCTCCGGAACAACCCGAACGCCGATGCCGTTTCCTTCCGGGATTCTGATAAAGCCGTCCTTTTCCAGAACCACCGGCCTGTCTACAATGTCTTCGACAAAATATCGCGACGTTTCCGAGGTGTCTCCGGGGAGCACGAAACCGGGAAGGGTTTGAAGGTGAATGTTGAAAGCCCTCCCGATACCGGTTTCCAGCATGCCGCCCGACCACACGCCGATGTTGCTGTCACGGCAAAACGCCTGAATCTCCCTGGATTTCAGCATTCCGCCGACCCGGCCCTGCTTGATGTTGACAATCCTGCAGCTGCCGAGCGCCGCGGCAGCTTTCGAATCATCAAGATTCGTTATGGATTCGTCGAGGCAGATGGGGGTGTTGATCTGTTTCTGCAGGAGTGAATGAAGATAGATGTCATCGTAATTCAGCGGCTGTTCGATCATCATGAGGTTAAACGCGTCAAACTGCTTCAGTATATTTAAATCTTCAAGAGCGTAGTCCGCATTTGCGTCGGCCATCAGCCGGATGTCGGGAAACTGCTTCCGAACCGCTTCCAGGATTTCGATGTCTTTACCTCTTTTAATTTTGATCTTGACCCGGTGGTACTTCCGGTCACACGCCTCCCGGATTAATTTCAAGAGAGCATCCGTACTGTCCATAATCCCGATACTGATCCCCGACATGATTTTTTTGGATTCCCCGCCGATCAGTTCGAACAGCGGAATTTCATTTTTTTCGGCCAGGAGCGCCAACAGCGCGTTTTCCACGGCGGCCTTCGCCATGTGATGCCCTCTGACCCGCTCAAACTTCTCCAAAACGTCCTCAACGGCAAAATCCGTCATGGTCTTCAGCATGGGGACCAGAAAATCCCGGATGACATGAAGCGCCGTTGCATTGGTTTCATAACCGTAAAACGGGTCCGGCGACGCGACGCACTCCCCCCACCCGGAAACGCCGTTGCAGGCGATTTTCAACAGCAGCGCTTCCTTGTGGGTCTGAACCGAAAAACTCGTTTCAAACGGTTTCACCAGCGGCAGTCTTACAATATATATCTCTGCCGAATCGATCTGCTCGATTTTCTTCATCTGTTTCTCCACCCCAAGTGGTCTCGTGTAACGCCGGAAAAGCGGCTTTTTACGAGAGGGGTGTTTGGTGTTTCGTGTTTGGTGTTTGGTGTTTCGAAGTGGTTTCAAAACCTCAATTTCGAGCGGCGAAGCCGCGCAAGATACAATCGTTTATCGCCCGTGCACGTCAAGCGGGCGGTAAACGATTGTATAGTTTGTAAAAAATTCGCTGTTTATCCTCCGAAAACACGACATCCTCTGCAACATACCCTTTCCGGAAAGCCGACTCAAAAAGGCCCCGCGTTTTCTTTCTCCATTCAATGGCCCGGTTCATATCAATTTCTTTCAATGACCGGATATCTCCGGGAATTTCAATGTAAGCCGTCTCTTGCGTAAATTTTTCGAGCCTTTCCGCGGGAATCTGTTCCGGAATCGAAGGTTCTTTCCCCTCCATTTTCACGACCACCCGTTCAGATTTCAAATTCCAAGTCGCGATAAGCCTGTCCGTAGGGAGCCCTTTGTGAAGCCCGCTCTCCCCTTCTCCGTATATATTCCGTTCATACTCGCTGCTGACGACGCCCAGTCTGTGAAAATTAAAATACCCGTTCATGGATTCAAGCGGGTCAAAATTCCAGCGCATCCGTTCATATCCCATTTCCAGAACCGCTTCCCTCTGTGCCCTTTTCAGCTCGAAACCGTACCCTTTGCTCTGGTGGTCCTTTCTCACCCCGGCCATGTGGGAATAGATGAAATGCTCTTCCTTCCACCTCCCGACAACCGCATACGTAAATCCGATCAGTGTGCCATCCTCATATAATCCGTGCACAAGCCCGCCGTATTTTTGGACCCGTGTCATCAGGTGATGCGGTTCCGTGTCCAGGTCCGTAAACCCCCACGCGCTTTTCTGGATTTCAGGGATCTTTTTGAAATCCTCTATTGTTTTGACTCTCTTTACCTCGATCACGTTATATCTCCCGTAACTTTTATCACAGCCAAGCAAAAATCCGGGGTTCACAGGGCCCGGCTTTGGGCGCACCCCGCAGGGGTGAAGTCTAACTTTCATGTTCCCCGTTCCTGGTTTAACGTTCAGGGCTAACCGCTGAGCCCTGAACCTCTGAACCTCTGAACCTCTGAACCTTAGTTTCCGGCATATTTTTCATTTTCAATTTTATCAGAAGGGCTTGGTTTTTCAGGACTGAATTCATGTGCGGAAAGTATAGAGACGTGCGATTGATGTGTCAAATGCAGACTCAATTTTCTTTACCGTTCATTACAAAAAAACAGGCTTTCAACATTTCTGTGCGAAATGTTTTCACTTGACATAAACACACAATTTTCCTAAATGATTCATTTTTGGTTGTTCGGTTCCGTGATTTTTCATGCGGACCGAACACTGCTGCCGGCTCGACAGATGACCGGCTTCAATTTGAATTCCCTTATCAGGGACAAGGAAAAAAAATGGGCACAAAAAAAATTGAAAAGAGTATATTTCAGGAATTCATCACCGAACAGATCGAAAAATGGGAAAAGATACGTTCGAAAAAGTTTCAAAAAGAAGACGCGCATATTCCTGTAATTACCGTCTCCTCGGACCCCGGCAGCGACGGCAGTATCGTTGCCCGGAAGATCGCTGAACGGCTGGGATTTGATCTATTTCATCGCGAAATCATTAAGGAAATCGCGGAAAGCGTCGACATCAGCCCCTACGTAATCGAACGTATTGAAAAGGAACGGATGTCCGGCGTCGAGGATTTCCTGTCATCCCTGTTAAAGGATCAATATCTCTGGCCCGGCCTTTATCTTGAACATCTCAAAAAAGTCATCGAGACGATCGGAAGGCACGGAAGAGCCGTTATCGTGGGGCGGGGGGCAAACTTCATTCTCGCTGACGAAGACAGACTCAGCCTGCGGGTTGTAGCCCCCTTTGATCTGAGGGTGAAGAATGTCGCCCACAGATTCGGCGTGTCGATTAAAGAAGCCAGGGAGCGTGTTGTTAACAGGGAGTCAAAACGCAGGGATTTTTTAAAAAAATCATTTCAGGCAGATGTTGCAGATCCCCTGCATTATGATTTTGTCATAAACACCGGGCGGGTGAGCGTTGAAGATGCGGTGGACGCCATCAGCTTTCTCTGGGGCAAAAAATATCTTCTCACCGCCCCAGAAAAATAGGGCATCGAATTTTGACGCCTTCGTAAAAAGTCCCTGAGTCGTCATGCCGGACTTGATCCGGCATCCAGAATATATTTGATTTGCTGGATAGCGCTAAAGGTTAGCGCTGACGGTTGCGCCGTTCGGCTTGAAAAACTGCACTGCGTGTCACTACGTGCCCGGCTTTCGCCGGAATGACAAAAAAATGGAAAGCTGTTATGGCAACAAAAAGGGCTCGAACAATCTGTTCGAGCCCTTTTGCGTTATTCAGATGAACGGTTCAATTCGCTTAGAACAATCCGGTCACTTTTCCGGTCTTCACGTCCACATCCACTCTGCGGTAGGCCGGGTCCGAGCTGGTTCCCGGCATCAGGCTGATGGTGCCGCAACAGGGGCAGAGGAACTTGGCCCCGGAGAAGATCAGCACGTCCTGGATAGGCAGGGTCCAGCCTTTAGGCGTACCCTTGACCGCCGGGTCATGGGTTAGCGAAAGGTGGGTCTTGACCATCATGGTGGTGTAGTCATTGTACTTGGGATCTGCTTCGAGCATCTTGGCCTTGGCTTCGGCTGCAGGCGTCCAAGACACACCGTCGGCACCGTAGACGTTCTTGGCGATCAGGTCTACGCGGTCGCGCAGTTTTGTTTCCAGGGGATACAGGAATTTGAAGTCGGCTTTTTCGTTGCAGGCCTCGATGACCGCATCGGCAAATTCCAGCGCGCCGTCACCGCCGTCGGCCCAGTGGGTTGAAACCGCACAGCGGGCACCGGCTTCCTCGGCGTACTTGCGCACCATGGCGATTTCAGCCTTGGTGTCGGTGTGGAAACAATTGATGCAGACCACCGGGTTGATACCGGACATCCGGATGGTGTTGATGTGATGCACCATATTACCAACGCCCTTTTCCAGTATGTCCAGACCTTCTTTCTGATACTCTTTGGGCAGGGGCAGACCGGCCACGACCTTGGGGCCGCCGCCGTGCATCTTGAGCGCGCGGATGGTGGTGGTGAGTACGGAGACGTTGGGTTTCAGACCGCTGTAACGGCATTTGACGTTCCAGAATTTCTCAAAGCCGATGTCGGCACCGAAACCGGATTCGGTCACATTGTAGTCAAAAAGCTTGAGCCCGACCCGGTCGGCGATGATGGAAGACTGGCCCACGGCGATATTGGCAAACGGTCCTGCGTGAATCATGCAGGGTTGATACTCTGCCGTCATCATGAGGGTCGGGTTGATGGTGTTGCGCATCCAGGCGGTCATGGCATTGCCGACTTCCAGGTCGCCGGTGGTAATCGGTTTACCTGATTTGCTAAAGGCCACGGTGATGTTGTTCAGTTTTTCGCGCAGGTCTTTCAGGTCGCGAACAATGGAAAGAATCGCCATCAGCTCGGAGCTGACCGCAATCCCGAACTTGGACTGCATGACCATGCCGTCAGCACGTCCGCCCAGACCGATAACGATATTTCGCAAGGCCTGTGCACAGAAATCCATGATCCAGCCCATCTCCACCCGGGTGGGATCGACGTCCAGCCTGGGCATACGGGTCAGACGCGCAAGCTGTTCGTCATTGTAGTTGCGCTCGTGCTGCATTCTGGCGGTCAGGGCCACCATGGCCAGGTTGTGGGCGTTCATGATGTCGTTGATGTCGCCGGTCA
>JBDRPF010000019.1:0-2868 GCA_043827325.1 Pseudomonadota bacterium | reverse complement strand
GTCATAATTGTAAAAATAGATTCTTTTTTCTTCAAGTCATGCCGGACTTGATCCGGCATCCAGGAGTATATCAACTTGAAACTATTCTGGATTCCGGGTCAAGCCCGGAATGACGAAAAATCTTGAAACTCCGGTTTTTTTAATTACGACACAGCCTGAAAGCGGGTGGCTTGAATTAGTCTGCCGGCGGACAATGGTAAAAGCACGCCGGTGCTTTTATGTTGAATTTGCAGCCGTCCCGCTCAAAGAGCGGGGCGGTTTGTTGGCAAGAATCATTTTTACAATATGTTTGCCGCATCAGCTGTTTATTCTACAAAAATACAGCGGGAAACAAGGGCGCAACCCGTGAATGAACGATATAAGCGGCCGCCCGTGCGGCCCGCCCTTTTGCTGTTTTTAGCTGCAATTCTTTCGGTATTCTGTTTTGCAGGCATTGCGGCAGCCGGCGAGGGACTTGCTCCATTTTCTCCGGGAGAACGGCTGACGTACGAGCTCAAATGGGGATTCATCCCTGCCGGAGAGGCCGTAGTTGAGGTCCTTCCCATGGAAGTCATCGACGGCAAAAAAGCCTATCACTTCATGGTTACGGCAACGTCCAATGCCTTCATCGATGTTTTTTACACGGTGCGCAACAGGGTGGACGCCTATGCGGACGCGGAGGTGACCCGCTCGCTTTTATTCAAAAAAAAGCAGCACGAAGGAAAAACCCTGAGAGACGTGGTCGTTAATTTCGACTGGGAAAAAATGGAAGCGCGATATTCCAACTTCAACCGGGAAAACGACCCCATCGCCCTATTGCCCGGATCCTTCGACCCGCTGTCCGCCTTTTATTACGTCCGTCGATGCGACTTTAAAGAAAACAAAACCCTCGAACGGCCCGTTACAGACGGGAAAAAGTGTGTTATGGGAAAGGCGCGCGTCGTTAAAAGAGAAAAAATCAAACTGCCGGCCGGAACGTATGACACCTATCTGCTGGAACCCGAACTGGAGCATATCGGGGGTGTGTTTGAAAAGAGCAAAAACGCAAAGATCAGGATCTGGGTCACGGCAGATCATCGACGAATTCCGGTCAGGCTCAAGAGCAAGGTTGCGGTGGGGCATTTTACCGGGGAGCTCATTTCGGCCACCGGTGTTCAAGAGTAACAAGAGGTGTAAAATGAAAGAAGTCGTCATTGTATCCGCCTGCCGAACGGCAATCGGCGCGTTCGGCGGGTCCCTGCGCGATATGAACATCGCCGCGCTGGCAGCTGTCACCATGAAAGCGGCTGTCGAACGTGCAGGGATCGATTTGAAAACTTTAGATGATGTCCGCTACGGGTGCTGCATGGAGCCGCCCGACGCCTTTAATGTCGCCCGTGTCGGCGCCCTGCTGGCCGGCATACCCGATTCGGTGACGGCAGTCACCGTAAACCGGGTGTGCGTGTCCGGCATGGAGGCCGTCGTCTCTGGCATGGCCATGATCCAGGCGGGCATGGCGGATATCATCCTCGCCGGCGGCGTCGAACACATGTCCGGCGTACCGTATATCGCGCCGGGTGCCCGCTGGGGTTTCCGCCTGCAGGACCAGGTTTTCGTGGATGCCATAATCCGGGCCCTTCACGCCGGATCTTACATCATCCCTCACCCCGAAGACGGACCGGTAAATGAAAACGAGGCTCCCTTGAGCATATTTAAGGGGAAGCCGTATATCATGGGGCATACGGCGGAATTCGTGGCGCAGCATCTCAATATCAGCCGAATGGAAATGGATATTCTTGCTCTGAGGAGCCATAACGAGGCTGAAAGGGCCACAAACGACGGCTCTTTTCGAGACGAGATTGTGCCCGTTGAAGTGCCGAGACGAAAAAAGGAACCGCTGCGCTTTGACAAGGACGAACATTTCCGACCCGGGCTGACAATGGAAAAACTCGAGCAGCTTCCTCCCGCGTTTGTGCCGGAAATCGGAAAGGTTACCGCCGGAAACTCAAGCGGTTTAAATGACGGGTCTGCGGGGCTGGTCATTATGTCGGCTGAAAGAGCAAGGGATCTCAACATCGAACCCCTGGCAAGAATCAAAGCCGTTGCCAGGGGCGGGTGCCATCCATCTGTGATGGGGCTTTCCCCCGTGCCCGCCGTGGAGAACCTGCTCAAAAACAGCGGTCTTTCAATTAAGGATTTTGAACTCGTTGAAATTAACGAAGCCTTTGCGGCTCAGTACATCGGCTGTGAAAAAACCCTGGGTTTAAACCGGGGCATTACCAATGTCAACGGATCGGGAATCGGCCTCGGGCACCCGGTGGGTGCGACCGGGGCCAGAATAATCGTCACCCTGATCCACGCCATGAAAAAGCGGGGAAAAACCCTTGGCCTTGCCACCCTCTGCGGCGGCGGCGGGGTTTCCATGGCGTGCGCGGTAGAAATCATTTAACCTGATGACTGATTTTTACCTGAATTTTGCACGGAAATAGCGATAAACGCCAATCCGGTTTAGAAATTTTTCAAACCGATAGTAATCAGAAAGAAATTTTCATTACAATTTCGAGTCGACCCCTTGACCGGAAATGACAAGAATGTTATTTTAAACAGTGAAAAAAGAAATGTATAATCTGCTCCGGCAACAGGTCGATCCGACCGTTCCATGCATTCGTCCGACCTGGTAATTTTGTTCATACCCTAAAACTTCGAATATGAGAGACAACAATGGCTGAACCGACCAGATCCCAAAAATATGATACCAAACGATGCCCCGAATGCCGCACCCACCTTCCGGCGGCAGCTACAAAATGCACCGCATGCGGTCAAAAAGTCGGAGAGGCCACCCCGTCCGGTATCGCAAAAAAACCGGTTGACTGGGTTTCCTATGTATCGCTCTTTCTGGCTCTCGTTGCA
>JBDRPF010000018.1:0-14865 GCA_043827325.1 Pseudomonadota bacterium | reverse complement strand
ATTAATAATTAATTATTAATACACAATTATTAATTAAGAACGATTAAGTATTTGCCTGCCGGTTAAGGCAAAAACAGATCTAAAAGCTAATGAAAATTATGCGGTTCTTCTTTTGCTTTTTTAGCTTTAGTGGCGGCTTCTGCTTTAGGAAGTCCATCCATGGGCTGGCAATGTAGAAAGTCGAACCGGCAAAAAAAATTAAAAACCATGGGTGGACACAGCAAAAAACAAAACCCATGGTTTTTTTATTTTTAAACTGCGGGTTTTGGCTGTTCTTTAAGCAGCATTCCGTTTCATACGGGTTAGAACGCACATTTTTTTTGAAAGGAGTGTTGGAATGATTCTCGATATCGGATTTGAAACCATGCCCAGGGAAGACCTCGAGCCGATTATATTGCGCCGGCTCAAAGCCACCATCGGCCGTGTGTATGCGAATGTCCCGTTTTACAGAAAGTCCTTTCAAGAAAAAGGTGTCACGCCGGACGACATTCAATCCCTGAGCGATTTGCAGCGTCTCCCGTTTACGACAAAAGAGGATTTGCGTGACAACTATCCGTTCGGTATGTTTTCGGTCCCCATGAGCAACGTGGTCCGTATCCACGCTTCCTCGGGAACCACCGGCAAGCCGACGGTAGTGGGTTACACGGCCAGGGAGGTCAGCACATGGGCTGAACTCATGGCGCGCGCACTTGTCGCGGGGGGTGCCACTCGAGACGACATTATTCACAATGCTTACGGATACGGACTTTTTACAGGAGGTCTGGGCATTCATTACGGCGCGGAAAAACTGGGGGCTTCGGTCATCCCGGTTTCCGGGGGAAACACAAAACGGCAGATTGTGATCATGAAAGACTTTGGGCCGACGATCCTGACCGCAACACCTTCCTACGCGCTTCACCTTGCGGAAGTCGCTGAAGAGATGGGGGTTTCGTTTAAGGATTTGAAATTCAAGTTCGGCATATTCGGGGCCGAGCCCTGGTCCGAAAACATGCGGGAGGAGATCGAACGGAAGTTGAACCTGACCGCTGTGGATATCTACGGTCTGAGCGAAGTGATCGGTCCCGGTGTTGCCATTGAGTGCCACGAGGCGAAAAGGGGTCTCCACATATTTGAAGATCACTTTATTCCGGAAGTGATCGATCCGGCAACCGGTGACGTTCTCCCCCACGGTGAAACCGGCGAGCTCGTGTTTACGTCCATCACCAAGGAAGCGTTTCCCGTTATCCGGTACAGAACCCGTGACATTACATCGCTCAATCCCGAACCGTGCATTTGCGGGCGGACGCACGTTCGCATGAACAGGGTGAGCGGCCGCACGGATGACATGCTCATTATCCGCGGCGTGAACGTCTTTCCATCCCAGATTGAAAGTGTTCTCATGGAAATGGAGAACGTCGAGCCTCACTATCAGCTTGTTGTGGACAGGGAGGACAAGCTCGACACGCTCACGGTTCTGGTTGAAGTGGGCGAGGGCATCTTTTCCGATGAGGTCAAGCACCTGCAGAGTATGGAACGAAAGATAGCCAAAAATATCAAGGACTATCTCGGCGTATCGGCCAGGGTGAAGCTGGTGGAGCCCAAGGTAATCGCCCGGAGTGAAGGCAAGGCGGTTCGGGTTATTGACAAGCGAAAAATTTAGAAACTGTCGCAAACATGTTTCATTGATATTTTTGCTTCCGGCACACCCAGGTTAGGCAACAAATAAGGAGGAGACAATGAAAGCGGAACAGATTTCGGTGTTTTTGGAAAATAAGGCGGGACGGCTGGCGGAAGTCGCGGCGATTCTGGCGGAAGCCGAAGTGAACATCCGGGCGCTTGCCCTGGCGGACACATCTGACTTCGGTGTATTGCGGCTGATCGTCAATGACAATGACAGGGCTGAAACGGCGCTGAAAAACCGGGGTTTCACCGTCGGAAAGACGGATGTCGTAGCCGTGGAAGTGGAAGACCGGCCGGGCGGTCTCCACAGCATACTGAACATTCTGAACAGGGAGGGGGTCAATGTGGAATACATGTACGCGTTTGTTCAGCAGAGCGGTGACAATGCCATAATGATTTTCAGGTTCGACAATTTGGACCACGCTGTTGAAATACTGCAAAAAAACAACGTTACGGTCATTAACGGAAAAGAGGTATACACCCTTTAATGGTTAAGTCCTGAAAAATCTGGTCCTTTGGGCCAAGTTAAAAATAACGCCGATGCTTTAAATTAAGGTTCACGGTTCAAAGGTTCAAGGTTCAGAGGTTCAAAGTTTACCCGCCTTTTGCGGCGCCGCAGGCGACCAGGGTTCATAGGTTAACCCTGAAGGAGAACCCTGAACGATAAACCCGAAACGGGGAACCCTGAAAGTTAGACTTCACCCATCTGGAGTGCACCTAAGCCGGGTCCTCCGGGGCCGGGTTATTTACTTAAGTGTTTGGTTTTTAGTGTTTAGTAGTCGTTTCAACAGACATGAATGCAAAACGCCAAACACGACACACTAAACGCCAAACAACAAACAAAAGGAGGAAAAGATGACACCCAGAAGGATTTCTATTCTTACAGTAATCTGTCTATTCGGTTTGGGACTGCTATTTTCATGTACCGAAAAGCCTGACATGTCCGCACAAGTTAATGAATTGACCAGCAAGGTGGATCAATTGACGAAAGAAAATGCTGATCTCAAGGCCCAGATTGCAAAACTTACTGAAAAACCCGTTATGTTAGCCGAGGGCGAGGCCTACAAGGTCGGGGCTCTTTTTGCCGTGACGGGCGGGGCCTCTTTTTTAGGCGATCCGGAAAAGAAAACCGCCGAGATGATAGCAGAAGAAATAAACAGCGCCGGCGGTATTAACGGGCATAAACTGGAACTCATCGTCTACGATACGGAAGGGGATGCGACCAAGACAAACCTGTTTTTCAAAAAACTGATCGCCCAGGATAAGGTGTGCGTGGTGATCGGTCCATCCGTCAGCGGGACAAGCATGGCCATTATACCGATTGCGGAAAAAGAGGAGATGCCGCTGATTTCATGCGCCGCCAGCTACAAAATCGTTCATAATGATGAAACCGGGAAGCCGTACAAATGGGTTTTCAAGACGCCCCAGACAGACACCATGGCTGCAGAGGCCATTTACACCCATTTGAAAAAACGGGGTTTGACAAATATCGCTCTCATCAGTGTTGACTCCGGATTCGGCGCCAGCGGACGGCAGGAACTTCTCAGGTTGGCTCCCGAATACGGAATGACCATCGTTGCGGATGAAAAGTACGGAGACAAAGATACCGATTTGACGACCCAGCTCACCAAGATCAAGGGAACAGCGCCGCAGGTCATTATCAACTGGTCTGTCGGTCCGACCCAGGTGGTGGTGCTTCGTAACTGGAGAGATCTCGGCATGACGGGTATCCCCTTTTATCAGAGCCACGGTTTCGGCAGCAAAAAGAATATCGAACTGGCGGCAGGAGCGGCCGAAGGCGTGCTCTGCCCGCTGGGCGCCTGCAACATTGCCGATCTCTTACCGGCAGACCATCCGCAAAAGAATGTAACCATGCAGTATCAGAAAGACTATACGGCAAAATACAATGAACCCCTGAGCTCTTTTGGCGGGCACGCCTGGGACGCTTTGAATATGGCGGCCGAGGCGCTGAAGGCTGTTGGCTGCGACAGGGCAAAAATAAGGGATTATCTGGAAAATAATATCAAGGGGTTTGTGGGCCAGCACGGTATTTTCACCTACTCGCCGGATGACCACAACGGCCTGACCAAGGAATCCTTTACCATGGTTATCGTAAAAGACGGTGACTGGGCTTTGGCCGACTGATTTTATAGTCCTTGAGAACCGGGTCCTCCGGGCCCGGGTTCGTCACTGTTGTTGAAGCGTACCCTGCAGCCCCGCACGGCGGGGTCCTCCGGAGGCGGCAAATCTTTGCCGCCCCCCGACCCGCTGCAGGGAATGCGCTCGCTTTTTCGGCCCAAGAAAAAGTGAGGATGGTGTTTTTGCCGTCCTCACTTTTTATTAATGGAAGTACAATGGAAAAAATCACCTTTGCAGGCCAGCTTTTGCAATATCTCATCACCGGCCTGACCGTTGGCAGCATATATGCCATGGTGGCGGTGGGGTTTAACATCATTTATAATGTGACCGAGATTATCAACTTCGCCCAGGGTGAGTTTGTGATGCTCGGAGGCCTGGTGATGGTTTTTTGTCACGCAACCATAGGGCTTCCCCTTGTTTTGGCCTTTCCGGTGACGGTGATTGTCGTCACTTTAGTGGGGATGCTTCTGGACCGGTTGGCAATTAATCCCATCCGGCAGCCTACGGTGCTGACCCTGATCATTGCAACAATTGCGGCCTCTGTCCTGATCAAGGGCACGGCCATGTTTATCTGGGGCAAGGACCCGTATGACCTTCCCGCGTTTTCCGGGCGCAACCCGCTCATCGTGATGGGGGCTGTCGTCCAGCCCCAGTATTTGTGGGTTATCGGTTTTTTGATCTTGATTGTTATTGCCTTGAAATTCTTTTTTGACAGAACCATTCTTGGAAAGGCCATGAGCGCGTGCGCCGACAATCCTGACGCGGCCAGCCTGGTCGGAATCGACGTCAAGCTGATGATCCTGTTGTCCTTTGCCCTCTCCGCTGCCATCGGTGCGGTGGCAGGAATTACGATAACCCCCATCTCCCTCATGGAGTATGACCGCGGGGCCATGCTGGCGGTAAAGGGTTTCGGCGCCGTTGTGCTGGGGGGGCTGGGAAGTTTTCCGGGTGCGGTCGTCGGCGGCCTTATCCTGGGGGTCATCGAATCCATGGGGGCCGGGCTGATCTCTTCCGGGTACAAGGATGCTTTTGCGCTCGTTGTTCTTGTAATCGTATTGTTCTATAAGCCCAGCGGTATTTTTGGCAACATAGAGATCAGCAGGATCAAAAGGTTTTAAACATGATACGGATCGGCAAGCGCTCCATTGCTGTTTTTGCGCTTTTTATCGTCATCTTCCCGTGGGTTGCCCGCCAAATTCCCGCTGTCGAACACTATCCGGACATCCTGGTGTATGCCGGTATTTACTGCCTGATTACCATCGGTCTCAGCCTCCTGATGGGCTATGCCGGCCAGATCTCCATCGGGCACGCAGCCTTTTACGGCATCGGCGCCTATGTGTCCGCTATTTTGACCACCCGCTTTGGTTTGAATCCGTGGGGCTGCATGGTCATCGGCATGGCGACGACCGCCGTCATTGCCTTTCTGGTCGGTGCACCGTCTCTAAAACTCAGAGGCCACTATCTTGCCATGGCGACCCTGGCGTTCGGGGTCATTATTTATATTGTTTTCAAGGAAGAAATGGCGTGGACCGGCGGACCGGACGGAATGGCCGGCATTCCGGGGCTGAGCATCTTCGGGTTTGACCTGGATTCTGTCGAGAAATATTTTTACCTGGTATGGGGCATTGTCCTGGCGGTATTCATTTTTAACGTCAATGTCATCCAGTCCGCCGAGGGGCGTGCGTTAAGGGCCATCCATTCGAGTGAGGCGGCCGCCGGTGCCATGGGCGTTGACGTCGCCAGGGTCAAAATCGTGGTGTTTGTCTACTCGGCCATACTGGCCTCCCTGGCCGGAAGTCTTTATGCCCATTATCTGAATTTTGTCAATCCATCGGCCTTTGACCTTTTCTTTTCCATCAAGCTTTTAATCATGCTCGCCCTGGGCGGGATGCAAACGATCTGGGGTGCTGTTATCGGAGCCGTGATTATTACCTTTTTGAGTTATGAGTGGCTGCACTATTTTAATGAATACGAGGTCATCATCTACGGCGCCATCCTGCTGCTGGTCACCATCTTTTTACCTCATGGGCTTGCCGGGGTGCCGGGGATGGTTAAAGGATGGTTCAGGAGATGAAAATCGGATGAATTCGGTTCTCGAAGGAAATATTCTGGAGGTACGGGGCGTGGTCATGGCCTTTGGCGGTTTGATGGCGCTGAGCAATCTCAATTTCCATGTCAAAAGGGGATCGATCAAGGCGATTATCGGCCCGAACGGCGCGGGCAAAACAACCCTTTTTAATGTCATCACCGGGTCTTTTCCCCCGAACGAGGGATCGGTGCGATTCAAGGGGCAACCCATTCAAAATCTCAAGGCGCATCAGATTGCAAAACGGGGGATTTCACGAACCTTTCAGACGATTGAACTGTTCGACAATATGACGGTTCTGGAAAATGTCATGCTGGGCTGTCATGCCAGAGTTTCGACCTCCTTTTTCGCTTCGGGATTTTTGCTGCCGGGGTCCAGGAAAAAAGAAGCGGAGATTTTTGAACGGGCGATGAAGATTCTGAAGTTTATCGGATTGGGCAACAAGGCAAACGATCCGGCCGACAGTCTGCCCCTCGGCGAGCAGAAAATCCTTGAGATCGGGCGGGCCCTGGCCGGTGAACCGGAACTGATATGCCTGGACGAACCGGCTGCCGGGCTCAACGAAACCGAGACACATCTGGCGTCTTCCCTGATCCGGGCCATCAAGGCCAGGGGAATTACCGTTTTGCTGGTGGAGCACGACATGAGGGTTGTCATGAATATTTCGGATGAGGTCGTCGTGCTCAACTACGGCCAGAAGATTGCCGAGGGTCCGCCGGAAGAGATTCAAAATAATCCAAGGGTCATCGAGGCCTATTTAGGGAGCGAGGCGTAAAACATGCTCAGGATTGAAGGGCTCAGTGCCGCTTACGGGAATATCGGTGTGCTTAAAAATGTCTCGCTGGAGGTGCCCCGGGGAAAGGTGGTGTCCATAATCGGTGCCAACGGTGCCGGCAAATCCACGCTCCTCAAAACAATTTCCGGCCTGATGAAGATCCGATCGGGTAAAATATTTTATAAGGATCAGGATATTACGGGATTGACTTCCAATCGTATCGTGAGGCTGGGTATCTCCCAGGTGCCGGAAGGAAGGCAGATTTTCAGCCATCTGACGGTCCTGGACAATATTCATCTCGGCGCCTACCATTATTTCAAGCGGCGTCATCGCCAGGAGATCAAGAAACGCGTCGAACGCATGTATGAGATTTTTCCCATTCTGGAAAACCGTTCCGGACAGATCGCCGGCACCCTTTCCGGCGGCGAACAGCAGATGCTGGCCATTGCCCGAGCCCTGATGGGCCGGCCCGAACTGCTTCTTCTTGACGAACCCTCCATGGGGATCGCGCCGCTGATCATCAGAGAGATATTCAACGTTATCGAACAGTTGAACAGTTCCGGCACGACGATTTTGCTGGTAGAACAAAACGCCAGGGCCGCTCTCAAGGCAGCCCACCATTCCTACGTCCTCGAGAGTGGTGAAGTCGCACTCGAAGGCCTGGCCGGAGAGCTTTTGGACAACCCCAAGGTAAAGGAAGTTTACCTTGGCGGTTAGAGCAGTTGCCACCCGAATAGGTGTTCACTTCGGTCTCCTTTCCATTTTCCTCTTGATAATTGAATTTATTTGTTTCATAATTTGACAACATTTGATTAAATGATTTATAATTTAAGACAGCGATTTTAATTTATAGTGAATTTTAAAAACAGCCCAAATTCAGACAGCACTGCCGCCAGAAACAGGGTTACGCTTCAACTGGTCTGGGGTGCCCTGCTCGTCATGGCAGGTATCGGCGTTTTTTTCAGGATTCCCCAGGTCATGCCCCGGATTGAACAGATCGGTCAATTCTCGTCGGTGATGTTTTACATTCGTTTTTGTTTCTATATTCTGGGTGTTCTGCTTGTGGGAGGCGGCGCGAAAAAGATCTACGATAATTACAACAGGGCTGAAGAGATTGATTCCGATGGCTGAATTAACGTAAATCTTACATTACAACAGGTGGTAGAAAAATGTTGAAACAGGCCAATAATACCAGCTCTCAAAACCTCGAGTCGGAGGTGGAATACCGGAAAAATCTTCAGGATATCTGCAACAAAATATATGCGGCACCCAGTCTGGACGGGATCTTGGTTGACCTGAAGGATGAGATCACCGGATTGTTTGAGGCGGAAAGACTCACGGTCTATGTGGTCGACGGGAAAACACGGGAACTCGTGTCACGGTTTAAGTCCGGAGACGAGGTGGCGGAAATCCGAATTCCGGTGTCCACGAGCAGCATATCCGGTTTTTCGGCTTTCAAGCAGAAACTGATCAACATTCAGGATGTGTATGATGACAAGGAACTGTCTTCCATCGATGCTGAACTTAAATTCGATAAGAGCTGGGATCAAAAGACCGGTTTCAGGACAAAGCAGGTGCTGGTCGTTCCGATCATTTTCAAAAAGTTTCTGCTGGGGGCGATTCAGCTGATAAATCGAACGGACGGCTCTTCATTTTCGAAGATCGACGAGGAAGCCGTCACCGAGATGGGCAAAATTCTGGGCATCGCCCTGTACAACCAGAAGCGGATGGCAAAGGCCCGCCCCACCAAGTTCGGCCTGCTGCTTGAAAACAATATCCTGACCCAAAAAGAGCTCGACAAGACCATTGCCGACGCAAGGCAGCGAAAAGAATCGGTCGAAAATATCCTGATGAAGGAACTCAAAATCCAGAAAAAGGATATTCTCAAGTCCCTCGAGAAATTTTTTAAGGTCCCGCTGGTTGAGTATGACAAAAACATGCCTATCCCGGGCGCCCTCCTTCACGGCCTGAAGGTGCCGTTTATGAAGAAAAATATGTGGGTGCCGGTTCACTCCGAAGGTGAGGATCCGGTGGTCGCCATCGACAACCCGCACGACCTTCAGAGGGTCAGCGAAATCAAGTCTCTCTTCCCTGGAAAAAATGTTATCCTAAACGTCGCCCTGAGAGAAGACATCCTCGAATTCATCGGCCTCTTTACCACGGACGAGAAAGAAATGGCCTCCATGGATGATATCCTTTCGCAGCTCGCGGCCGAGGATGATGAAATCGAAGTGGCCGAGTCGCGCGTGGGGGATGAAGACAGCGCGGTTGTTCAGCTTGTCAACAAGATGATCATTGACGCTTACAACCGGGGGACCTCCGATATCCACATCGAGCCGTATCCCGGGAAAAATAACACCCAGGTTCGGATACGCGTGGACGGCGCCTGCCAGGTGTACCAGACTATACCTTACGCATATCGCAACGCCATCTCGTCACGCCTCAAGATCATGGCTGACCTGGATATCGCCGAGCGCCGGAAACCCCAGGACGGTAAAATTAAATTCAAGAAATACGGCGGACTGGACATCGAACTTCGTGTCGCCACGATTCCGACCCAAGGGGGGCTGGAAGACGTGGTCATGCGTATCCTGGCCGCCGGGGAACCGATCCCTTTGGACAAAATGGGCTTCTCTCAACGAAACTATGATAATTTTGTCGGTATCATCACCAAGCCGTACGGCATCGTTTTCGTGTGCGGCCCCACCGGTTCGGGGAAGACGACCACGCTTCATTCGGCCCTGGGATATATCAACAAGGTCGAAACCAAGATCTGGACTGCCGAAGACCCCGTGGAAATCACCCAGCGGGGATTGAGACAGGTGCAGGTGCAGTCCAAGATCGGCTTCGATTTTGCCGCGGCCATGCGGGCGTTTTTGCGGGCCGACCCGGACGTGATCATGGTGGGTGAGATGCGGGACAAGGAAACCACCCACATCGGCATCGAGGCCTCCCTGACCGGACATTTGGTCTTTTCCACACTGCACACCAACAGCGCGCCGGAGAGCATCACCCGGCTTCTGGACATGGGCATGGACCCGTTCAACTTCGCCGATGCAATTCTGGGAATTCTTGCCCAGCGTCTCGGGCGGACCCTTTGCAAGGCCTGCAAGGAAGACTACCACTTGACCTTGGAAGAGTACGAAGATCTGATTCGGGAATACGGCGGACTTGAAAAGTTCGAGCGGTTACTCAACATCCCCTACACCGATGATCTCATGATCAAAAAACCCGTGGGCTGCGCCAAGTGCAACAACACCGGGTATGGCGGCCGTTGCGGCATCCACGAACTGCTCTTGGGAACAGATACTATGAAAAAACTGATCCAGTTGAACAAGCCCATGGAGGAATTGAAGAAACAGGCGCTGGAAGACGGCATGACGACCCTCAAGCAGGACGGCCTTGCAAAAATCTTCGGCGGATTGATAGACCTCGTGAATGTCAGGAAGGTCTGCATCGAATAGTCGATTCACCCCGGGTGCCGCACCGGATATAAAATGCGCTGAGCGCATAGGACAGGGCGCATGGCGTTAGCGCTTCAGCCATTCATAAAAAGCCCGTTGTTTTCGAAACAGCGGGTTTTTTGTATGTTAGACATCGCACAATTTTTTTTAAAATTTCGAATTTTGGTCATTCGAATTTGTTTCGGATTTATCCCCGTCGGGATGCTTCGCGCGAGCTTGGGAATTTCGAATTTAGATTCCAAGCCGATTTTGCGCTCTTTCAGGGGATTTCCTGAAGCCATTCGCTCTGCGGGAGGAACACGCGCTTATCCGCCCTCGGGTCAGCGGGCTTTTTCCGCCGCATCTGAAAATTTTTTCAACTGGGCTTCGTAGTAGGGGCGGTTCTGCCAGACCCGCTCGAGGGCGCGTCTCTCCATGGCAGCCGCGGCATCGAACCGGCCGTTGGCATAATAGCTTTCCGCAAGGGTGTCCAGGATGTGGGGATCTTCGTTCAGCCGGGCGGCTTTTTCTGCCAGTTCGAGGGCCTTTTCCGGATGGCGGAATTTTTTGACGTCACAGGTGGCGTAGAGCCACGCCAGGTTGTTCAGCACTTCAGTGCCGTCCGGGTTCAGGGCCAGGGCTTTTTCATAGGCATCGATGGTCTTGTCGTAGTTCTTGTTGCTGTAGTGAAGATCCCCCAGCAGACTGTACAACCCCGGTTTGTCCGGTGTCTTTTCAAGCTCCCTTTGAATTATTTTTTCAAAAAGGTGCGTGTTCAGGCGCTTTCCGGTTTCACCGAAGTTGAGATGATATCCCGCGCCGCCGATCAGGAGTATTCCCGCAAGATACATGGCGATACTCTTTTTCACTTTCCAATCATGGCGGGTTTTCCAGGTCATGTCGGCTTCACATTTCTTCAAAAACGAAATCCGTTCCGAAATGCTGAAGTGATGCCAGTTGGGCTTGTCGGGTGACTGGCCGCTGGTTGCGGCGATTTTTTCAAGTGTGGAGATCAGGGGTTTTGCGCTATCGAACAGCGCATAAACATATGCGTCTGCCTGGCGCTCGAAGTTGCGCATGAAATAACCGAAGATAAAGCGGAAATAGATCAGGAACATTAGAATGGCGGCAATGTTGAAAATCGCGGAGGTTATGGCGGCACGGTTGAGACCGGTGTTCATTATCGATCGGTATATAGGCTCCGAGTAGATGATAAAATATATGACCAGGTCGAACGTGGCATAGGACAGCAGGAGGTAGCCGATAAAAAAGACCAGATAAAACAGGAGATGATTCCGTTTAACGTGCCCGATTTCATGTGCGATGACGGCATCGATTTCTTCCGGATCAAGCAGGCGCAGAAGGGCATCGGTTACAAGGATGTAGCGAAATTTTTTGATCAGGCCCATAACACCGGCGGTAATCATCCTGCCGCCGAATATGGGCCAGTATAGAATGTTGTTGTACCCGATGCCCGCCTTCCGGCACAGTTCTTCGATCCGACGCCGGGCCTCCCCGTTCTCCAGGGGTTTGCATCTCCACAATTTCTGAATTATTGCCGGGCCGACAATTGCCACGCCGAACAGAAAGACAAGAAAATATATGACTTCACCCTCTGTGGTGGAGAGATATCGTTTCGGGGTGTCAAAAGGCAATACGTTGATGATGTCGGCAATACCGGAAAGCAAAACCCAGGGCAGAAGAACTGGGATGGAAAAAGAGATGTTGGAAAGAACGTATGACCGAACGGACATGTCCGTCATTTGGAGCTTCTCTTGCACGCGGTGAGCGCATGCCCAGACGATGGAAAGGTAGAAAATAAAAAGACCGAGAAAGAGCAACGCCTGGAAAGTGGGGATCACCGAAACAAAGGATATTTCCGACAGGAACGATTTAAGGTTCAGTCCGTAGATGTTTATGGCAAAAATCATGATTGCCATGACCGACTGCCGGCTTGTCGTCGCGCTGATTTTATGGTCGAGAACGACGTAGCTCTCGCGTGAAACCCGTTTTGCCAATGTATTAAATTGCGCCCAGGTGACGGCGACAAAGAAAGTCATCAGGAAAAGAAACAGAAAAAGCGTCTCAGCAGCGGTGAAATTCGTGTCTCCGGAAGGCTGGTAGGTTGAATATATGAGGAGTACGATGATAAAATATATGAAGTTGCCGAACATGGGTATGGTCGATGGGTTTAGGGTTTGAAATACCTTTCTTTTTCGCTGTAAATGCAGCCGCAGTATTGCTGGCGATACATCCCCATATGTTTTGATTCTTCAACGCCCTCCTTCCATCCGATCCGAAAATCCTGGTAGTAAAAGGGGAAATCAACGGATTTCCCAACGGATTCACCGATTGTTTTTATCATGTCGTGTTTCTGAAACTTGCTGTAGAGAAGGGTGGTCGAAAAGCAATCGAACTTCCCGCGCTTTGCAACAAGGGCCGCGGACCTGAGGCGTTCGTGATAGCAGTATGCGCATCGCTCGGACTCCCTGAAAACGACGTTTCGAATGAATTCTTCCATGTCGTATTCTTCCTGGCATATGACGGTGAGACCGATCTGTTCCGCGTAAGATTCCAACGCGTTCTGCCGTCTCAGGCATTCCGTGAAGGGATGGATGTTGTGCCTGTAAAAGAAGCCCATGACCTCAAAGTCTTCTTTCCGGAGGCGTTTTGTGGGGAATATGGCGCAGGGTGCGCAGCATATGTGAAGCAGGATTTTCATATTCTTTCACCGAAAATTGCGGTTCCGATGCGGACCAGCGTGGCGCCTTCTTCGATGGCCGCCTCGAAATCACCGGACATGCCCATGGAGAGTTCATCCATCGATACATTCGGAGCGATTTCTTTTCTGATCCGGTCCCTCAACCGGCGGAGCGCTGAAAAATAAGGCCGCACTTTTTCCGGACTGTTGAAAAAAGGCGGCATGGTCATCAATCCCTTTATGGACAGGTTGTCGAGCCGGGCGATGCTCTGGATGAGATTTTGCGCCGATTCGGCCTGCGCACCCGACTTGGAGGGATCCTCTCCAATATTGACCTGTATCAGTATTTCCTGGACCTTGTCCACTTTTTTGGCCTGCTTGTCCACCTCACGGGCCAGTTTGAGCGAATCGACCGTCTGGATCAGATCAAAGAGTCTGACGGCATATTTTACCTTGTTGCTCTGAAGGCGGCCGGTAAAATGCCACGAAACAGGATAGCAGGAGAGCGCGTTGACCTTTTTGCGGGCTTCCTGGACATAGTTTTCACCCAGGGCGGTGATGCCGGCGTCGATGCCTTCTTTAACAATGTCTTCGGGTACGTTTTTGCTCACGGCCACGAGGCGAACCCTTTCGGTGCCCCTTCCGGAAGCCTCGGCCGCCCTGCGAATGCGGTGCATTACACTTTCCAGCTGTTTTTGTATATCGCGTGATGTCATTTACTTGTCGATACTTAATCCGATAACGCCCCTGCCAAGGAGAAATTCCACGACTTCACAAACCGGAAGCCCGACAACATTGGTGTAGGACCCGTTGATGCGTTTCACGAGAAACGTGCCGAGCCCCTGAATGGCATACGCGCCGGCCTTGTCAAAGGGCTCGGACGTGTGGATGTACCAGGCGATCTCCGCGTCGGTCAAGGTTTTGAAAAGAACCTCTGTCTTGATGGTTTCCGAGAAATTCACGCTTTCCGTTTTGCAGGATATGGCGTAGCCTGTCAGCACCTGGTGGGTCTTCCCGCTGAGGCGTTTGAGCATGGCGTACGCTTCGGCTTTGGAGCCCGGCTTTCCGAGAATGTTTCCGTCTATCAGAACGATGGTGTCGGCCCCGATCACCCACTTGTCCGGGTATTTCTCCGATACGTCCGCCGCCTTTGCCTCTGCCATCTCTCTTACGTAAATTTCAGGTGAGGAAACCGGGAGGGCTGTTTCGTCAATGCCGCTCGGGACAACCGAAAAGACGAGTCCTGCCTGCTCGAGGAGATACCGCCGCCGGGGAGATTTCGATGCGAGAATTATTAATGAGTCCGGATTCATTATGCTTCGGGCGGAACAAACCATTCGCGTTTCCGGTAAACCAGGTCCTGGCTCTTGGCAACCAGTTCGCCGCTTTTTTTGTTAAAAATATTTATCTCATACAGTGCCGTTCTTCCGCCGGCGTGCTGCTCTTTTGCTTCCGCGACCAGGTGATCTCCCGGTTTCGACGCCTTGAGGAAACTGATGGAGACATTCAGCGCGAGGGCGGTTTGTCCGTGTGAGTTGCCGGCTGCGGCAAATGCCATGTCGCCCAGGGCGAAAATGACGCTTCCGTGCGTAATGCCGTGGAAGTTGGCCATTTCCTCGGTCACGCGAAGCGACACCCGGCTGTAGCCGGGTCGAATTTCCTCGACAACAGCCCCGAGGTGATTGGCAAACGGATCTTTTTTAATATATTCGTTAATGGACGTTTGACGTGTTTTTTCGGTCATTGTGTCACTCCCGGCTCAGGCCCTTATTTTCCCGCGTTTCTGGGCGTCTCTGAATCTTCTCTGCAGATGCTGCGCCCTGTGTTTTTCGTTCTCGTTCAGCGTCTCGATGCGTATCGGAACCTTCCCTTTAATCCGCACGCGAACCAGCCGTTCCTGGTCTTCCATGAGCTTGTTCAACAGGGTGACGTCTCTTTGCTCGCTCAGGGGAAACCTGTCACACAATTTGGTTATTTTCTCGTTCACCCGTTTCAGGGCCGCTGTGTTGTCCGTGTAAAACTCTATGGGTGTTTTTGCAGCGGTTCCCTTCTTGTCCGCGGA